>JBBDWJ010000071.1:0-7432 GCA_040902925.1 Bryobacterales bacterium | reverse complement strand
CATCAGCCGAGCACGCAGAGGGCTTGGCATGCTGATTCTGTGCATAAGTCAGGTCGAACGAAACACTTTGTACGCTCAGAATAACGCGACCCAGTTGAAGTGTACCCTTTCTTTAAAAACCAGATCGGTGTTAAAATGTTTTAGCTACCGTGGTCTGCATGGGATTCACATCCGGGCGAGGCGATGGCGAAATCACTGAGCTGTCGCCATTACGTGTAGACGGCCGCGTGGTCTACGCGGCGCCGTTTGATCCAGGCCTGGAACGCCCCTCCATTGGCCCCGCTTCGGAGCGCGCCCTTACTTCTGCTCCTTCCCGTTCCCCTGTGCGGCAGTTGCCTAGCAAGCCGCCGAGCGCGCCGGATTCCCGGCTTTTCTTTATCGGCATTGCGGCCGGCGTCATCGCGGCTTTCGCGCTTGGACACCACAGCAGCCAATCCTGATCGGCGTTTGGCGAACTCAATCCGGGTGAGTAGGTTGTAGCCCATCTGCCGTGCTCGAACTATTCAACAGTTCCGCGCTATGGGCCTCGAGATAGTTGCCCAACGCTGTGGCGACAAGGCGATGGCCTTCCGTGTTGTAGTGCCGGTTAGTTCTATGCACGATCAGCGCATTGGGATCGCGATCGCCGAAGGCACCAGCCAAGTCTACGCATCCTACACCTCGTGAAGAGAGCTTTTCGCAGATCGATCGATGTTCTTCAAGGTAGGGATAGTCCTTCATGTTCGTGACGGAAGCCGGCGTGTCGAGCAGGCCCGGAATCAAGGCCACCAGGAATCGAGCATGGCTGGCCTCGACCAGATCTCTCATTTTGATCAGGGCCTCGACGGATCGCGCGTACTCGCCGGTTTGGAAACGGCGGCGAACCGTTTCGACGACATCCTGGCGCTCTCCCCGGAGCAGCGGGAGCAGCTCGGAGGCCAATCGGTACAGATAGGAGTGCTCGCGAAACTGTTCTTTGACGCCGCGGAAGACTCCGGTGTGCCGCTCCATGGTGACGGTTCCACCGTCATGAACCGTGAAACGGCCGCCATCACGACTCATACGTTCAAAGCGGGTCTCCGTGTATACCTCGAAATCGTTCACGTTGAACGCCGTGACGACCACCGCAGGACTATAGCGCGCCAGTATCCTGGGCAGCGCCGCGAGCTGATTCATGGTGTTGGTGGAGGTGACGCCGCAGTTCAGGACTTCGATCTGGAAGCGCGGCGACAACATCGCTTGCAGCTGCTTAATGTAGGTATCCTTCAGCGCGACGCCGTCGCCCATGGTGTAGCTATCCCCGACGACGGCGAGACGCAACACGCCGGGCTGTGCGACAGGCGCGTGGCTGACGTCGCGAAAACCATCCGCATTGATCTTCGTCCACGCTCCGCTGACGTAGCCTTCCCAATTCGGGATCAAGTAGGCGGGGCCGTTGGGGTCCTCGTAGTATTGGAGAATCGCCGTTTGTGCCGCCGGATGCCACTGGCGCACCAGGCCAGTGAGGCGAACCACCCACTCCGCGAGCAGCAGCGCAACGGCCGACGATGCCAGCACGATCGCGATCTGGATCCAGCGGGAGCGGCGAATCCCGCTCGAAGTTCCCGCGGCGCCGGTCGACTCCATAGTTGTTGATTGTACTCCCGATGTATCGGCATCCGGCGGCGAAAACACGGCGTAAGCACTCTACTGTAAACCTCCGAAGCGGTAGGGGGCACTCGGGGAACACTCGGGGAAAGAGTGGCTGGCTGGGTGCCCCTGCCCGCCCTTGCGGTCGCATCATTCCCCCAACCTGCAAAACGCCCTTTTAGGAACATCCGCCAGGATATGTTCGTAACGTCGGTATCAACCAGCGGGAGGTCCGCCATGCATCGGATTTTTTTGATCGTATCGTTGGCTGCCGTCGCGGCAGCGCAGCTAGCCGCCGAAGAGTGGGCAAAGAGTTTCTCCGTGCGGGGGATCCCGGAGCTGCGGGTCGAAACCAACGACGCGCGGATTGACGTCGTCTCGTGGCAAAGAGACGAGATCGCGGCGCGGGTGGTGACCGAGGGCTGGGAAATTTCCGAAGACGAGGTGCGCGTAAGCGAGACGCAATCGGGCGACAACGTCCGGCTGGAGGTGCGGATTCCCCAGGTCGACTGGGAGCTTTTTAGAAACAGCAGACGGTCGGTCAAGATAGAAGTCTCGGTACCGGCGAAGGCCAACCTCGATTTACGCACCGGCGACCGCGCGGCGAATCGCCGGAACGGTGCGTCTGTCGACCGGGGATGGAGCTATCGATGTCCGCGATCTCGATGGTGAGGTTGAGCTGTCGACCGGCGATGGCAGTATCGACGCGGCGGGGATGCAAGCGGCGCTGCGGGCCAAGACCAGTGATGGCCGCGTGACCGTTGACGGCCGCTTCAACCGGCTCGATCTTCGATCCGGCGACGGCGCGGTCTCAGCGACCGTGCGCGAGGGCTCGCGCATGGACCGAGACTGGATTCTGAGCTCTCAGGACGGCGGCATCACGCTGCGGCTTCCCGAACTGTTCCCGGCCGAGCTCGACCTGAGCACCGGCGACGGCAGAGTTACCCTTGATTTCCCCGTGAAAGTCTCCGGGTCGCTATCGAGATCGCGAATCCGGGGCACCATTCAGCAGGGCGGGCCGAGACTGGAGCTGCGGACGGCGGACGGTTCGATTCACGTGCTCAAACTCTAACGGGAAAGAGTGCGCCGTGGCTTGATGGGTCGAATGTAACACCCACGCTTTCGGCGGCGGGATCGTCGTCGCGGGTGAGGGCTACAATAAAGGCGAATGCGGCTGGCCGCCTCCATCGCAGTTCTGGTTGCCGGGCCGGCGCTGTTTGCAGCGCCCTCGCCGAAGCTGTCGACTGCCGTCTTTACGCTTGACGCCGAACGCCGCGAGCTTCTCGAAAAACAGGACGATTCGCTCGACGATCAGCTCACCCGCTGGGCTTTGGATTGCGCTATCGAGCCAGGCGCTGAGCCGGGTGGAGCCGTGGCTGTCCTGAATTGCCGTCCGGTAGCCGAAACGGCGGATTCGGACGCCGGCGCTACCGAAAAAGTCCCGGCCACTATAGCCTTGTTCCGGGATCTCGACGAAACCATTTATCTGGCGGCGTGCCCGTTTCTCCAGGAGGACGCAGCCGCGACGGCGGTTTCGCAGCCGGCCGCGTCGGAGCCGACAAAAGTCGCGCCCGATGACCAACGGAACTGCCGCGACATCGCGGCCGGCCAGACGTTTCCGACCGAGGTCGAAGACGACGTGCTGCGGATTGTGGTTCGCGGGCGGCAGTTAGCCTTTCGGATCTTCGATGTCCAGGAAAAGCCGCGCGAGATTTCCACCCCGTATGTTCCCGAGCCTTCCCGGCGCATGCCGCGTATCGGCCCGGAAACCACAAACCAGCGCAAGGGGCTTGAACCCCAAACTGAGCCCCGCTGGGAGCCGCCCGAACTGACCACGCCGTCTTCCGGCCGCCCCTCGCAGTCCACTTCGCCGGGCATCGAGCCCGCGCAAACCTCGCTACAGACGGGCCGGGTGACCGTTCAATGTTCGTCGCGCGAGGCCGTCGTGATCATCGATGGGGCTTATATGGGCAATTGTCCGTTGACGACGCTGCTGGTGGCGGGACCCCATACGTTGACGGTGCGGCAGCCGGGATCCGCCGAGCAGGTGCGGGAAGTCCAGGTGGAGGCGGGCAAAACCCTGCGCTGGCAGGTGAAGCGCGAGTAGCAGGCGGCGATGAGCGCGCGGCGGGGGGAGTAATCACAGCGGGCTCTGCCCCCGGCGGGGCAGCCGGGCGCCCCGGCAGAGAACGTTTCAGCGGCTGGGTTGTGGCGGGCGGTCTTTGACGATCTGGCGGACCCGCGTCTTGAACTGCTCGAGGTCCTGGCCGTCCAGCCCGCCGAGGGCGGTTCCAGCCGGCTTCGACTCGCGGGTTGGCCTCTCCACCAACTGAATTCCCTTGGCGGCTGTCCGGACGGTGAGTTTACCGGTTTCCCTGGCTCGCGTAACCTTGAATTTGCCCTGCCCCCAGCCGCAGGTTCGCAGCAGGCCGAGCGGGGTTTCTTCCGCAAAGAGCACGACTTCTTCGCCGACCTCGTACTTGGGCGTGCCGACGACCTGAAGCTCGGTCTCGCCTACCGCACCGCCGGGTTCGCTCACCACGATCGCGCCACTCGCTGATCCCTTGAGATTGTCCATGACCTGAACCTCATAGTGAGTCCAGATGTAGCGGTGGTCTCCGTCCCACGCCGACCAGGTGCGCACGACATTGCCATGCACGATCGCGATGGAGGCGTCCACGACCTCTTCCAGGCTCATGCGGGGGACCAGCGTGCCCAACAGGGGAGCTGCCATCCAAAGGGAAAGGCAGAGGATGGCAAGCGGCCGGTGGCTCACTCGCGGGCGACAGACTGCTGGTGGAAACGTGAAACTCATTGAACAGCGATTCTCTGATCCCGGGCACAGTTCCGGGGAACCCACGGGCGTCAGTCGGTTGGACGGTTTTCCAGCGGCCGGCAGTTTCCGCGGAAAGTAGAGGCCACGTACAAACAGCGACTCAACGCAGAGAAAACATTTAGAACATAGCCTCGTTCCGGCGTGTTATCAGCGGATAAGACGTATCTCCAGGCCCAGTTCCAACTCCTTCCAGGCCTTGTCTGCTGTCAGTATAGGGTGCCCCGTCGCCTTGCCCAGGGCTAAACAAGCTCGATCGCCAAGCGAAAGACCCCGCGGGCGCGTCTTGTCCGTTAGTCGCGCAACGAGCTGGGCATGGCCTACTTCAAAGGATTGGACCGCCAGTGCACCGCCCAAAATCCCTTGGTCCCCCATCAGCTTGGTGAACTGGTCAGGATCTTGGCCCACATCAGCCAGTTTGGATAAGACCTCCGCCCAGTTGACGGCGGAAATCCGTGCACCAGCAGCCAATGCTGCCGCGACCAAATCGGCGCCTGGTTCACCCCGCAGGTAAGCGAGAAACGCCGAGGAATCCAAGACTACGGATGTTGCCACCTAACCGCCGTTAGCCGCCTATCTCCTCAACAAGCGGGGGCTAACGGTCCTCCTCATGGCGGGCTTCATCCCGCCTTTGGCGGATCAACTCTTGCGACCATTCCCCGTCGGGCTTCAGGTTCTTGAACATTCCCTGAAAGCGCCGGATCTTTCGCTTGAGGCTGGCCAGCCGGAGGCTGCCGTCGTCTTCCACCGTAAGCACGACGCGGTCCCCCTCTTCGAGGGCAAGTCTCTTCCGCACCCCAGCGGGTAGCACGAGCCTGCCCCGGGCGCCCAATTGCACGACGTGCTGTTCTTTGAGAGACAATCCCACCAATCGAATCTTACCATGACACTCCAAGGTGGGACATACTCAGAAATCCCACTAACGGCCTTCGTAAAGATAGGCGGTGTCCAAGTGGCGGCTGCCCGAGCCCGCATTGACGACGTAGCGGCTACGTTCGGGCTTGCCGCCGGACATGCGATAGCCCCAAAGGGTCGCGGCCCCGTATTTACCGTCTTTGCGCAGCGCATAGAACGACAGGTTCATCTGGTCGAGCCTGGCGCGGTCATCGTTGTAGTTGCGCGAAACGCGGCGCAGCGCATCGAGGCAAGCGGCTTCGGGCTCCATGCCATGCCGCATGTTCTCGACCACGGTGTGGGCGCCGACGACGCGGATGTTTTCCTCGCCGCGGCCCGTGGACCCGGCGGCTCCCACATCCTGATCGACATAAACGCCCGCGCCGATGATAGGGGAGTCGCCGACCCGGCCGGGGATCTTCCAGGCCAGCCCGCTGGTCGTCGTACAGCCCGACATTTCGCCCTTGCGATTGAGCGTCAGGCAGGTGATCGTCCCGGTGGGCGGGTTCGCGGCCACCTCGCGGGCCCAGGCGATCCATTCAGGTTTGGCGTCGGGGAATCGTTCGAGCAGGCGGGCGTTGCCGGAGCCGCGCGAAGCCTCGGGCGGCGCGTCCAGTCCGGGGCCCCAGTCTCCGCCGAGGGACTCTTTCCAGGTCAGCCAGGCGATGCGGGCCTTGTCGGTCAGCAGCTCTTCCTCTTTGAATCCATGGGCTTTAGCGAAGCGTAGCGCGCCCTCGCCGACGAGCATCACGTGATCGGTGCGCTCCAGCACGAGTTGCGCGATTTTTGACGGCGTCTTGATGCCGCGAATCGAGGCCACCGAGCCCGCCCGGCGCGTCGGGCCGTGCATGACGCAGGAATCCAGCTCGACAACGCCTTCTTCGTTCGGTAATCCGCCGTAGCCGACGCTCGAGTCTTCGGGGTCGAGCTCCTGGATGTTGACTCCCGCCACGGCCGCGTCCAGCGTATCCCTGCCGGCTTTGAGCATCTCGACCGCCTTGTTGCAGCAGGCCAGCCCGTTGCTGCTCGAAACGGCGATCTCCGAAGACGGCGGCGATTGCGCCAAAGCCGGGACGGCGGCCGAAGCGAGCGAAGTCTGAAGCAGTCTGCGGCGTGTGATCATGGGGCCTCCCCTCGAAAGTGTAGCGTGTTTTCAGCGGTTTATCCGCACGCACCCTTGGCGGGCCCGTGCCATGACAAATCCGGTAGGGGGGCGGAGACTAGCCGGCTTCACCACCGCTCTTTACCACCCCTCTTTACCACCCCGCGGTGGCGGCGCTCAAAGCCGCTACACTGAAAAGGCATGATCCAAATCTCCGGCGGCGCCATGCGCTATGGCGAAAAGGTGCTCTTCACGGGCCTGGACTGGCTGATTACGCCCCAGGACCGTCTGGGAATCGTGGGCGCGAACGGGACGGGCAAAACCACCCTGCTGCGCATCCTGGCCGACATCGAACACCTCGACAACGGGCGTATCCAGCGTCAGAAACAGCTCAAGATCGGTTACCTGCCCCAGGACGGGCTTTCGCTCTCGGGCCGCACCGTTTTCGACGAATGTCTCTCCGTCTTCGACGAAGCGCTGGCGCTCGAGCGCGAGCAGGAAGACCTGACCGCCAAGATGTCGGAGCTCGACCATGAAAGCGAGGAATACCAGGCCGTCATCGACCGCTACGAGTGGGTTTTTGACCGCTACCAGGCTCTCGACGGCTACACAAAAGAGGCGCAAGTCGGCATCGTTCTTGGCGGTTTAGGGTTCCCCAAAGAAGACTGGGCGCGCAAGACCGAGGAATTTTCCGGCGGCTGGCAGATGCGCATCGCGCTCGCCAAGCTGCTGCTTGAGAAGCCGAACCTGCTGCTGCTCGACGAGCCCACCAACCATCTCGACCTCGAAGCGCGTAACTGGCTCGAGGACTACCTGAACAACTATCCCTTCGCGTTCATCCTGATCTCGCACGACCGCTACTTTCTCGATACGACGGTGCGAAAGATCCTCGAAGTCTGGAACAAACAGGTACATTTCTACGCCGGCAACTACGACAAGTACCTGGCGTTGAAGCAGCAGCGGCTGGAGCAACTGGAAGCGGCTCACAAGAACCA
>JBBDWJ010000070.1:0-7463 GCA_040902925.1 Bryobacterales bacterium | reverse complement strand
CCGGTAAGGGGCCGTTGCCCGGCTGGGGACGCCGTCGTAACCGGCGCCGGCAATCTTCCTGCCCGATACGTCATTCACGCCGTCGGCCCGGTCTATCGCGACGGCAAGCGCGGCGAGCCCGAACAGCTCGCTTCCTGTTATCGCACCGCGTTGCGGCTGGCGCGGGAAAAAGGCGCCCTGACGGTGACCTTTCCCGCCATCAGCACCGGAGTCTATGGCTATCCGCTGGAGCAGGCCGCCGAGATCGCCGTCAAAACGGTGATCGAGGGCCTGAATGAGGCCGATAACACTATCGAGCAGGCCTCGTTCGTGCTTTTCGGCAAACCTGCCTACGAGGCGCACCACAAGGCAGCCGCGAAGCTGCTATCCAAGTAGATGTTTTTGGCCCGTAGATACCTTTTGGCCAGTAGATACTACTGAGAGGTACCATGGCGCCGTGATGCCCAAAAACCGGTAGGGCGCTGGGAGCGGGCGGGCCGCGGTTCGATCCTGGTGGAAGCATTTTTAGACTTCCGGCGCCGCCCGCAAAGCAGTCTTCGGCGGCGCCACGAGTCTCCGCTTGGGCGTGCGTTGCGCGTTCCAAAGAGCAATAGAGAAGCATGTGCTATGCTCGGCCAAATGGAGCTTTCTGAAATTTATCGAGGGTTGGGGAAAGAACGCTTTGAGGAGTTGATTGGCCTGATCTCAATGGGAAGTTTACGCACCTACCGGCTGGTGGATAACTTCAAGATGCGTCTCCGCCTCAACAAGCTCAATCGCGAACGGCTGCGCAAGGCGGCGCCGCAACTGTGGGAGCGGCTGCAGCAGGGCGAGAACGATCTGGCGAGCGAGCTGGCGCAGGGCATACTGCTGTCGAACATTACTTTCCTCGTTGAGGTTCTCAATTTTCTCGAGATACCCCACGACGGCGGCGGTTTCTTCGACAAGGACAGCCCGGTCGCCGAAAAGTTAACCGCAGGTTGGCGGAAGCGCGTCTGGGAGGAGTTCCGGCCGCGCTATTCCGAAGCTCTTATCTTGTTTTATATCAATCATCTCGATTGGGAACTAGGCGAGCCAAACACGCCATTCGTGGTCTGACGAAGGTTCGACGGAGAAGGAGTTCATGGCGAATAAAAGAATCGGCATCCTGACCGGCGGCGGCGACGTCCCGGGCTTGAATGCGGTGATTAAATCCGTGGTTTACGGCGCTACCGCCGAACCCGGTTTCGAGGTCATCGGCATTCGCCGCGGGTGGAGAGGGTTAACTCATCCCGACCTGGACAAAGGCTTCGACGACGACTACTTTGTGCGGCTGGACCGCGAGAATACGCGCAAGATCGACCGCGAAGGCGGCACATTCCTGCACACTTCGCGCACCAAGCCTTCCCGCCAAAAGGTCAGGGATCTGCCCGAGCATGTCGTCAAGAAGCTGGCAAATTGCAAAGAGGTCGAGCCAGGCGTAGTCGACACAACGCCGATCGTGCTCGAGAACGTGCAGAAGCTCAAGCTCGATTACCTGCTGGCCATCGGCGGCGACGACACGCTGAGCTATGCGGCGCGGATCGACAGCGAAGGCTTCCCGGTCGTCGCCGTTCCCAAGACGATGGATAACGATGTGCAGAATACCGAGTATTGCATCGGGTTCTCCACCGCTCTGACGCGCGCCGTCGAAGCGATCAGCCGCCAGCGCACGACAATCGGCTCCCACGAGCGAATCGGCATCTTTCGCATTTTCGGCCGCGACGCGGGCTTCACGGCTCTGTACACCGCGTATGTAACTTCGATTCGCTGCTGCATCCCCGAGCACCCCTTCGATCTCGAGAAGGTCATCGAGCTGCTGGCTCACGATCGCGACAACAACCCCAGCCGTTACTCGCTCGTGGTCCTGTCGGAAGGCGCTACCTGGAAGGGGCGTCAGGTTCAGGACTACGGTGAAGCCGACGCGTATGGCCATCGCAAAAAGGTGAACGTCGCCGAGGCCTTCAGCGAGGAGATCAAAAGGAGGGTCGGAGTTGAGACGGTGGTCAGCGATCTGACCTACGACTTGCGGAGCGGCGCGCCCGACTTCCTGGACAAAATGATTGCTACGACCTTTGCGACGATGGCGATCGAATGCATCGCCCAAGGCAGTCATGGCCGCATGATGGCGATTCGTAACGGCTGCTATACCGACACGGACATTCCGGATCCAAAACTAGGCGCGCGGCAGGTGGATCTGGAAACGATGTACAACGTAGACCGCTACCGCCCGGTTTATCCGCACAAGAACAAGCTGCCAATCTTCCTGACGCGGGCGTAGCACAGACAATCCTCGTGGCACAGGCAATCCTGCCTGTGCTCCTGCGGTACCCTGCGTCAGTGCCAGGGGGACAGTCACCGCTTTTCGCGACAGCAGACCGCTCGGAACAGCCAGCCGTTTGAGTCGCGAAAAGCGGTGACTGTCCCCATCCCGCGGTCCCATCCCGCGACAGGCAGGAGCGCCTGTCCTACAGGGCCGCCTACATGAAGGCTTTGATGATTTGCGCCTGAATGTCCTGCAGGTTCTGCTGCACTTGCTGCACTTCCGCGATCTTTTCCTGGAGCCGCTCCATCAGAAAGCGCCGTTCGAGCCCGTTCTGGATGATCAGCTTGAGCTCTTCGTTGTCCCAGGGCTTCTCGACGTATTGATACAGTCCGACTTCGTTGATCGCCTTGATGGCGTTCTCTTTGTCGGCGTACCCGGTCAGCAGAATGCGCGTGCTGTAAGGGTGCAGTTTCTTAACCCGCAGCAGAAAATCAATGCCGTTCATCTCCGGCATCAGATAGTCGGAGATGATCAGGTCCAGCGGCCGGCTGTCGAGACCTTCCAGAGCCTTTTTGGGCGACGTATATGTCTCGATGTCATACTCGGTCTCCAGGGTGAGGAAGGATCGCAGACTGGTCAGGACCATTTCCTCGTCGTCCACGAGTATGATCAAGGGAGTACGTTCGTTCTCGTTCATTGTGAATTCTTCAGCGCTGTCACGCCGTGGATCGGCAAGCGAAGGGTGAACGTCGACCCCTTCCCTACCTCGCTGTCCACGTCGATGCTCCCGCCGTGATCGTGGATGATCTGGAAAACGATCGAAAGGCCGAGGCCCGTCCCAACGCCGACTCCCTTGGTTGTGAACCCAGGATCAAAGATTCGAGAAAGGTTGTCAGGACGAATGCCTGCACCAGTATCGGAGAATTGAACATTCACTATATCACCTTCCCGAAAGGTCCGAATCGTAATGACGCCTTCGCCGTTGATGGCTTGCGCGGCGTTCACCAGCAGGTTCATGAACACTTGGTTGATCTTGTTGGGGTGGCAATGAATCGGCGGAATGTCCCCGTATTCCTTGACGAGGCGGATGCGGTTTTTGAGCTCGTGCTGGACCAGCGTCAAGGTGCTGTTGAGGCCTTCGTGGAGGTCGGCGACCTTTTGCTCGGCCTCGTCAAGGCGGGCGAAGTTCCGCAGGCTTGCCACAATGTCCACGATACGCTCGCAGGCGATCTGGTTGATGCGGGCGATGTCTTCGACCATCGTCAGTAACTGCCCGAGCTTGCGGTCCTCGCGCACCGCGTCCGGGCACGACTCCGAAGTCAGAAGCAGGCGGAGCTTTTTCAGCGACCGGCTTAACGTGTCGGCGTTGCTGTTGATCGTGCCGATCGGAGTGTTCATCTCGTGGGCGACGCCGGCGACGAGCTTGCCGAGGGCCGCCATCTTCTCCTGCTGGATCAGCTTGGTCTGCGATTCGCGCAGGTCGCGAGTGCGCGCAGCCACCAGCCGCTCAAGCTCTTCGGCCTCGTTGCGCAGGTGCGCGGCAAAGCGCTCGCGCTCCGTGACGTCGTGGCAGATCACTTGCAAAATGCGATCGCTGCCGTAAGAGACTTGCGTCAGGCTGACATCGACGAAACGCTCCTCGCCGGCGTTTCCCTGGATACGCATCGAGCTGCGGACGTTCCCCCCTCGGGCGAGCTCCTCGTAGGTGGCATCCACCTTCAGCTCCGGGACCAAAATCACATCACCGACGGTACAGCCGAGCAGCGCCTCGCGCGGCCTGCCGGTCAATTCCGCGGCACGGTCGTTGACCTCGAGGATGCGGCGGGTCTCAGAGCTCACCAGCAGGATGGCTTCGCCGGCTTCCTCCATGAGCGCGCGGTATTTGGCCTCGGACTTTTCCAGTTCCTCGGTGCGCTGCTGCAACTGTTCGTAAAGCCGGGCGTTGTCGACGATCTGAGACGATTGCGAGGCAATGATCGACAGCAGCCGTTGATCGCCCAGCGTGAAGCCGCCCGGATCGCGCTTGTTGAAAACGTTGAGCAAGCCGACCATTTCGCCCTTGGCGCGCAACGGCACGCTGAGCAGCGAGCGGATCGGAAATCCTTCCGTGGCGACCGAACGAAACCGGGAGTCGGCCTGCAGGTCATTAATCAACAGCGGCTTGCGATGCTTCAGCATCCACCCGGTGAGTTGCTGTCCGAAACGGAACGGCACGACTTCGGTGCCCGAGTAGGCCTTGCGCGCCATGGTGCGAAAAGGGTCGGATTCCTGGTCGTGCTTGAGCAGCATCACCGCTGCTTGTTCGACGTCGAGGTGCTTGACGCTTTCCTGAACGATCAACTCCACAATGGCGTTAACCGACATCGTGGATCCGATCGCGGTGCCAATGGCGTTCAACGTGGAGAGTTCCTCGACCGCGCGGCGGAGCCGCTGGTTTTCGGCCTCCAGTTCCTCCTGCGTCTTCGGTTTGAATTCGGTATCCATGCGCAAGCGCTTCAGCAGCCGCCGTGGGCCAGACGCCCAACTGCGAACCCCAGCTTGTGAACCGGGGGGAAGTCCAGGACTTCCGAGGGGTTCCCCGCGGCTAAGATCAATTCCAGTATAGGAGAAGGCCAAAGCGCGTTGGCGCGGCGGCGGTTTCGATCCACAGGCATCAGGCGGAGCCAGGCGTCAGGGGGAGCCAGGCTCGGGCGGCGGCGGGGTAGTTAGCCCCGAGGTACCCAGGCCTTTGGTGAGCAGCGAGCGCACCCGCTTGAACAGCGCCTGGAACATTTCGCGCGTCGCCTCGCTGTGATCCGCCAGCAGGTCGAAGAAATCTTCCCGGTCAATGCGAAGCAGCGAGGTGTCTTCCAACGCCGTTGCCGTCACCACGCTGGGCTGCTCGTCAAACAGCGCCCAGTTGCCGATTGTCTCGTCGGCGCCGACGCGAAACATGGTGCGCCCGCTGCGGCTCATCTCGATCGAGCCGTTCAGCACGACGTAAAGAGTGCTGAGAGCGTGGTTCTGCTCAACCAACACTTCCCCGCGCTTCACTTCGACCTGCGACGCGATGGACGCCAGCAAAGCGAGCATGCTCGTTGCCAGTTCGCTAAACAACTCCACCTTTTGCAGGCGGATCGCGCGCTCCAGCGTGGTGAGGGTTTCCATGAAACGATTCGCGGGAATCAGCTTGGCCGCGGCCCGGCGCTGCCGCGCCTGCCGCCGCTCAGGCGCTCCCCGGCGCGGACAGCGGTCTCGCTCAGAATCGGATCGGCGTCGCGCGTCAGGGGTTCGAGCTGCGTCTGCAACTCGACAATCCGCGCTTCGCCGACGACGTAGCTGGCGCACGACTGCAGCCACACGTCAGGCCAGTCCAGCAGCCGGTGTAACACGCTAGGGTAGGGGATTTCGGTGAGCCCGAACAACTCGCCTCCAACTTCGAGCAAACGGCGGGCGCTGTGACCTTCCAGAGCCGGCAGCAGCATCTGGCGGACCGGGTTGCTGACGCGGCTGTCGAGAAACTCCAGGGCGTTGGAGCGCAGATCCGGCCGCCCGCTGAAAACCCAGTGCCGGGCGTCGAGAATCTCGCGATGCGGGTAGACCAGCGCCAGCAGGTGGAAAGCTTCGTCCCGGCGGCGATCGAGCCGCTCGCGCAACGCCCGCCTGAGGAAGTTCAAACCCTCAGCGGGGCGCCTGTCTGGAATGCCCGCCAGAAACACGGCTTCCTGGTAGAGATCGCGCAGCTCCGCAATCAGCAGGTCGGTGACGATCTGGCGGTCAAAACGCACTTCCGGCTCGCGGCGGCGAATGCGATACAGCACGCGCAGGACCTCGTAGAGAACAACGCGGTTCGAACGCTCGACGTGCGAAATCAGCAGGTCGGCGGCCTGCTGGCCTCCGATCGCGCCCATCACCCGGAAGACTTCGCGCCGCACGCCGGGGGTGTGGACGCCGCTGCGCGCCGCCTCGTTCAGTCTTGGCAGCGCAAATTCCCGGAAGGCGACCAAAGCCTCGCGCGCTTCGCGGCGGAACTGCCGCTCGCCTAGCCTTTGGATGATAAAGTCGATCTCGTGCCGCGGCCGCAGTCTGGCGGCGCTTTGGAGGGCCGCTCGCGCCACCTCCGGAGCTGAATCCCGCAAAGACCGCGAAAGATACGCGACGAGTTCTTCCGAGGGTGGCGCCAGCCCGATCAGCCGGGCGGCGGTGGCGCGCTCCGCCGTGCCCGCGTCGGCCGCCCACTCGACATAGGAACGAAACACCCCGGCAGGCTTGCCGCGAGCCGCTCCCGGATGATGCAGCAGGCGAGCGGCGACCGTGGCCGCGAGTTCGCGGTCAGGGCTCTCCAGCAAGCCTTCCAGGGAGTTAATAGCCCCAAGGCTGCCCTGTTCCTCGATGTATTCGAGCGCCTGCCAGCGGGCATCGGCGTCCGATTCCAGCGCCAGGAAGCTCAGCACCTCCCGTTCGCTGTTGGGTATGTGGTGACTGGCGACCACCCCCATCGCTTTGCGGCGTATGGTCGAAGAGCTGTGCGTCAACAGCGAGGCCAAGTACGCGCGCGACGCGCTTACCCCGCCGTATTGCATCCAATCAATGGCCGTCTCTAAGGACCGCTGGTCGGAACCCTGCAAAGTGCTTTCCAACTCGGCGGGCGGGTCTGACTCGGCGAGGCTCCTAAGCAGCTCCTCTGCCTGGATGTCTTTGCGCTCAATGGTGCTGCGCAGGGTTCGTACGTACTCGCCCTTCATCTTCCAAACCGCGAACAACCACGGGGCGATGAACAGCAAGGTGACCCAGCTAATATCACCGACATCGGCCCGGCCGATCGTCACCAGCCCAAACAGCACGATGCTGGCGATCGCGTCGGCCGAGCGGCCGACAACAATGTCCATGAAGCTTTTGACACGGGCGCGAATACTGGCCGTTACCGGCACATAAAGCAGTTCGAGAGAGGCGCGGTCGATCGAGTGCCTGAAGCCTTGATCGGAGCCGCGGGCCAAAATAGCCGCTCCCAGACTGGTGGAAAAAAGCAATCCGGTCGAACCGGCCACGAGCGCCAGCGGAAGAATGAACAAGCATGAGCTCAGGCCGAGAAGACGCAGAATCCTGCCCGTCACCAAGGTGTGGAACAGAAAGGAGAACACGGCGATATAGCCGTAAAAATAGCCGTAAAACGACGTCAGCGCGTCACGGTCGGCGTCGAGCGCCAACTGGGCCACGGCCT
>JBBDWJ010000069.1:0-7542 GCA_040902925.1 Bryobacterales bacterium | reverse complement strand
GTGCGCCTCGCTCGGACTGGTTGTGATTTTCCCTGGCACCTGACACCTTGCACCTGAAACCTGCCCCATGACCTCTGCTCACGCCGATTCGGCGACCAGATCTGACGTTGGACGCAGCAGCAACTTGTTCGAGAGGCGAGCGGGCAGGGTCGTCAGGATGACGCAGGTCACTCCGGTTGCCGGGTCCGCCCAGGCGACCGTGCCGGTCGACCCGCCGTGGCCGAATGATCGGGCTGAGCATTTTTCTCCGAAGCCTTGAGGGCCCAGCGCAAAGCCAAGACCGCGGGATTGATCGAGCCCTGGCGTGTGATTGGCGATCATCGACTTGGCGGTCTCTGGTTTCAAGACTTTGCCGTCGGGTTCGAGGAAAGACTCCAGGAATTTCGCGATGTCGGGACCTGTCGAATGCGCGCCTCCCCAGGGTGCGCCGAGACCGCGCCAGTAGGGGCTGTTCCAGTTCCAGTCGGCCGCGGCCGCCGCGTCGGCGCCGCCGCCTTCCGGTGCGGAGTACTCGACCTGCGAAAGCATCGTGTCGGAGATCTTGAATTTCCCAAGGTCGAGCGCCGTGCGATCCATACCCAGGGGTCCAAAGACCTCCTTGTCGAGAAAGCGTGGGAACGGCTGCTTGGTGATGCGTTCGGCGATTTCGGCCGCGAGCAGAATCCCCATGCTCTGGTAGCTGTACTTGGCCCCGGGCTTGAACAGCAGGGGCGTGCGGATCGCTCCCGCGACGAAGTCTTTGAGCGGCGCGTGGCGCTGGCGCAGGTCGTTGTTGTCGGGAAGCTGATCGGGCAGGCCCGAGGTGTGCGTCAGCAAGTGCTCGATCGTGATGAGCTTGCGGTCGTCCTCGGTAAACTCGGGAATGAATTTGTGGACCGGGTCGGTAAGCGAAAGCTCGCCGCGATCGGCCAGCAGCATGACGCCTGTCGCGGTGATCGGTTTCGAAATCGATGCCAGCAGGAAGACGGCGTCCGGGGTTTTGGCTTCTCCAAAAGCGCGGCGGAAGGTGTAGCTTCCCTGGCGGACGTGAAGGGTGGCGGCGCGAAGCTGCCCGGCCTCGATTTGTTTATCGAAAAGCTTGGCGGCCTGGTCGAGCTTGTCTCGTTGGAGCGCGGCGGCCAGCGGCGCGGCCGCTGCCACGGCCAGCAGTTGGAGGTTGAAGTCTCGTCTGCGCATCTTGGGTTGCCTCCGCGAGTTTTCAGCGATAGCGCGAGGATAGCAGGAGTTGCAGCAGGTTTGAGGTGCCGGGTGTCAGGTTCCAGGTGTCAGGTGCTGGGTTTGAAGTGATGCTGAGGGGGAACGCGCTACTCTAGATGTTTACCGTGCTTGGTTTGAGGTATGGCACCCCAGAAGAATCTTGTTGATGCGCGTCCGATCCGCGTGCTGATCGCAAAGCCCGGCCTGGACGGCCATGACCGCGGGGCCAAAGTGATCGCCCGTGCTTTGCGCGACGCCGGTATGGAAGTGATCTACACCGGGTTGCGGCAGATGCCCGAGCAGGTCGTTTCGGCGGCGCTCCAGGAGGACGTGGAATTCATCGGGCTGTCGATTCTATCTGGCGCGCATACGGTGATTGTTCCGCGTGTCATGGAACTGCTCAAGGAAAAAGAGATGGCGGATGTTCAGGTGATTCTCGGCGGGATCATTCCTGATGCCGATGTCGTGGAGATGAAGCGGCTGGGAGTAGCGGCGGTTTTTCAGCCGGGGACTTCGCTGCAGGCGATTGTGGACTTTATTCGGGGCAACCGCCGCGAGCGGCATGCTGTTTGAGTCGCACAGACGATCCTGTCTGTGCTGCCGATGGCAACGCCAAGCGCCGGGTAGAAGAATTGAGTTAAGAGCACAGACAGGATTGTCTGTGCCACTTGGATTCTCTGTGCTGCTTAGCAGGCTAGCTGTTCTCTGTCGACCCGGAAGCCGTTGAGACTGCCCAGCACCGCCAACGTGATGTGATCCTGCTTGAGGTACTCGTTGGCGACCTGCTGGATCTGCTCGGCGGTGACCTGGTCGATCCGGTCGCTGATCTCGTCGAGCGAGGGGAAGCGGCCGAAATACTGCTCTTGCCGCGCGAGATTCGCCATGCGGCTCGAGGTGGACTCGAGGCTCAGCATGAGGCTGCCTTTGAGGTGATCCTTGGCCCGTTCCAGCTCTTCGGTGGGCACCGGGGCGTCCTTGAGGTTGCGGAACTCCCGCGTAACGTGCTCGATGACTCGAGCGGCGTTTTCGACTGATGTTCCCGCATAGACTGACAGGCAGCCGGTGTCGGTATAAAGGCTGAGGTCGGAAAAGACGGAATACGCCAGGCCTTCCTGTTCGCGGATTTTCAGAAACAGCCGGGAGCTGACGCCGCCTCCCAACAGGGTGTTCAGTACATAGCCGGCGAACCGCCGTTCGTCATTGGCGGCGAAAGTGTTGACGCCCAGGCAGAGGTGCGTCTGCTCCAGGCTTGGCTTATCCCGCTGGATGATTTCGGTCTGCGGCGCGGGCGTGACGTCGCCCTTGATGTAGGCGCCCGCTTTGAGCCCGCTGAAGCGCTCGTCGACCAGCTTGACCATGTCGCCGTGCTTGATGTTGCCGGCGGCGGTAATCATCAGGTTCGACGGTTGGTAGACTTTCTCGAAGAACGCCTGCACCTGGTCGCGCTGAAAACCGCTAATGGTTTCGGAGTTGCCGATGATGGGCCGGCCCAGTGCATGTCCCTTCCAGAAGCTGCGCGAAAACATTTCGTGGATCAGGTAGTCGGGGTTGTCCTCATCCATCTTCAGTTCTTCAAGGACAACTCCCTTTTCCTTGACGATGTCCTCTTCGCGGAATGCCGGGTTGAGAACCAGGTCCGACAGTACGTCTATGCCGCGCGACAGGTGCTGATCGAGCACCTTGGCGGTGAAGGCGACCGTCTCTTTCATCGTGAAGGCATCAAGATGGCCGCCGATGGAGTCGACCGAGCAGGCGATGTCTTCGGCGCTGCGGTGAGCCGTGCCCTTGAACACCATGTGCTCGATGAAGTGGCAAATGCCGCTCTCAGCGGCCGACTCGTGGCGCGAGCCGACATCGATCCAGACGCCGACGGCGACAGAGCGCACATGCGGCATCTCCTCGGTAATGACTCGCAAGCCGTTGGGAAGAATGGTTTTGGAGACGTCGCGTTCTTGATAGGAAACTGGCTTCACATACACCTGCGCGGGAATTGGAAGAAAGGAAATCGCGGCTCGGCGATCCAACGGCTCATTCTAACATGACGCCCTGGGCGGCTCGGCCGTAGAGTAGAATAGTGAAAGTGACGCAAGCTCTTGTAGGTAAGGAACTTAGCGATCTCGCCGCGATTGTAAGCGAGCTTGGCGAGCCGGCCTATCGCGCTCGGCAGCTCTACCATGGACTCTACCGCCTCGGCCTTTCGGACCTGGCGGGGATTCCTTCGCTTCCGGCTGGCCTGCGGGAAGGTCTTTCGCGGTCTTATGAAGCTGGCTTGCCGAGAACCGAAGAGCGGTTTGTCTCGGTCGATGGCACCGTTCGTTATCTGCTCGGGCTTGCGGACGGCAAGACCGTCGAGGCGGTGTTTATTCCGGAACAGCAGCGGGACACGCTTTGCATCTCAACCCAGGTGGGCTGCCCTGTGGATTGCAAGTTCTGTCTGACGGCTTTGCTGGGCCTGGAGCGCAACCTGACGGCAGGCGAGATCGTGGGGCAGGTGCTGCGGTTGTTTGGCGAGCACGGCCTCGACCCGCGCCAGCGGCCCGTCAACGTCGTGATGATGGGCATGGGCGAGCCGTTGCTGAACCTCGATGCCGTGCTGAAGGCGACGCGGCTGCTTGCCGATGGGGAAGGCATCGGGGTTCCGCTGCGCCGCATCACGGTTTCGACCTCGGGGGTGATCCCGAAGATTGAAGAGATGGCGCGCGAGCCCGAACGGCCCAGGCTGGCTGTGTCGTTGAATGCCTCGACGGAGGCGATGCGGCGCGAACTGATGCCGATCACCGGCAAGTATCATCTCGCGGACTTGCTGGAGGCCTGCCGGCGGTATCCGCTGCGGCCTTGGGAGCGCTTGAGTTTCGAGTATGTATTGCTCAAGGGCGTCAACGACAGCGATGAGGATGCGCGGCGCGTGGTGCCGCTGCTCGCGAATATCAATTGCAAGGTGAATTTGATTGCTTTCAACCCGGGGCCCGAGATGCCTTTCGAGACCCCTTCGGCTGAGCGAGTGATTTCCTTTCAAGCGATTCTCCGGAAGAGCTTTCCGTGTTTTGTGCGCAAGCCGCGTGGGCGGGAGATTTACGCCGCCTGCGGGCAGTTGAAGCGCACGGCCGGGTAGGTACAGGCGCTATCGCCTGTACAGGCCGCGCGGCGGCCCCCTTTTCGGGCACGCATCGTCGAGGGCGTGGTTCCCAATCGCTTTGAATAGCTGCCTCTTCCTTACCCGTTACAGCGGTGCTTCGCACCGAGGTGTCGGCGGGAGCGCCGGTACCCACTTCAGCGCGGTTACGCCCGTACCCGCTTCGTTCCTGGCCACGTAAGATAGACCCATGGCCAAACTCCGTTGGGGACTGATCGGCTGCGGCGATATTTCTCAGAAACGCGTGGCGCCGGCTCTGCGTGACGCTCCTGACAGCGAGCTGTTCGCCGTTTCCCGCGCGCGGTTCGATCTAGCGGAGGAGTTCGCGCGCGAGTTCGGTGCTTCCCGAACCTTTCGGAACTGGCGTGAATTGGTCGCCGATCCCGATGTCGAAGCGGTCTACGTTGCGACGCCGGTCGATCTGCACGCCGAACAAACCATCGCCGCGGCGGAAGCCGGCAAGCACGTGCTCTGCGAGAAGCCTATGGCCCTCAACGTCGCTGATTGCGATCGCATGATCGCTGCCTGTCGATCGCATAGCGTCAAGCTGGGCGTGGCCTACTATCGCCGTTTCTACCCTGTGATTCGGCGGGTTCGCGCCCTGATCGACCACGGCGAGATCGGCCAGGTTGTGCTGGCGCAGATGAACGCCTTTTCGCGTTTCAATCCGCAGCCCGGCGAGTCTCGTCATTGGCTGATCGAGAAGGATCGCGCCGGCGGAGGCCCGATGATGGACTTCGGCTGCCACCGCATCGAGATTTTCGTAAATCTATTTAGCCCGCTCGAGGTCGATGCAGCCTTCACCGATCAGATCTACTACAAGCGTGACGTCGAAGATACCAGCGGCGTGTTCTTCAAGATGGCCGGCGGTGCGCGCGGCGTGCTGCTGGCGAGCCACGCCACGCCGGTACACGCCGATACGGCCGATATTTGGGGAAGCGAAGGATCGCTGCACATTCGAAACCTCAACCGCGGTGATTTGACGGTAAAGACTGTGCAGGGCGAGCGGGAAGAAAACCATCCCCCGCATGCGAATCTGCATCAGCCCGCTATCGAGGATTTCGTGCAAGCCGTGGCTGAAAACCGTGCGCCCGGGGTGACTGGAGAGGTTGGCCGCGAAGTCTCGCGGCTGCTCGAACAAATCTATCACCCGACGGCGTAGGCTTATTAGCTTAGCCCTTGGCCAGCAGGGGGCTAGCGACGCTCCAGCGTGGGCGAGCGGCCGGCTCGACAAGCATGCGAACTTGCGATTTCTTTCCCGCGGTGCTACATTCCATCAGGCAGGAGCAGTTGTTCGCGGGCCTATTTTCGGATAAATTGCTTAGCTTTTCAGCGGAGTCAGCCCGCGCATCGCGTCCGCGTTCATCCACCGATTCCCGATTCCTCCGATGTTCCGGTTTCTGCTGGGCAAGCTGCGGGCGGCAGCCGACCGGCGCTTACCTCAACACCTGCGTGACGCCCGCCGTGGCGAGCAGATGGCCTACGAATACCTGCGAACACGCGGCTACCGGATCGTTGCGCGCAACTACCGGCCGCGCCGAGGGCGGGGCGAGATTGATCTGGTGGGCTGGGACGAGGACCGCCTGGCGATCATCGAGGTCAAGACGCGCAAGAACGAGGATTTCGGCCGGCCCGAGCAAGCCGTGAACCGCGACAAACGCTGGCAGCTTATTCGTACGGCCGGCGAATATTCGCGCCGCGCCGGCGTCGGGCCCGAACGAGTGCGGTTCGATGTGGTGAGCATCGTGTTGAGCAGGCCTCCCCAGATCGACTTGTATAAAGGGGCGTTCACGGTAAGGCAGGAGCAGCAGCGCTGGCGCCCGCCGCAAGTAAGCCGCCGCACGGCGCGCCCGCGCGCGCAGAATCAGCCCCCAAACGACGGGGAATGAGGCGGTTCCGGCGAGCTGTGCGAGTACGGAGTCGACCAACGGGAACACTCGAACGCTTATACGGAAAAACTTGCCTGAGTTACCCAAAGCTATCATCGCCCTCGGGCGATCCTATTCGCGGCCAATCGATCCAAACGCCCGCAAGACTTTCCGCGCCTGCGGAGAGTAGCCAGCGCGGGTGAAGAGTGGCTCCGTTCTCGCCCCATCTTCGCGACGAAGAACCGTCGCGGGCCATCCGAGACCTGCCGGCAGCGACGGCTAAAGCGCAGAGGGAAGATTTAGCTGCCCAACATAGGTCAAGCATAAGTCGTTGTGATCGAGTCAGTTGAGTTTGCGGCACCGGCCAGTTTCGCAACCCGAAACCGCGTCTAATGTTTTTGTCTCAACTTTCGCTTGCAACCGGATTGGTGCAATGCTATATTGCTTGAAGAAGAAAGTTGAGCGGGGATGGCCTTGCTCCGAAAACGCCCGATAGGCGAAGGAAGAGAGTAAACGGTCGAGGCCTCTTGGCCGTCTTCCAAAGTAGCCTATCAACCTTTTCTTCTTTGACATCATGGCAGGCAAGTTTGCGCCCGCGGCATGAGTCGCGCAAGGCCGCTTGTCGCCAAAAACGATTTTGAGGCCGGCCGTCGGAGGGATTTCCTGGTCAGCAGTTTGAACCAGGGGAGACGATCTTCACGGTCCTGATCTTTGACAGTCAGGTTGGACGTCAGCAGTATAGAACGTCGATTCCGAGTTTGCAGTCGAGCGGAGACAAACTCTGAAAGTTCGTTCTTTAGCTTGGTGGGCTTGTCTCATTAGGTTGAAGGACAACAACATTAATTCGAGAGTTTGATCCCGGCTCAGAATCAACGCTGGCGGCGCGCTTAACACATGCAAGTCGAGCGAGAAAGTTCCTTCGGGAATGAGTAAAGCGGCGGACGGGTGAGTAACACGTGGGTAACCTGCCTTTGAGTGGGGAATAACCCCGGGAAACTGGGGCTAATACCGCATACGATCCTTCGGGATGAAAGTCTTCGGACGCTCAAAGAGGGGCCCGCGCCCGATTAGCTAGTTGGTAGGGTAATGGCCTACCAAGGCTCCGATCGGTAGCCGGCCTGAGAGGGCACACGGCCACACTGGCACTGAGACACGGGCCAGACTCCTACGGGAGGCAGCAGTGGGGAATCTTGGACAATGGGGGAAACCCTGATCCAGCGACGCCGCGTGACCGATGAAGCCTCTCGGGGTGTAAAGGTCTTTCAGCGGGGACTATCATGAAGGTACCCGCAGAAGCAGCTGCGGCTAACTACGTGCCAGCAGCCGCGGTAATACGTAGGCAGC
>JBBDWJ010000068.1:0-7588 GCA_040902925.1 Bryobacterales bacterium | reverse complement strand
AGCCGAGCACGCAGAGGGCTTGGCATGCTGATTCTGTGCATAAGTCAGGTGATAGTAAGGAGCGATGAGCGTCACTGTGTGCGTCGTGGTGGTTCTTCCCTCGACGGTCACTTCGTAGCTGCCGGCGTCGATTCTCTTCACCGTCACGGCCATCCGTTTCTCCTTGACTGGACGATCTGAGACGGCCGGTGTATGCGCATCGCGATGCCACCGTCGCCACACCTCTGAGCTAGTCCTGGGCTAGCCCGGCGAATCCTCTCTCAACACGCTGCCTCTATGCCCGGCTCTTGAGCAGGTCGCGAATCTCCGTCAACAAGCCCTCTTCCTTGGTCGGACCCGGAGGCGGCGCTGCTTCCTCTTTGGCCTTCAGGCGGTTGAGCTGCTTCACAACCAGGAAAATCGCGAAGGCGACGATAGTGAAGTCGATAACCGTGTTGAGCCAGGCGCCATAGTTGAGCGTCACCGCGCCCGCTTCCTTCGCCGCCTCTAACGTCGCGGCGCTGGGGCCGGACAGAGTTACGAACAAATCGGTGAAATCGGCATTCCCCAGCAACAGGCCGATCGGCGGCATCAAGACGTCGTTGACAAACGAGGTCACGATCTTTCCGAACGCGGCCCCGATGATGATACCGATGGCCATATCCATGACGTTGCCGCGCAACGCAAATTTCTTAAACTCGTCGAGCATACTGCCTCCTGTGGAACCACACTAGATTCGGTTATTGAGGCTCCTCATGACAAGTCGAGCCCGGCAAGCCACCCCGGCCAGTCATTCGCTAGAAACCGAATGACGCCCTTCTCGCTTTGCAAAACCAGCCGCGGCGGTCCTCCGGCTGCGGAGTTGTCATACGCCCAGAGGTCATCCATGCTGTCGATAGCTTTCGGAAGATGGGCAAGGCTCCGCAAGTAGATCTCGCGAAGGGCTGCCTCGGACGCACTGTGGCCGCCGGCGTCGGCGCGCGACTTCACTCTCTCTGCGTGCATCGAAAAATCGCGTAAGGCCAGATAGCGCATTTCGGTCGTGAATCCGGCCATTTTCGCGCGCTCCGCCTGGTCGAAAGTCACACCGCTTCGCAGAGTCGTCTCAATGGGAAAACTAGCCCGCCTCTCGATGCACTCCAGGACGAATACCTCGAACTCGCGCTTCGCGGCAGATCGAATGTACGTGGGGATGCCGGCATAGGAAGCGCCATTCAGTTCGGCGGCCCTATCGTCGGCGTTGAAACAGGCGACTCCGAAGCTGACAACAGGAAACAGGGTCGATTTACCGCCCCCGGGTGGGCCGGCGACCACAATCATCTTCGGGGCCATCAGCCGCCGAAGTCTCGCTCCTCATCTTCTTGCATATCGAGGGGTAAATCCTTGCGGATCCGGCGGCCCTCCGCGTCGATAATCCCGGCCTCTTGCAGTCGGCGAGCCGCTTGTTTGGCGCGCTCCACCGCCGCCGGGTAATGGGGATCTTCCTTCGCCTTGCGATTCCTTGGCCTTGGATTGGGAATCGTCTTCACAATGTCCATTCTACCGCAGACAAATCGCGTGATCGCTTGCTGCGTCACGCCGTTGGACTTTTCTCGTGGCATGCGTTTTACGGTATAAAGGGTTGGCATATGGGTAACACGCCTTCCCGCGCTCCGCTTCTTTCAGCTTTGGCCGTGCTCGGCGCCGCCGGCCTGGCGTTCCTGCTCGTGGACCACCCGCCCGCGCCGGAACAGGGCCCGCTGACGGTCGCTGACGGTTTCGAAGTCGAGCTCGTGGCCGGTCCTCCGCTGGTCGAGCGGCCCATGATCATTGACGCCGACGAGCTTGGCCGTCTCTACGTCGCCGAATCATCGGGCTCGAACGCTCCCGTCAAGCAGCAGCTCGAGGAGCGCACCCACAGCATCCTGCGGCTGGAAGATACCGACGCCGACGGACGCTACGATCAGCGCACCGTCTTCGCCGACAAGATGATGTTTCCCGAAGGCGTGTTGTGGTATGACGGCTCGCTCTACGTCGCGGCGCCGCCGAGCATCTGGAAGCTCACCGACACCGATGGCGACGGCGTGGCCGACAAGCGCGAAGAATGGTACGACGCCAAGACCCTGACCGGCTGCGCAAATGATCTGCACGGGCCCTACCTCGGCAATGACGGCTGGATCTACTGGTGCAAGGGCGGCTTCGCCGAACAGACCCTTGAGCGCAACGGCAAAGCGCCGCTGGTCACGCGCGCCGCGCACATCTATCGCCGCCGTCCCGAAGGCGGAGTGGTCGAGCCGGTACTCACCGGCGGCATGGACAACCCCGTCGAGGTTGCGTTCTCGCCCGAAGGCGAGCGGTTTCTCACGTCGACATTCGTCGAGCATCCGCAGTTAGGCCGCCGCGACGGACTGCTGCATGCCATTTACGGCGGCGTCTACGGCAAGCTGCATGGCGTCACCGACGGACATCCTCTGACCGGCGGTTTCCTGTCGCCGATCGCCCAACTGGGGCCGGCGGTGCCGGTTGGATTGACGTTCTACGAATCGGCCGTTTTTGGCGAAGCGTACCGCGGTAATCTTTTCGCGACGATGTTTAACCTGCACAAGGTGGCGCGCTTTGAGCTCACTCCGCGCGGCGCAACGTTCGAGCCAGCCGAGTCCGACTTTCTGGTTTCGACGAGCCAGGATTTTCATCCTACCGACGCGATGGAAGACGCCGACGGCAGCTTGCTGGTCGTCGATACGGGCGCCTGGTACAAGCTGTGCTGCCCGACGTCGCAGCTCGGCAAGCCCGACGTGTTGGGGGCGATTTACCGTATCCGGAAGCGCGGCGCGCCGCCGGTCGAAGGCGCGCGTGGCCTGGGTCTTGACTGGCCGGCGTTTGCACCGGAACATCTCGCCGTCCTGTTGGGCGATGCGCGGCCAGCCGTGCGCAAGCGCGCCATTCATGAGCTGGCGAAAAAAGGCGCCGAGGCCCTGCCGGTGCTGCGGGAAGCGCTAGGCAACGGAAGCTCGCCCGACAGCTCGGCCGCCCTGCGGCGCAACGCGGTCTGGGCTCTGACTCGCATTCCAGGCGCGGCGGCGCGCGAAGCCGTCCGCGTCGCGCTTTCCGACACCGATGAATCGGTGCGCCACGCGGCAGCGCACTCCGCCGGCGTCTGGCGAGACGCCCAAGCAGGCTCGCTGTTGCAGGCGCAGCTTGCAACCGGCGGCCCCGCCCTGCGGCGCGCAACCGCGGAAGCGCTGGGACGCCTCGGCGATAACTCGGCCGTCGAGCCGCTGCTCGCCGCGCTGGGCGTCTCCGACGACGAGACGCTGACGCACTCGCTAACCTTCGCGCTGATCGAGATCGCTGATCCGGCGGTGACCAAGAAGGGCTTGGATTCCGCTTCGCCGCGCATTCGGCGGGCCGCGATGATCGCGCTCGATCAGATGCAGCGCGGTGGATTGCCGCCCGATGCCGTCGTCCCCCTGCTTTCTTCCACCGACCCCATGTTGCGGGAGACCGCCGCATGGATCGTCGGACACCACCCCGACTGGGGCGGCGCGGTCAGCGGCTTTTTCCGCAGCGGCCTGAGCGACGCCGGCCTCGACGGCGCCGCCCGCGCGAGCCTCGAGCAGCAGTTGGGGCAGTTCGTGACACACCCGGCGATCCAGCAACTGCTGGCGCAAACCGCCGCCTCGGCCGAATCGAAGCCAGCGCGCCTTTCAGCGCTGCGAGTGATGGCCGCTGCCCGGCTGGAAAAAGCGCCTCCGGGCTGGACCCCAGCGCTGAGCGTGGCAATGGCCACCGAAGATGCGGATTTGCAGCGCGCCGCCGTAGCGGCCGCCCGGGCGCTACCTGTTCCGGAAGAAGGCCCGCCGGAAATCCACCCCGCGTTATTGCGAGTGGGGCGCGACGCCGCCGCGCCTGACGATGTTCGCGCGGACGCCCTAGCCACCGCCGCCGCAAGTCTCTCCGCGGTCGAGCCCGAGCTGTTTTCTTTCCTGATGGCGCAACTCGACGCCGCCAAGCCAGTGCCCGTTCGCGGCGCCGCTTCACGTGCCCTGGCTGCCGCGCCGCTCGATCAGCAGCAACTTTCCGAACTTGCCGGCGCGCTAAAAAATGCCGGGCCCCTCGAGTTGCCGACGCTGCTCAGCGCCTTCGAGAAAGGCGGCGACGAGGCGCTCGGCGCCAAAGTGCTCGGCGCACTCGAACACGCACGCAGCCTTTCGAACTTGCGGGCCGACCTGCTCGAAACCGCGCTCAAGAAGTTTCCCCAAAGCGTGCAGGAAAAGGGCGCCGTGCTGCTGGCTTCTCTCGATCAGGATCGCGGCCAACAGCAAGCGCACCTCGAAGAGTTGGTCGCGGCCATCGAGCCCGGAGACGTCCGCCGCGGACAGGAAGTCTTCAATAGCTCGAAAGCAGCTTGCTCCACATGCCATCAAATCGGATACATCGGCGGCCGCGTCGGCCCCGACCTGACCCGCGTCGGCCAGGTGCGCAGCGAGCGCGATCTGCTCGAAGCCGTCGTGTACCCCAGCGCCAGCTTCGTCCGCAGCTACGAGCCGGTTGTTGTCGTAACCGCGGGAGAGGTCTACAACGGAGTAACGCTCGAAGAAACCGACGACTACATGCTGCTCGCGACCGGAGCCGACACCGAGCAGCGAATCTCCACGGACGCCATCGTCGAGCTGCGCCCCGGAACCGTCTCGGTCATGCCCTCGGGGCTCGAGCAGGAATTGTCACGCCAGGATCTGTGGGACCTGGTGGCGTTCCTGATGGAAACCCACCGCAAGGATCCCAGCCCGCGTTGAACGCGCAAAGGTGCGTTTAACAGACTAGATCCAAACTATTCAAAAATAAAGACTTGACAAGAACATAACTTGTGACATCTAGTTAGTCTAGTCCACTGGACTTAGTCCACCAGGTTGGTCTACTCTAAAAGCAGCCATGGAAACTCAAGTCATCAACGTCCACGAAGCCAAGACCCACTTTTCCAAGCTTCTCGCACGGGTCAGCGGGGGAGAAGAAATCATCATTGCCCGCAATGGCAAGCCGGTGGCCCGTTTGGTGCCGGTGAGCCCGGAACCGCCGGAGCGGCCATGGGGCATCTTCAAAGGCCAAATCTGGGTGGCGCCGGATTTCACTGAGACTTCCGACGAAATCATCGATTTGTTCTACAAGTGAGATTGCTGCTGGATACCCATACGTTGCTGTGGGCTGCGGCGGACGACAAACGTGTTCCGCCGCGCGTCTACGCACTCTTGCGCGGGCAAGAGAACAAATTATTTCTTAGCGCCGCGTCCGGCTGGGAGATTGTCATCAAGCACGGAACAGGACGGCTCCATCTGCCGGACACTCCGGGGCGTTTTCTTCGCCGTTGCCTCGATCTGTTCGCATTGGAACCGATCTCGGTCACGTTCGAACATACTCTTCGGGTGGAAACGCTGCCCGCGCACCACCGCGATCCATTCGATCGCATCCTGATCGCTCAGGCGCACTCGGAGGATCTCACGATCCTGACCAACGACAAAGCGTTTGCGAACTACCCGATCGCGACAACGTGGTGACGCCCCAACAATTCAGCGCGGCATCTGCGACGCGAGTATCGCCGCGCCCTGGGTAACCACTTGTTCCCGCAGCGCCGATGGAACCATCCGGAACGACTCACGAAAGTAAGTGACAACGCGGGGCCGCGTGATTCGCTCTACCAGCGCCAAAAATTGTTCGTTGCCCGCGCCGACTCCGCCGCCCACAACGAAGATGTCGGGCGCGAGCAGATTCACGGCCGCGGCAACCGCCGTGGCTAGATGACTTGCCGCGGTTTCGACAACCGCCGACGCGAACTTGTCCCGGGCCTGCCATGCTTCGAGAATTTCCCTGCTGGAAGCGCGCCGCGCCTCGGGGTATTTGCCCGATAGCGTGCTGGCCCTCCAGAGCGCCGGCCCTTGCTCGGCGAGATACTCGGCGAGTTGGCTGATGCCAGGCCCCGAACAAACCGATTCAATACAGCCGCGCCGGCCGCACCAACAGCGCGGCCCGTCGGGCACGACGACGATGTGGCCAATCTCTGCCTCGCCGACGTCGCTCATCGCTTGAATACGGCCATCGCGGACGATGCCGCCGCCGACGCCGGTCCCGATCGTCATGTAGAAAACGGTGCGGCAGCCTTTCCCCGCGCCAAAGTGCGCCTCCGCAAGCGCCGCTAGTTTGCAGTCGTTTTCCACCGCCACCGGCACCCCGAATTCCCGCTCCAGCGTTTCCACGACGCGAACTTCTTCCCAGCCGTCTTCGTGCAAACAAAGGAAAGGGTCGCGGGTCGAACGCCGCACGATGCCGCCAAAGCCAAACCCAATGGCCTGGATCTCCCCGCCCTGTTTCTTGTACGCGGCGCTGAGTTCGCGGCCAGCTTCGACCAGGCGTTCAAAACTTTTTGGAGCGCGATCTTTAGCGTCGCGATAGAGAATCTTGGTTTCGAGAATGCGGCAGTCGGGGCCGGCGATGCCCGCCACCAGTTTCGTGCCGCCGGTTTCGAAGACGAGATAGCCGCCGTTGCTCATGAATCACTTCACCCGGCGGAGTCCAACTGTGGATTCTTCTTCGCCCACTCCAGATATTCCTGCACGGTATAAAACGTTTCGTGCTTGTAGAGCCGGCCGTTGTCTTCGACCGGGTGGGTCCAATTGAAACGCCACGAATCGCCGGTGCGCGACATCCAGGAGTTCAGCCGATCCTCCATCTCCTCGCGAAGCGGCGCCGCGGCGGGGTCGTTCACCAGGTTGTTCAACTCGTAAGGGTCTTGCTGCAAATCGTAAAGCACCCAGGGCTCTTTCTCGAAACGCGCGTACATGTGCGTCGCGCTGCGAACGCCGCGCCATCCGGCCGTCACGCCGCCCGAGTGATAAGGCCCGAAAACCTGAAAGAAGGCCGAACCCGGGCTATCTTCCGATTGACCGAGCACGAGCGGCGACATGTCCAGCCCCTGCATCGCCCGCGGCACGTTGAGACCGCAAAGTCCCAGCCAGGTTGGCGCGAAATCGACCTGCGACATCAAGTTATCGACGGCGCGCCCGCCAAGCACTTTGCGCGGATAGCGAACGATGCCCGGAATGCGAATCGATTCCTCCCAAGGCTTTCGCTTCAATCGCATGCCCTGTGAGCCCATCATGTCGCCGTGATCCGACGAAACCCAAACGATGGTGTCTTCAACAAGCCCCAGTTCGTCGAGCGTGGCCATCAAGCGCCCGATCTGCTCATCGACGGCGGTGATCATCGCGTAGTAGGACGCCATATCATCGCGCCCCGGCAGCCCCGGCGACTCTTTCCAGTTGGGCCGCATGGTGAGCGCCTGCGGGTCATACATAGCTTTGTAAGCGTCGGGCGCGATGTAGGGGTCATGCGGCGGCCCCATCTGAACCGTCAGGAAGAACGGCCGCTTGTCCTGGCGTGTCTGCTGCAAAAACTCGACGCCGAGATTGGTCCAGGCTTCGGGCTCAAAAGTCTTGATCGGAATCGCCTCATCGTTGTCGCGGAAGTAATGCGTGTCGAAGTGCTGGTGGCTGCATTCATTCGCGGCCCAAAACTCAAACCCCTGCCGCCGCGGGCCAGGCGGAACCCGGTGATGACCTCGTCGAACACGAGCAGGGTG
>JBBDWJ010000067.1:0-7634 GCA_040902925.1 Bryobacterales bacterium | reverse complement strand
CAGCATCGGTTTTAGCCGCCATCTGAAAATGACCAATTCTGCCACGGGCTGCTAGTATGCGCCGCCGTGCGCTCGTTCGGCCGGAAAATACGCCCGTTGGAGGTTCAACCATCATGCATCGGTCTCTCCCCTTCGCGAAGCGCATATTCAGCGGCATACTGCTCCTCCCGCTCGCGGCTGGGCTCGTATCCAGCCTGCCCGCTCAATCCAACGACGCGCTGAAGGGCAGCGTCGAACGCATCAAGGTACACGGCAAGAGCCTGGAAGGAAATCTTTCCGCTGACTCAGCCGACCGCGACGTATCGATCTACCTGCCGCCCAGCTACAAGACAAACACAAACCGCCGCTACCCGGTCGTTTACTTCCTGCACGGTTTCACCGACTCCGACGACAAGTGGTACGGGTTCACCAAGCACTGGATCAACCTTCCCGAGATTCTCGACAAAGCAATGGCGGCCGGGCAAGCCGGCGAAATGATCGTGGTGACGCCGAACGCGTACACGCGCTTTCAGGGCAGCATGTACTCGAGCTCAGTGACGACCGGCGATTGGGAGACGTTCGTTGCCGAGGATCTCGTCCGTTTCATCGATGGGAAATATCGCACGCTGGCCAAGGCGGAAAGCCGCGGACTGGCCGGCCATTCCATGGGCGGCTACGGGACGATGCGGATCGGCATGAAGAGGCCTGATGTTTTTTCGAGCCTTTACCTGCTGAGCCCGTGCTGCATGGGGCCGCGCCTGGGTGCGCCGCAAGACACCGAACGTATAGCGCGGGTTGAAGCGGTCACGAGCGTTGCCGAAATTGAGAAGGCCGACTTTGGGACTAAGGCGATGCTGGCGTCGGCGGCGGCGTGGTCGCCGAATCCGGTGAATCCGCCGTTTTTCATTGATCTGCCGGTGAAGGGCGGCGAGCTGCAACCGCTGGTTTTCGCGAAGTGGACCGCGAATGCGCCGCTAGCGATGGTCGACTCCTACATCCACAATCTGCGGCGCATCAAAGCCCTGGCCATGGACGCCGGAAACGAAGATCGAGGCATCGCCGCCACGGTCCGCGAGCTCGACGAAGTTCTCAACAACTACAAGATCGATCACTTCCTCGAGATCTACGAAGGCAACCACGTCAACCGCATCGGCGAACGGATCGACACGAAGGCATTGCCGTTCTTCAGCAAGAATCTTTTGTTTAAGTAGCGCTCGCGAGCGACGGATGCTACTTGCCGCCGAAGCGCCCGGAAAAGCGCTGTTTGGCTCGGCCCAGGATCGGCCTGCCATGCCCGAAGCAGGCATGCTGGAACTCCACGGCAACCAGCTTTCGCAAACTGGCGCGGGCTTGCGCAAGATCCTCGTGCACGATGCTCAACCGCAGGTTGGGAATATTCGACGCCGCGTCGCCTACGAACAACACACCGCCGTGACGGTGCCACAGCAGCGCAGTCTGGCCGGCGCAGTGACCCGGCGTGTGAATCACCTGCAAGCCTCCGGCCAGCGGCAGCGTTTCGCCGTCGTGGACTTCAACGTCCACCTCGCACGGCTCGACGCGCTCCCGCGCATTCTTGACGAAAACCTGGAACAACAGGTCGTTGAACCAACCGGGCGTCGGCTGCCACGGACGCCGCGTCTCGCCGGCACGAGTCTTCGCCGCGTCAGCCGCATGCATGTACACGCGGGCGTCCGTCGCGCGCCGCACCTCCTCCAGCGAGCCGGAATGATCCCAATGACAGTGGGTCACGAAAATATGCCGCAGTTTCTTGTCGGCGCCGCCAACTTCGCGTACCGCGCGCAGAATTTTTCCGGTGTAGCCGGGATAGCCTGCATCGATAAGGATCAGGGCGTTTTCATCTTCAATCAGAAAAGCATTGACCAGGCCGAGGCGGAGCCTGTAGAGCGAGGGAAGAATGGGTCGAATGCGCACAGCGGACGCGCCGGCTCGAGGGTTGGGGCGCGCTAGAATCGCGAAAGCTCTCGGCCGAACCGGCTTACCAGCTTAACGAAATGGGCTTCAGGTTTGTGACGAGCTGAATGGCGAACACATCGCCGGGCGCGCCGTCTCGCGGCGACCCGTTCACGAACTGGTAGCCAACCTTGAGTAGTTGCCGGCGGTTGGGGCGGTATCCGACGGCCAGTTCCAGCACATCCTGGTCGGGCCTGACGTTCGAGTGGCCATGATTGACCCGCACGGCCGCGTACCAGCGCGGATGGAAAGCATACTTCGCTTCGCCATATCCGAAAAAGCGATTCACGGTCGGGATAGCTTTGTAAGCGGCCTGGAAGCGGTGTAGCTCGCCGCGAAAGTTCCAATGGCCGCGGGCGAATTCGCCGTCCAAGCCATAGCCGCTAGCCGGCAAGTCTTTGGGGCGAGCCTCGCCCGGGAAGTAGTACTGAAATTCGCGGTGCAAATACGGGCCGCGATAGATGGAAGCGCCGACGCGAAGCCCTTGCCGGATTGTATATCCGGCGCCGCCGGTCCAGACGCCGTATTGGTCGTGCTCGAAAACGCTGCGCCGGTTGGCCGGCGAGCTGTTGGTAAATTGCGCGCGCATATCGAAACGGTCGAGCGTCACATCCACCTGAGCGCCCATCAAGCCTAGGTTAGTGACGGGCGAGGTGTAATAACCGTAAGAGAGTGGTATGTCGATCAGCGGATTGACCGCGTCGTCATAGCGCAACAGAAATGAACCGAAAGCCGAAGAGAGCTGCCCGGCGCGGATGGTAACGGCATTGCGCCCCCAGAAGCGTTCGTACCCGGCGTAGCCCTGCAGCACGTCGACTTCGGCTCCGTAGCCTTGCGTTTCGAACTCCTGGTAGAAATAGGGCCGCGAATGAAACTGCACGGCGCCGGCGAAAAACCAATTCTCGTTGAGGCGCACGGTCGGATAAACGACGGCGCGCGTTCCGGCCGTGAAGCGGGAAGCCGAGCGCGGCGCCTGCGCGGTGCGTTCGGTAAAGAATCCGCCGCCGCTGATCGTCACCGGCGCCTCGAAGCCCGCAACCCCTTCCTGGCCGAACGCAAGCAGCGGCCCGAGCAGCAACGCCAGCCAGGCAGCCATCAGCCTTTTCATGCCACCACACCTTTTCATGCCATCACACCTTTCATGACAGCATCTCCTTGAACGTGCTGGCGGCTTCCTCGTCGGCAGCCGTGCTCAGCGCCCGGCTCAGGCGATCGAGATCGGGTTCATAGGAGGCGTCCGGCGCGCGCAGATCGTCTTGCGATACGCGATGGTGAAGCCGCACAAAGGCGGCAACGACGTCGGGGTCGAACTGCGTTCCCGCGTTGGCCTTGAGAATGCCCACGGCTTGCTCGGGCGGCATCCCCTTGCGGTAAGGCCGGTCGGAAGTCATCGCATCATACGCATCGGCGACGTGGATGACGCGCGCGTCGCGGGGAATTTGGTTGCCGGCCAGTTGCCAGGGATAACCCGTGCCGTCGTAGTTCTCGTGGTGCATCTCGACGATGTCGAGGTAGGGGGAAAGGCCTTCGACGCGTTCGATGATGCGGCGGCCGATCAGCGGGTGGCGGCGAATTAATTCGAACTCTTCGGGCGACAGGTTGCCGGGCTTTTGCAGGATGCGGTCGGAGATACCGATCTTGCCGACGTCGTGCAGCAGCGCGCCTTCCCGAATGATGCCGGTTTCCTCGGCGGGCAGTTTCATTTCGCGCGCAATCGCCACTGCGTAGGCGCTCACGCGCCGGCTATGGCCCGAGGTGTAGACATCGCGCGCGTCGATGGCGCTCGACAACGATTGAATGAATTCGCGATAGGCCAGAGTCAGCCCTTGGCGGGCTTCTCGAATCGCCGCGGCGGCCTTGTTGAACGCATCGACAAGCTGGTTGACTTCGCGCGTCGAGGAGGTCGTTTCGAAAGTGGGCAGCACGCCGCTGCTCTCGCTCTCTTTGAGGCGCGCGATCAGGCCCGTCAACGGGCTCACGATTCCTTTCGCCGAAAGCAGCGAGAGCAGCGAGATCGCCAGCAGCGCAATCGTCCCGGCGACCACAAAGACCTGGCGCACGACTGCCGTCAACGGACGGCTAGCGGCATCGACCGACTGCAAACTGCGCAGCAGGTATCCATCGCCCAGATGGATGCTCTCCAGCGGCAGGCAGAGATACGTCTCGTCGCGCAGCTCGACTTCGCACTCCTCCAGAGGACTGCAGGCCTGCAGCGCGGCTTCCAGCTCGTCGAGCGGAATGTTTCTCAGGTTCGAGCGCAGCACCTTTCCGTTGCGGGAAAGCACGGTCGGTGTCGGAAATTCGGCAACGTCAAACACACGCCCTACAAAAAGGCTGCCGAGGCTTTCGTACTCGAGGTTGACGGGAATGCGGGCCACGACGTAGGTGCGGTCGCCGAAAGAAACGGCGCCCTCGCTGAGGCCGGGCGCGCTCTGCACCTCAATGCGGTCGATTCTGTCGCCAACGCGCACTACGCCGCTCAACAGGCGGTCGTTGGTGTTGGCGGCAGCCATCAGGTCGAAGGCCAGAGACTCGCTCAGGCCGCGTAACTGGTCTTCGAGCGTGCGCTGCGCGGCGGCGTTGTTGGGTTCCAGCCGCACCAGCTCGAAACCGGCCTTGAGACTGGGGTTTTCCGCCAGAACCGTCAGCAAGCGGCTGTTCTGCAATTCATAGTTGGACCGCACTCGCGAGACGAACGTGTGGCTCTGGCGAAGCGAGGCCCGCAAGCCGTCTTTGACTTGCTCGCCGACCATGTGCTGGATGGCCCAGAAGCTGCCAACTAGCAATACACACACCGGCGCGAACGAGAGCGCGAAGACTCGGGCTGCGAAGGGGACCGTCATGGCACTCCCTGTGGGGATTTGGCTCCAATGGGGATGTTGAAGTCGACTTCCAGCGTCTGGCCGCCCGCGACGGTAACGGGCGCCCGAAAAAATCCCGCCGATTTGTGCCACACCACCAGCGTGTAGTTTCCCGCGGGAACGCCGGAAAGCACGTACTCCCCGCCGCGGCCCGGTTTGACGGCCCAGCGGTTCGGCGTGACGACAATCGTCGCGCTCATGTTGGGGTGCAGGTGGCAGAACACGCTCACGATGCCCGGTTTCGAAAATGTCACTATGCGCGTTTCGTTCTGGGGGTAGTTGCCCAAGTCAAACGATTTCGCGCGCGAAAGGGAGAAAACGTTGTGGAAGACAGGGTCAAGGTTCGGAAACGAAACGCTCGAGCCGGTGGGAATGACGACAGTGTCCTCGACGAAGCGGCGATCTTTCTGGTTCAGAGTCGCCGCGACCGTCTTGGTGGGGAGAGGCTGCTCGCTTTCCAGATAAATCGCCACGCGGTCGAGTTCGGCGTGGATGAAATTTTCCGCCGCCGAAGGAGGCTGCACCGTCACGCCGCGATGGTAAGCGTTAGCAACCTGCGCCACCGGACGCTTAGTGAGGCGCTTGGTGATGTGGATAACGCCGCGGATCTGGGCGGTTTCGGGAGTCGGGGCGGATTCGAGGGTCTCGGCCGCCGCGGCGAGCATCCCTAGGCCGCCAGCCATCAGTAGCCCGGCAGCTAGCCATACTCCTGCCCACGGCCGCGGGCTGGGTTCTACCCATCCTCGACTTGAATGCCGGTGGCGACCCGTGCCAATGGGCTCCGCATTGGGCGCCAACACTATCTCGGGACCAAGCACAACGTTAGCCTGACCTTCAGAGAGGGAGGCAATCCCGGCCACCCCCAGAACTCCCTGGAGACGGGGCAACGACAAGGGACCGGCCGCGCGGTTTCGAGCCGAACTGCTTGGAGTGGTACTAGCGCCGCCCGGGGTCGCCCCCAGAGCCTGAACCTCTTCCCTACCCTTGCGATGATTCTCCCCAAAGGCAGCCTCGCTGTAATTTGGAAGGACACCCTAGTAGCAATAGGTGTATTCCCTCATCTCGACACTTCGCGGTCCGCCTCGTACCTCTCGCCTCGCACACACTTCTGCCCTTTGCCTAGCACACACTTTTGCCTTTTGCCTTTTGCACTTTGCCTTTTGCCTTGCTGAAACGACCTTTCCCCTTGCCTCGAAGCCGCTTGTCTCACTCGAAACACTTCCCATCCATCACACCGTTCGATTTCAACCTTCCCATCCGAACATCGCCAAGTAAGTTTTTCCACGCAATGCGGTCATAAGTGCAGAGAAACAACGCCGCGGCGAATGGTTTGTGGCAACGGGAGGCATCTTCATTGCCAACCCTATGATGCGCGTAACTCCCATGCCAGCTATCCGTTAGCGCCTCGCGAACGAACTCGGGTCCGGGGCTCGCATCGAAATGGTCCAGCGATTGCATATTCGCCGTACTGTAAGGCGAATAACCGAGCTCGGCGCTTCGATAGTTCATAAGGGATTCCGATTGGGAGGCACAACCATGTCGCTGTTGAACGCGGACACGGAACGGAAGAGGATTTCCGCCACCGAACACACCGAGCTCGAGGCGCCCGAGCCCCAAAAGTCAAAAGCCACCGCGGTCCTTTTGGGAGTCGTGATTGCGGCGCTTGCCATCGCTAACGTTTACCTGCTTGTTCGAGTGGATGCGCTGGAAAGTGAAACGACGGACCTACAGTCCACCTTGCAAGAGCAAATCGGCGGCGTCGAGGAGTCTTCCTCGCTTTACGCCGGTCAGGCGCGGCGTGAACTGGAAGCGCTGCGGCAACAAATCGAAAAAGCGCGCGACGAAGCCGCCGGGCGCGCGCAGCGCGAGGCGGTCCGCCATTCCAGTCAGGTGGCCAAGACCCTGACAGACCAACAACAACGCCAGCAGGAAGAGCTTATGGGCGGCATTCACAATGCCCGCGGCATTGCCGAAGAGGCGAATACTGAGGTCAAGGTTGTCCGCAACGACCTGTTGACCATGAAATCGGAAGTCGAAGATACCAACGCCCACCTCCACGAAACCGCTTCTTTGCTGGACCAGACCAACAATGATCTCGGGGAGATCAACGGCCTCGTAAGCGACAACCGGTCCGAGATCGCGTCGCTGCGAAGGCTAAATGCTCGCGAGCGCATCAGCTTTCGACTCACCAAAGCGAAGCAGATGCAGCGCGTTGCCGACATCCAACTTCGTTTGCGCGACACCGACATCAAGCGCAACAAGTTCACCCTGGAAATCCTGGCCGACGACAAAACGTTCGTCAAGAAAGATCGCCAGGTAGCGGAACCGGTCATGTTCTACATAGGCGAAACGGCGCAGCCCTATGAAGTGGTCATCACGAGCATCCAGAAGGATGCCGTGAGCGGCTACCTCGCGCGGCCTCAGGTGCATATGGCGAGCCGCTAGGTCAACAACGAGTTTGGGCAGTGCTTTGGCGCTGTTCAGAAGCAAGGCGGGAACACCCAGAATTTCAGCGGGCGCGCTGGGGGTTCCCGCCTACGCTTTTCTAGTCCCTCAATCCCTCCTATCCCGCCCATCCCTCCCTTCTTAACTTTGCCTTTTGCCTTTTGCACTTTGCCTTTTGCCTTGCTCTTTACCTTGCTTCCTTCACAGACTGGCCCAACAGCAGAAGCCTTCCGCGTCACGCCGAGCAGAGTCGTAAGGGGCGTTCAAGGCAAAAGGCAAAGTGCAAAAGGCAAAAGTTCGGCCCCAGAGGCCGGGCTCGCCTTTGGGTGCGCGACATAAATGTGGAAAGGGAATCACGCGGCGGTTGAGCGGGCTTCC
>JBBDWJ010000066.1:0-7674 GCA_040902925.1 Bryobacterales bacterium | reverse complement strand
GGTTGTTACTGCCGCGGCGCGCGCCGTTGACGCTGACGCTGTCGCTGCCGGTGCCTCGTTGATCGGCGTTCATGATCGAGCCGACCACGCCCGGCGACGTGCCCAGGATCTGCGTGAAATTGCGCGTCGCCAGGGGAATCGAGGTGATCGTGCGCTCCTCGACTACGTGGCCGAGAGTTGCCTGCTCGCTCTGTAACAAAGGGGTTTCGGCGGTGACCGTTACGGTCTCGGTAACCATGCCGACTTCGAGCGTCAGATTGACGCGCGTCACTTCGGTCGTGCGGACGACGACGTTCTCCCGGACCAGGCGCTGGAATCCGGAGGATTCGACGCTCAGCACATGGGTTCCGGGCCGCAACAGCAGGAACTCGTAGGTCCCCGACTCATTGGTCGTCGTGCGGGCCTCGGTGCCGGTTTGAATATTGAGGGCGGTCACACTGGCGCCGGGAATTACTGCGCCGGTATTATCGGCAATCGATCCGACGATCGATCCGGTGGTTACCTGGGCGTAGGAGTTTTGATCCACGCACAGAACGAGAAGCAAAAGGGAAGTTAGGAGCAGCCAGGACGGACGAATCCCCTGGTGTCCGTTTGAGAAGCCAGACACAAGTTATCCTCCAAGCTTCGTCCGCCGGCGGCCGGAGTACCCTTGTGGCCTTTTGGGAAGAAAGACCGGCAGACAGAGCTGCGAAATTTTACATCGGATTTCTGAAAGTGTCAATCGCTTTTTCCTGGTACGAGAACGACATATTTTGGAGTAGGGGTTTGCCGGATCGGGCGGGTGAAGCGTCATCCGGCCACAGTGATTCGGAGGCTCGCGAAGTTCGCGCGACTGCTGTGCCGGTCAACAGGCCGGTCCTGCCACGATCGCGCTTTCCGAGCCTGCGGACTTCAAATGCCGGGGGTTGGATCGTCAGCCTGGCCATGCAAACAGCGGAATCCGATTCGGCTCGCAGGGCGGCCAGTGGATCAACGCGCAGCGCGCGCCATGCCCTTGGCTGCGCCGGCGAGGCTTCTGTTGGGCTCGTTCTTGGCTGCCACCGCCTATTTGCCGTCGTAGGCTTGCTGCAGTCCGGCGATGTCGATTTTCTTCATCTTGAGCATTGCTTCCATCACACGCTTTGATTTCGCCGGGTCGGGGTCGTTCAACATCTGGCCTAGGATCGATGGGTTGACCTGCCACGACAGCCCGTATTGGTCCGTCAGCCAGCCACAGGCGACTTCTTTGCCGCCAGCGGTGAGTTTGCCCCAGTACTCATCGACTTCCTGCTGCGTGTTGCAGTCGACCGAGAACGAGATGGCTTCGGTAAATTTGAATTGCGGCCCGCCGTTCAAGGCGATGAATTTTTGGCCGCCGAGATCGAAGGTCACCGTCATGACCGATCCTTTAGGGCCTGGCCCGGCGTCTCCATAGCGGGCGATGCTCAGGACCCTCGAGTTCTTGAAGACGGACACGTAAAAGTTGGCGGCCTCTTCGGCCTGATGGTCGAACCATAAGAATGGCAAAATTTTCGGCACGGTGTCTCCTTGTCGTAAGTAGCGTGGATGAAGGACAGAGGCTATTATCCGCCTGTGTCGAATACCAGCACCCCTACTCAGTGGTCGAACGACGGGCGCTGCAATCGACGGATCGATAGACGAAAAATTACCGCTCGACAGCAGCCTGCCCCGGTTATCCGACTGGACCGGCTGCCTCGATCCCGCCGGATGCACCAATGCCCGGATCAATGCGACGGACGTTGGACCACTCTCCAAAGCCCCATGTTGCACGTTGCGCAAAAAAAGACCGGCCCCTTTCCCATCGGGCGAAAGGGGCCGGTCTGGTTTTGTGGTTTTCGAAACCGGGTTAGAACATCAACTTCAACGCGAACTGCACCAGTCGCGCGTTAACGGTCGTGCCGCGGATGGTGCCGAAGCCCGCCGAGTCCAGGTTGGTGTCAGGACCACCAAAGTTGGCGTGGTTGAGCAGGTTGAAGAACTCCGAACGGAATTGCAGCCGGAAGCGTTCGGTGACCGGGATGTCCTTGAACAGCGAGAAGTCGACTGTCCATTGACCGGGCGCGCGGAACATGCCGCGGCCCGAGTTCCCGAAGGTGAACGGCAGGGCCTTGGTGAAAGCCGCCGGGTTGATGTAGCTATTCAGGTTGTCCTTAGTGGAGCCGCCATTGACGTCCGACATGCGCAGCGGTACGCCGGCATTGACGTCGGCGAACAGGTTCGAAGCGGTCGTCGACAGCGCGGCGCCGCCGATGCCGCGCCCGCTGTCGCGGTTGGTGACGGTCAGCGGCGTGCCGGTCTGCGCGACCAGGAATCCGTTGAACGCCCAGTTGTTCAGCAGGAACTTGCCAGCGCCGCTGTTGAAGGCATTCGGCAGTTCGTGGTTGAACACGAATGACAGCCGATGAGCGCGGTCGAAATTGGCCGGCCCACGCGCGCGGCTCCAATCGTTCCAGGGCACCTGGAAGATGTCGGTCTTGAAGCGGGCGTTGTCGTTGCCGTCGGCAATCGTCTTCGCCCAGGTGTAGGAGAGCTGGAACGTAGATCGCGCCATCCGCTGTTTCAACGACGCCTGCATCGAGTGATAGCTCGAGTTGAGGTTTTGGTTCACAAAGGCGATGTCACCAAAACCCGGATAGAGACGGCCCAACCGTACACCCGAAACCAGCGGGTCGTTAATGCCGGTCGTCGGCACCAGGGAGTTGGGGTTGTAGCGGCCGTTGAGGTGCGTTCCCTTCGTCCCCACGTAGGCGACCTCGGCCAGCATGTTGTTGGGCAGCTCGCGTTGGATAGCGAGATTATACTGCCAGGCGTTGTCGGTTTTGACGTTTCGCTCCGTCGCGGTGTAGGTGCGGGTTTCGGTCGGACTGACCGGGAACGGGACGACGCCTGAGTTGTGACCGGGATCCTGGTAGGTCCAGTGATCGGGCGCCGAGAGCGAACAGGTCTGTCCCGCGACAGCGCAATCCGCGCGCGTCTCGGTAAAGGTCGGCGGATTGGAGAACGCCGATTGTGCGATCTGGCCGGTGCGCAGATCGAAGAACAGCCCGACGCCGGTGCGGATGACCCACTTGTCGGTGAGCCGCCAGGCGATGCCGATGCGCGGCATGATGTTGTTCCAATCGCCATCGACGGTGTTGTTGGGAACGCCGTTGATACCACCCTGCACCAGGCCGGTGCTTTCGATGGTGCCGTCCAGGCCGCGATAGTTTTCCGGACGCCAGCCCACCATGTTGAGGTTGTAGGCCGCCGCCTGGAAATCCGCCTCGTAGCGGAAACCCCAGTTGACGGTCAGATTCGAAGTCGCCTTCCAATCGTCGTTGAAGAAGAAGCTGTAGTAGTGGCTGCGCATCTTCAACTGGCCGCCGATCTCGAACTCATCGCTCGATCCGAAGGTGGTCTCGCGGGGCAGCGTCAGCAGAAAGTCCGCGTATTCGTCTCCCCTGGCTCCGCCCTGCGCGGTTCCGAAGCCGTTGTAGGTCCAGCGGCCGCGGGACGAGAGGTTGTTTTGCGGGTTGAGGTCGGAAAACTGCCACTCCGCGCCGAACTTGAAATTGTGGTTGGCGCGTGTCCAGGTGAACGTCGAACCCGTTGCGTAACGGTCGATGTAGTCGGACCAGTTGGAGTCGTTGCCGAAATTACCGAGGTAGTTGCTAATCACGATGCGCGGCATGCCGGCGGCTTCGCCCGCAAAGGTCACTCCCGGAATCGGCTGGAGCCCGACGGTCGTCGGATCGGTACTGTTTTCGCCTTTGGTGAACTGGTCTGTGTAGTCGCCGCTGGTGCGCACCTCCATGATGAAGGATGGGGAGAACACGTGCGTGTAAGTGACGCCCCAGGTGTGCTTCTCGCGGTTGGCCAGGTTGCCGAAGCCGCGCGGTCCGCGGTCAAACGGAGCCAGATCCTCCTGGAAGCTCTCGAACCAGCGGCCGTTGATGGTGTCGTTATCGCCGAAGCGATGGTCGATTCGTATGGTGTACTGATCGAGATCGGTGGGCTCGGTCGCGAACTCCTCAAAGTTCTGAGCCGAGCTTGGATCATTCAGGTTCGGCATGGGAAAGAAAGCTTCCTGAATGTTCTTGGACACCGGGTCGATCCGCGATGCGGGGATGATGCTGTTGGGAAACAGGGCTCCCTCCAGCGGGTCCCAGATCGCGGTCGAACCGAAGTTGCCGGCGCGCTGCTCGGGCGTCGCAACACGTCTGCGATAGCGGGCGCCGGCGCCGTTGGCGTTGCGCTGGCGGGAACTCTCCCAGCCGGCGAAGAAGAACGTCTTGTCGCGGACGATCGGGCCGCCGACGTTGGCTCCAAACTGGTTCTGCACGTTCACCTGCCGGGCGGGGCTGAAGTACGGCCGGGCGTTGAGCTTGGTGTTGCGCAGAAACTCGTAGACGCCGCCATGGAACGCGTTGGTTCCGCTGCGGGTGGTTACGTTGATGACCGAGCCCTGGTTGCGGCCATACTCGGCGCTGTAGAGGCTGGTCAGCACTTTGAATTCGCCCAGGAACTCGATGCTCGGGGTGCCGTCGCCGTCGGGCGCGTTGTTGAGCTGGTTGGTGGTCGGAGCGCCGTCCACCAGCAGGTTGTTACTGCCGCGGCGCGCGCCGTTGACGCTGACGCTGTCGCTGCCGGTGCCGCGCTGGTCGGCGTTCATGATCGAACCCACCACGCCCGGCGAAGTGCCCAGAATCTGCGTGAAGTTGCGGGTCGCAAGCGGGATCGAGGTAATCGTCCGCTGCTCGACCACGTGCCCGAGCGTGGCCTGTTCGCTCTGCAGCAGTGGAGTTTCGGCGGTGACCGTCACGGTCTCGGTGACCATGCCGACTTCCAGAGTCAGATTGACGCGCGTCACTTCGGTGGTGCGCACCACCACGTTTTCACGAACCAAACGCTGGAATCCCGACGATTCCACGGTGAGCGTGTGCGTGCCGGGCCGCATCAGCAGGAACTCATAGGTTCCCGACTCGTTGGTCGTTGTGCGGGCTTCAGTGCCGGTTTGAATATTGAGCGCGGTTACCGCGACGCCGGGAATGACGGCGCCGGTGTTGTCGGCGACCGATCCGATGATCGATCCGGTGGTGAGCTGTGCGAAAGAAATGTTTGCGGCACAGCCGAGAGCCAGCAGCAACACTGCTGCAAGGCGAAAACAGGATGCACTTATCCCATGGTTATCGTTAACAGAAAAGCGAGACACAGGTCTACTCCGGGGCTCCACCTGCCGGCGGCCAGAGCTCCCCTGAAGGGCCGTCTGGAAAGGTTCGAGCGGGATCAAGTGTACAGGAGAAGTGATATATCAGTCAACGGGGAGTCTTGTCTCATGCAAGATGCCCATCACCCTACAACGCAACAACCGCCAGGATGTCTTCCCGGGCGATTGCCTAACCGCCGCTCGAGCGCCTGAAAGACTCACTACGGCGGGTCCATCACGCAGCGAAATCCCTGATAGGGTGCTTCCAGGCCGCCGGGAAATCCACTGCGGAAGAAGCTCATTAGGTCGGGGTCGTTCGCCGGCGAGACGAACGAGCCTCCCTTGATGACGAGCCAGGGCGCGTCTTGCGGCACCAGGCGCCAGGTGTTGATGGACGTAATTTCCTGCGGCAACGGCTGGTAAGAGGTCGTGGTCCACTCCCACACGTTGCCGCTGAGGTTCAACAGTCGGTGTGGGCTGGCCGCGTCGGGAAACGCATCGACCGGAGCAATCCCCGGAAATCCGTCCTGGCCGCCCTCGACATTGGCGGTGCGCTGGGGCGGTGCGTTGCCCCAAGGATAGATCCTGCCTTCGGCGCCGCGCGCGGCCTTCTCCCATTCCTGCTCGGTCGGCAGCCGCTTGCCGGCCCAGCGGGCGAATGCCTGCGCGTCACTAAAGCTGACGTTGACGACCGGATAATCGAGCTTGGTCTCGAAATAATTCGGATCAAAATCGGGCGCCTTCGGATAACGGCGTCCGGTGGCGTCGCAGAACTGCTTGTACGCGGCGTTGGAAACCTCGGTCACGTCCATGTAGAAGGCTGCCAGGTGCATCGTTTGCCGGGGATTGGGCGACTCGAATCCCTCGGGTTTCGCGATCGGGAGCTCGATGCCGTCATCGGCGCCGAACAGGAAATCGCCGGCCGGGATCAACCGCATTTCTCCGGTCGTCGTCTGGATGGTTTCCGGCGCCGCCGAGAATTGGTTCGCGAACTGCCAGACCGCCGCACCAGCCATGGCCAGGACAGCGAAGGCCGCGACCGCCAAGACGATGAAGGCTCGACGAGGCTTCGGCCGATTGGCCGCCGCGGGCTCGAGGCGCACGCGATCGGCCGGGATAGCGGCCGGCGGCTGAGCTCGGGCGGTAGATCGAGGCGACGCCGCCGCGGCAGGTACCGGGGCTATGGCTGGCGCTGGGGCTGCGGCTGGGGCTGATCGTGTCGCGGTCGCCCACGACGGAGCCCGGGCGCCGGACTGAGCTGCGTCCATCGGAGGGCCCGTCGGCGGGCCTATCGGCAGGGCAGGGGATGGCGCTGGAGCCGCCGAGGCGGAAGCGGAAAAAGCCGGCGCGCCCCCTGCGAACGCCGCGGCGGAAGGACGAGGCAATTTGCCTGTCGCCGACTGCAGCCGCAGGTTGTTCAGATCCACGCGCATCTCTTCGATGTGCTGATAGCGCGCTTCGGGATCCTTCGCCATGGCCTTGGCGACGATGCGGTCGAGCTCGGCCGGCACGCCGACGCGCAGCGCGGTGATCGGCTCCGGCTCCTCGTTGATGATCGAGTAGATGATGGCCATCTCATGCCCGCCCTCGAACGGCGGCCGGCCCGTCACCATTTCGTAGAGCACCACGCCAAGCGACCAGATATCGCTGCGGCGGTCGGTGGCTAGCCGTTCCGCCTGCTCGGGCGACATGTAACTGACCGTGCCGACGACGGAGGTCGTTTGCGTCAGCCGCGAGCGGTCGGCCAGTTGCGCCAGGCCGAAGTCCATGATCTTGACCTGGCTATGTTGGTTGACGATGAGGTTCGAGGGCTTGATGTCGCGGTGTACGATGCCCTTTTCGTGGGCGGCCTGCAAGCCCAGCGCGATCTGCATGGCGATATCGAGCGCCTCGTCGATTCGCAGGGGCCGCTCGGCGATCTTGCTGCTGACGCTTTGGCCTTCGACCAGCGCCATGGCCAGAAAGGCCCGTCCGTCGGCCTGGTCGATCTCGAAAACCGTGCAGACGTTGGGATGATCGAGAGACGCCGCCGCCTGCGCTTCGCGGAGGAAGCGCGCTTTGCACTCGGGGTCGTCGAGCGATTCGGGGCGCAGAAATTTTAGGGCGACCGCACGCCGCAGGCGGGTGTCCTCGGCCTTGTAAACCACACCCATCCCACCCTCGCCGAGCTTCTCGACGATGCGGTAGTGCGAAATGGTAGCGCCAATCACTAGCGGAAGCTGCCGGGCACGGGGGAGAGATGCACGCCTTTCCAGCGAGAATAGCATCCCGTCGGCATTCGCCGCCAGACAGGGCGCAGTATGTATGGTCGCGATACGGTGGGGTTTGCGGGCGCCGCCTCGCGGGGATCAAGGCCACCCACCAGGGCGGCCGGGCGCCGGCGAGGCGATCCTACTTAGGGTTGCGTGCGCTCGGGTGAGCAGTTTTGAGCGGTTTTTGCGATGTTTTTCCTGTCACCTTTTTGACTGCTTTTGACCCTGCGCGAGTTT
>JBBDWJ010000065.1:0-7684 GCA_040902925.1 Bryobacterales bacterium | reverse complement strand
CGGGCCGATGGGCCCGCGCGGGAACAGGCGAGCGAAGGATCGAGATGCAGGTATCGCGAGACACGCCGCGCGTCGGCGGCGGTGCTGTGCGGCGGAACTGTAGCGGAAGGGCAGGCCCTGGTCGAAGGCAGGTCCAAACGGCGGCGGCGAGTCGCGGTTTCTTCCCTCGCGGCGTTCTAGCGCTTCCCCACGGCGGATTCTTCGCGCGCCGGCGTCATTGCCGTTCGCCCGAGGCGGAGCTGCTGGGCGAGTTTACCCAGTGCAGGGGCCATCGGCTGGTCCTGCCATGTTTGACGGTCGCGCTGGTGCAGCCCGAAGCGATACTCCAGCACGAGAAAGATCATGCGCCAGCCGAGCTTCCAGGCCTTCCAGAAATCGCCGGTCACCGACGATTCGCCGATGCGTTCGCAATAGTTCACCGGGATCTCAACGAATGGGATGCGATGCTGGATGACCTCCAGCAGGATCTGCGGCCCGAAGTGTGAGCCGCCGATGGTAAGGTGCGGCCGGATCAGGTCGAGCGCGGAACGCCGCAGCAACCGATAAGTGCAACCCATGTCGGTCAGGATCGACGTGTTGAACAGTGCTTCGGTCATCTTGGCGACCGCCCAGTTGCCCCATCGCAGGAACGCCCCCATGTTGGCGCCCGCCCAGATAAACTCCGGGCTCGTGCGCGTGCCGAATACAACAGGCTTGTCGTCGGAGTAGGCAAGCAGTTTTTGGATGTCGTGCGCGCTGAACGTGCCGTCGGGCTCGCACAGCACAATGAGGTCGGCGCTGGTGCTGGCCATGCCGCAAAGCAGCGCGCTACCGTAGCCCTGCTTGGATTCGAAGACCTCGCGGGCGCCGGTGCCGGCAACCTCTTCCGACGTGCCTGGCGCGGCGTTATTGTTGACGACGATCACATCGTCGGCGATGCCGACCTCGATGACGTCGAGCACGGCCTGGCGGATCGAATCCTTCTCGTTGTAGGTCGGGAAGATGACCGCTACTTTTTGTCCGCGCCACATGCCGGTTTCAGGCTTTCTCCGCAACGGCAAGAAATTGCCCCGCCATCGGCCGGAACGGCAGCGAGAGATAGAGCCGCACCAGCCAGCCCGCCGTTGGAATTCGCCCCGACTTCATCGTGAACGGCGTAAATCGCGGCTCGCGGTGCGTGACGCGAAAACCGTTTGCTTCGACGAAATCGCAAAAGCTGGCGTCGGTGTAAATCTGTTTGTGCGTGTAGTCGTCGAAGTAGCGGCGGGGCTCGAGGCGAAAATTCGGCTGCACGCAGATCAGGCGGCCGCGCGGCGCGAGAACGCGATGCACTTCCGAAAGAATCCGCGCGCCGTCCTCGATCGTGAAATGCTCGAAGAAATTCGAGGCGAAAACCGTTCCCAACGTGCCGGAATCGATCGGCAGCGGATCGAGCGCCGATTGGATGACCGGCAGCAGCTCGGCCGGCCAATGTTGGATCAGGTCCGGGTTGACGTCAAGCCCGAACTTGCGCCCGGCGCGGGTGAAACGGGAAAACTCGCCGTATCCGGCGCCGAGGTCGAGCAGCGGCTCATCTTCGGCGACGAATTTCTGCAGATAGCGGCATAGCTCCCGCCAGACAACGGCCCTGCGGGGGTCGAAGCGGAACCGCACGTCGTGATAGGCCCGCAACCGAACCTCTTGTTGTCGATCCGTACACGTCGCCGGCATAGGCGGATTAGTTCTGTTCAGTGGCAGGCCGTTCCGGCGAAAAATGGAGATCGCCCCAGTGGCCCGATTCCAGTATCACGGGTGCCCGATCGCTTGAGGTATTAGGTGTTTACCTGAGACTTTTCGGGATAACTCAATCCAGCCGCGACTCTCATGTGGCTTGTTGCAGATTGAGGCTGAGCTAGTACCACCATGCGTCCGTTTCTACGTTGTGAACCTGGGTGCCCTCGGAAAATGTCGGGCTATAATCGATTTGAGCCCCGGCCTTGCAGCGCTGCGCGGGACTTCAAGAGTTTTGCGAGCGCTCGCATGGTGGAACGGTTCGCGTTTCCGTGGGATCACGGGATGCCTTTCGGCCAATCTCGGGCTCCGGAGCGTGATTCTGCCCTGTGCGCGGCCCTGGCGGCTTGGCCGCGCAAATAACCCAGCTAGGCGATTCAACAGCAACAGACGCCAGCGGTAATCCCCCGGCCGGCTGCGATTGAAAACGTATGTGTGGTATCTGCGGAGTCGTTGACTTTCAAGAGCCTGTCGAGCGCGAGACGATCGAGCGCATGACCGACAGCATCGTGCATCGCGGTCCCGACGACTCGGGCATTGAGATGCACGCGCCGGCCGCGCTTGGTTTTCGCCGCTTGAGCATCATCGATCTTGCGGGCAGCCACCAGCCGATGTCGAACGAAGACGACTCCGTCTGGCTGCTGTTCAACGGCGAGATCTACAACTTTCAGGAAAACCGCGAGAAGCTACTGGCGCGCGGTCACAAGTTCAAAACCACGGGCGACAGCGAGACGATACTGCATCTCTATGAGGACCACGATCTCGATTTCGTGCAGCACCTCAACGGAATGTTCGGTATCGCGTTGTGGGACAAAAAGCGACGCCGCCTAATCCTTGCCCGCGACCGGCTCGGCATTAAACCGATTTACTACGCGCTGCAAGGCGGCCGGCTGATCTTTTCCTCGGAAACCAAGGCGATCTTACAGGCCCCCCGCTTCTCGACGACGCTCGACCGCGAAGCGCTTGTCGGCTACATGAACTATTCGTCGATCCCCGGCGAGCAGACCTGCTTCAACGAGATCCGCCGCCTGCTGCCAGGTCATCTGGCGATCTTCGATAAGAACGGCTTGACCACCAAGCAGTACTGGGATGTTCACTATGACAAGCAGCGCGATTGGAACGAGAACGAGCTTCACGAGCGCGTGGAAGAGACGCTGCGCGACGCCGTCCGCATCCGCATGGTCAGCGATGTGCCTCTGGGGGCGTTTCTTTCGGGCGGCGTCGACTCCAGTCTGATCGCCGCGCTCATGGCTGAGTTCAGCGACCAGCCGGTGCAGGCGTTTTCGATTGGCTACGGCGCCGAAGGCGCCTTCATGAACGAGTTGGAATATTCGAAAGCCGTGGCCGAGCGCTACGGCATGAATCACCACTCGCTCATTCTCGATTCCGAAGACTTGCTGCGCGACATCGAGCGGGTGGTCTGGCACCTTGATGAGCCCAATGGCGATCCGGCCGCGTTCCTGACGCTGGCGCTGAGCGAGTTCACGCGCAAGCACGTCACGGTTTCGCTTTCGGGCCTCGGCGCCGATGAGTTGTTCGGCGGATACCGCCGCTACCTCGCCGTGCAGTGGCAGCATCAATATCTAAAGCTTCCCGGTGTTTTACGCAACGGGTTGATCCGCCCGGCGCTCAACTTGGTGCCCGAAGCGCGGATTCACCGCTGGCTCAACTACGCGCGCATCGCCAAGAAATTTGTCCATTCGGTGGACCAGGACCTGCGCACTTCGTGGGCTAACACTGTTTCCTACCTGCCGTCCTTTGATGGGCCGCTATTCCAGGGGGATATTGCCGCACTGGATCGTGCAACGTTCAGCGCCTCCGCGTTTGACGACTATTGGCGCCGCACCGAAGGCTTCCCGTCGCCGGTCGATCGCGTCCTCTACATGGACATGAAGATGTACATGCAAGACCAGTTGCTGATGCTGCAGGACAAAATGAGCATGGCCGTGTCGCTCGAGGCGCGCGTGCCGTTTCTCGACTATCGCCTCGTCGAACTGGCGGCCACGATCCCCGCTTCAAAGAAGCTCGCCGGCGGCACGCTCAAGACAATCCTCAAAAAGATCGCCGAGAAATATGTCCCACGAGACTGCATCTACCGCCCGAAGAAAGGTTTCGCGGCGCCGGTCGAGGCCTGGCTCAAAGGACCGTTGCGCGAGCAGGTCCACGATCTGCTGACGCCCCAAAAGGTTCGCGAGCGAGGCGTATTCGAGCCAGCGTTTGTCGAGTGGATGAAAAGCGAATTTTACGGCGGCGGGCGGGATTTAACGATGCAGCTTTACCAGGCGTTCCTGCTGGAAATCTGGTTCCAGTTGTACGTGGACGGCAAGCAACCCGTCGGGGTCCCGGCATTTTCGGGAGCCGGCACGGGCGCAAGCCGCTGAACCATCCAGCAGTCTGCCGCGCGAAAATCCGAGCATGCGCGGGCCACAGGCCCTTAAGAAATTGAATACGCATTTCGCGTCGATTCGCGTGGCGGCGAAGTTCGCCCGGAACCCCGCAGGGGCGGTTCAGTTCCCTGGCCGGTCGGAACCCGGCGCGACTGAAGCTCCCGCTCCTCCACCGGGCCACATGCGCTGACGCGCCTCTTCCTGGCGCTCGCGCGCCCCTGCGGCTTCACTCCAAAGGTGAATTCGAGCTGCGCGAAGACGCTCTGCGCCGTTGCGATCCCAGCCGCGCATACCCCGCTGCAGCCGGTAGGTCAGGGGTCGTGCGGGAGGCGGCAGGTATCTCGCCTCGCCGCTCAGGGGTTCCGTCTCGCTGCCCGCCGAAGCCGCCGAACCGGCCTGCGTCGTCCCAGCAGGCTTCTGGACCGCCGTTTCCCGGAAAGCTGCCGCTTGGATCGACTTTGCCGGCGTCGTCTGGGCGAACAAGCTAGGTGCAAGCACCTGGCACGACACCGCGGCCAGCGCTAAGCACCACCCCCTGAGCGCCGGGAAACACGCCATAACGGCCTCAAGCCGATTGAGCCAAGGGAGGGCGGCCGGGGCTGGGTTGGGCCCCAAACCCCGGCCGCCCCCTGAGAGAAGAGAAGAACAAGCTAGGTCTAAGACCCTTATCGGCCAGCCGCCGAAAACTTGATCGCCGCGCATATCCGTTGAACGGTCCGCCAGGGTCACACCCATACAAGTAGCCGCGCCGCGCAGGCATCTTCCCCCAGCCCACCGTATATCTTCCCGCAGCACCCGATATCTTCCCGCGGCGCCCGGGCCCCCTGGCCGTGACCGGGAACGCCGTTCTCCCGCCCAGCCGGCCGATATAATGGACCCAGAACATGCGACCCGTCCTGATCGTTCACTACCACGAAATCTGGCTCAAAGGCTGCAACCGGAAATTCTTCATTCAGAAGCTCCGGCAGGCTATACGGCAAGCTTTGGAGGGGCTCGACCTCGAGACCCCGAGCTTTGAAGACCATCGTCTGGCAATCATCTGTAACTCAAATCACGCTCAGACGGAGGCTCTCGCACGCCTTTCCAAGGTTCCCGGGATCGCCTACATCGGCGTTGGGATTGAAGCGGAGGCCACGCTGCCGGAAATTATCGCCACCGGCGCTAAGCTGATGGCTGGTATCCCCTTTAAAACCTTCAAAGTACGCTGCAGACGGTCAAGAAAAAACCTGCCCTTTCGGTCCGCCGAGATCGAGCGCGCACTGGGCCAGCGGATCAATGATGACGCCGCCGCCGCGGGCCGCGAGGTCAAAGTCGACCTGAACCACGCCGACGCGACCTGCTTTGTGGAGGTCACCCCCTACCACGCTTTGATCTATGCCCAAAAGATTCAAGGGGTTGGCGGGCTGCCGGCCGGCACGGCTGGAAAATTGGCTTGCCTGCTGTCGGGAGGATTCGATTCGGCGGTAGCGGCCTATAAAATCGCCAAGCGCGGGGTGAAGCTGGTTTTCATTCACTTCCACGGCGCCGCGGACCAGCCTGGCGAAGACAGCCCGCCTGTAGCGAGACGCCTGGTCGAGGCCCTTGCCCCCTACCAATTAGGCGCCAAACTGTACCTGGTGCCGTTCTCCGCGGTGCAGCGCGCCGTGGTCGCGGGGGCTCCGGACGCCCTGCGAATCCTGCTCTACCGCCGCCTCATGCTGCGCATTGCCGAACGCATCGCCTACAAAGAGCACGCCCGCGGCCTGGTCACCGGCGACAGCATCGCGCAGGTTGCTTCCCAGACTTTACAGAACATGCAGTCGGTCGGCGCAGTGGCGACTCTTCCGATCTACCGGCCGCTGGTCGGCGACGACAAACAGGAAATCCTCGCCATCGCCCGCCGCATCGGCACGTACGAAATATCGAGCGAGCCTTTTACCGATTGCTGCCCTCTTTTCATGCCCAAGAGCCCCGAGATTTTTTCGAAGATCGGGCAACTCGACGAGGCGGAAAGGCGTCTTGACGTTGACGCGCTGGTCGCGCAGGCGCTGGCCGACACCCCGCGAGAGACCTATGTGTATCATGAGGGCAGGGTGACTCTGAAAGATGTCAAAGCCGCTCCCGCAAGCACCCCGATCCAAGCCCGAGTGGCCGGCTGATACTATTTGCCCGCAGCCTGCCGCGTGGGAGCATGCCGTTGCCATGCTCCTGCTGCTCGCGCTGACGGCTTCCGCGGTTCTCGCGCAATCGAAGCGCGAGGAAAAATCCGAGCAACTCACCCTCGTCAAAGCCCGCTTCCTCGACAGCCAGGACGGCTACCCCCTTCCGCCCAACAGCTCGTTTTACCCGGGCGAGCATGTCTACCTGATTTTTAACGTCGCCGGTTTTCACGTCACCGAGTACGAATACAAGATGAAGATCTCCTACCGGATCGATTTTCTCGATCCGCGCGGCGGGCCGTTCTCTACGACGGAAGGCGGCGTGGTCGACGGCGAGGTCTACCCGCAGGACCAAAAATGGACGCCGATCGTGCGCGCCAGCCCGCGCATTCCCTTTCATGCCGAGGCCGGCACCTACAAAATCGAGCTGTACGTCAAAGACGAGCTCAAGCCGCAGGAGGAAGCCCGCCAGGATCTGACGTTCGAAGTTTTCGGCAAGGAGGTCGGCGACGTCGACCACCTGACCGTGCGCAATTTCGCGTTCCAGCAAACCGAAGCAGGCGAGCCGGTCGAGACGCCTTCGTATCGTCCCGGCGAAACGCTGTGGGGCGCGTTCTATATCACCGGCTTCGAGCTACGCCAGAACAACTCCTTCGAGGTCGATTCGCGATTGCAAGTCATCGACCCCGACGGCAAGGTCATGTACTCGTTCACGCCGGAGGAGCAGGAAAACGAATCGTACTACCCGCGCCGCTGGCTGCCCGGCCGTTTTCGTGTCGACCTCGACAAAGACATACCCCGGGGGGAGTACGTGCTGGTGCTATCGGTGCGCGACAACCTCGGCGATCAGGAATCGCTGACCCGGCATCCGTTTGAGATCCGTTAGCCCGTTGATCTGTTGATCGGTTGATCGGTTGATCCGCGTCGGCGGCTTGCGGTGCTCCTAAAAGTTACGGCGCCCGAGAAAAACGTACCGCCCGGGCCTGGCTTGAGCATCCCGCTCGCCGATCAACGGATTAACGCAGCGACCGATCAACGAAGTCTAGGCGAATAGGTTGCGCACCGGCCAGCCGGGAATCCGTCGACTGCACGATTCGAAAGAGAAATAGGGACCCATCGCACGTTTCCGGATCAACCGATCAACGGATTGGCCTTCCAATGAAAAACGGGCGCGGGCTCCACAGTCTGCGCCCGCGACGCCGTGCGCTGAACTCATCCCGGGTCCCTTCGCGCGTGGCCCGCTGGGCCGGAAAAAGAAGGGATCGTGGGTTACCTCCCTCAAGCGGAGCTTCTTGGAGGTGGCCCAGGGAGCCTTCGAGAACAGCCGGCCCGTGAACTCCACTTCGCATTGGTGATCCGACACCAAACAAGAATTAGCCTAGCGAACAAAAAAAGAACCGGGTACCGCAG
>JBBDWJ010000064.1:0-7710 GCA_040902925.1 Bryobacterales bacterium | reverse complement strand
GCCTAAACCCTAGCCCGGCTAAACGTAATCCTCGATTTCTCTCTGCTGCGCCTCTCCCTACACTCGTCAATGTCGGTATTGCCGTGTGGTTTGCGCGGCTTGCAGACGATAGGCCTCACTGAATGCCCAACCTGCCGGAGATTCCCGCGTTCGATTCCGTGCTGGGGCTCCTTTCCGCCCTGCTTTTGCTCGCGGCCGCTATTTACCTGGTGCGGGCGCGGTCCAGTTCAGCGCCCGGCTTGCACCGCCTGCGGTGGGACAAGGAAGCTGGCAGCGAGGGCGGCGAGCTTTTTGCGGAATTCGTTCCCGATGTTACGGCGCACCGGCTTAGTTTCGTCGGGTCGATGTTCTTGCATGTGCTGCTCGTGGCGTCGCTGCCGGTGTTGCAGTTGCTGGAACCGGGGCCGCTGCTGTTCGACATGAACCACTACGATGTGGTCCTGCTGGAGTACCGGCCCCCCGACCGGCCGCTGAGCGTGCCTTCGGACCTCGCCAAGGTATACCGGCCAGACCGTCAGGACCCTGAGGCCCAAAGCGAAGAGGTTCTGGGCCTGCCGGAAGCGGAGAACGAACAGACGCAGCAAGCTCAGGGCCCGTTGGAGGGCCCCGTGATTGCCGTCAGTAAGCAGGAGAAGCAGCCCGAGCCGCGGGCTCTGATTGAGATTGCCGCGGGATCCGAGCTGCCGGTGGGTCCGGGTATGCTTCCTGACTTGCCGCCAGCCCTGGCGTTGAGCCTGGAAAACCAGCAAGCGGCGATGTTCGCTCAGTTCCGGCTGGTGCGCTTCGTGTTGCCCGGGCAGCCCGTTTCGGCTCCGAGCGAGGGCTCCTTGGCGGATCTTGGTCTCACCGACGCGCCGCGCCTCGACGGAACCCCGGCGCTCCCAGTGCCAATGGGTTCCTTTTTGGTCGCCGGAGATGTCTGGAACGCGCTCGAGGGGCTGAGCGGTCCGGCTGCTCCGGGATTTGGGGACGGAATCCTTCAGCCGGGCGGCGGTGGCGGCGGCGACATCGTTTCGGCGTTGGCCTTCCATTTGGCGATGCAGCAAGGGGCACTAGGCCAGTTGTTCGGCGAGCACAGCATGGTAGCCCTGGGCGGCAGCGGCGAGAACAAGCCTTTTCGGACCGGAGCCGCCGAAGGCCCTGAAAGCGGCGGCTGGGGCCGCGGCAAGTTGACTCCCGTTCCCCGCAAATTTCACGGCATCATTCTGGTCTCGAACTCTCTCGGCACCTTGCCCGAGGCGGTCGGCGAGCTGACCGGCAATCCTGTGTATACCGTCTACGTGGACGTCCCTGGCGCGCCACGCAAATGGATTTTGCAGTTTTGCGTTCCCCAAGGGAACCAGGTCGGCATGGAGATCACCGGCGAGATCGTTCGCGTCCTTGGCCGCAAATCCGTTGACCCGCCTTATGCGTTCCGCAAAGAGCCTCTAGAGCTCGAAATCGCTCCGACCCTCGAACGCCTTTCCCAACTTCCCCAACGTGTCGTGGCTTACGCTACTGTGGACGCGGAAGGCAACCTTCAAAATTTGCGGATGGTTCGGGGAGCCGACCCGGAAACCGATCGCATCATTCTGGCGAGCTTGCGCAGTTGGGAATTCACGCCGGCGTTCCGCGATGGCGAGCCGGTCGAAGTTGAAGCTCTGTTCGGCATTCCCCTCTACTAGAAACGCGGCTGCGGCATCCAGGACGGATGCAGTCGCGGCGCTGGCTCCCGTCGATAACCGCTTGATGTTCCCTCTGTAATCGATGCACGGCCTGATTTCGGAAGTGCGGTTTAGTTCCTCTGTCTCGGTCTTCGCGATGTATGACATGACGCACGCATGGTAACGCCCTGTAACGTTAAATCTTCTCAATCGTATATCAATATGTATTGCAGGTTGCTTCAGCGAGTTGAATTGATAATCCGGCGTCAGAAAAATGTAGTTCAAATTATAGTGATGTTGTGAAACAACGCATATTTTGTTGATTTTGTCCGGTGTCTGCTCTTGGACGTTTGAGTATATGAGTCTGTGAGTGCCTGGATGTGGTCATAGGTCAATTTGTAACTTGGAATGCATTCCGAAAAGAGGACAGAGAGAGGCTTCCCACCCGCGCAGGGGCCGCAACTTCACGTCGGAGAGAATCTAGCGGGAGAGTTCGCGCATGTCGCGGATCTGTGTGATCGCCTTTTGACGAATCACGCGGCGGCCATCGACCCGGAACTTGCCGCTCAGCACGAGGTTGATGGCGTCGGAATAGATGCGGTGTTCTTCTTGGAGGATTCGCTGGGAGAGAGTCTGTTCCGTATCGCTGTCAAGTACTGGGACGATGGCTTGCAACAGGATCGGGCCGGCGTCGAGCCGTTCATCGACAAAATGGACGGTACAGCCGGAAAATTTCACGCCGTGCTCGATCGCTTGTTTTTGGGCTTCCAGGCCCGGAAACGCCGGGAGAAGCGACGGATGGATGTTCAAGATGCGCTGCGGAAACTGCTCGACGAAATGCGAACTCAACAGGCGCATGAAACCGGCCAGGCAAACCAGGTCAACCCCGGCCTGCTTGAGGCGCGCAACGACCTCGCGGTCGTATTCTTCGCGCTCCAGGCCCCGTGAGGGGATGCAGTCGGCGGGGATGCCGCGTTTCCTGGCGAGCTCAAGGCCGGCAGCTTTCGGTTTGTTGCTAAGGACGATCGCGATTTCAGCCGGGATTCTCCCGGCCGCCACGCTGGCGGCGATGGCCTCGAAATTGGAGCCCCTGCCCGACAGCAGAATGCCTAGCTTGTTCATGCTGTTACCGCCGGCGAAGTTGCGATGTCACGGCGCCGGCCGTGAGACGGCGGCCGAAGCCGCGGGCTGATGGGGCGTGCGCGCCGGTACGCGCCGGCACGTTCCCGATGACCCTGCCCATTTTCGGGCCGCGAAGCAGATCGCCTCATTCGTAAACCACTCCCCCGCGGCCTTTTTCCACCTGGCCGATAACGTAGGCGCGCTCGCGGTTTTTCCGCAGAATCGCCAGGGCTTTGGCTTCCGACCGCGGCGGCACTGCCAGAATCATGCCGATTCCCATGTTGAAGGTTTGCAGCATGTCGGGCAATTTCACCGCTCCGGTCTCGCGCAGCAGGTCGAAGACCGGCAGCACCGGCCAGGCGCCGTAGCGAACGCGGGCTCGCAGGCCGGCCGGCAGCATGCGCGGCGTGTTGTCGGTGATGCCGCCTCCGGTGATGTGGGCTGCCCCGTCGAGCAGCTTTTCCGCCAGCAGCGCCTGAATCGCCTTGTGGTAGCTGCGGTGGATCTTAAGCAGCTCGCTCCCGAGTGTCACGCCGAGCTTGGGCGGAACGGTTGAGGGCTTGTAGCCGGCGACTTCAAACAATAGTTTGCGCGCCAGGGAGTATCCGTTGGTGTGCAAGCCCGTCGAGGGTAGTCCGATCAAGCTGTGGCCCGCGCGGATCTTCTTGCCGTCGAGCATCCGGCCCCGTTCGGCCACGCCTACGATAAAGCCCGCCAGATCGTATTCGCCGGGCTGGTACATGCCGGGCATCTCCGCCGTTTCGCCGCCGATGAGGGCGCAGGAGTTCTGCTTGCACGCGCGGCTAAGACCCTCGATCACCTTGGCCGTCACGGCGGCGTCGAGCTTACCCGTCGCCAGGTAGTCGAGGAAAAACAGCGGCCGCGCCCCCTGCACCGCGATGTCGTTCACGCAGTGATTGACCAGATCCTGCCCGACCGTGTTGTGAACGCCGGTCGCGAAGGCTACTTTGAGCTTTGTGCCGACGCCATCGGCGGAGCTGATCAGGATCGGGTGCCGAAAGGACTGGCCGTAGAGGGCATAGGCGGCGCCGAACGAGCCGATCCCCGTTAGGACATTCTTGTCGAAGGTCTGCTGCGCCAGGGTTTTGATGCGCGCTTTGGCGCGGCCGGCCTCGCGGAAACTGACTCCGGCATCTTCGTAGGTGAGCGAACGCTTTGGGGGCATGGGGGAAAACAGACCATTATCGCAGACGGCGGGCGCTACGATCGGGTGGTTGGCGCAGCGCGCAGAGACGCGCCCCGGTCGCTAGAAACACCGATTGCAAATCGCGTCCGCCCGCAACAAAGATTCGCGCCACCCTGTTCCAATCAGCGGGATTTCATTGTGGCGTTTGACCTGCATCCCCTGACGCGGCCCGGTTGGGATCCCAGAGAACCTCGGGTTCGCCTAGCTGCTGCGACGCCCAGCGGCTCCACACGAAAAATGCGTCACTCAGCCGGTTGAGATAACGCAGCGCGGCGGAGGGCACTTGCTCGTTGCGGCCCAACGCGACGCAGAGGCGTTCGGCGCGGCGGCACACGGTTCGACACAGATGCAGGTCGGTGTTGAGGCGGCAGCCGCCTGGCAGCACGAACGAGCGCAGCTTGCCGAGCGATGCGTTCATCTCGTCGATCTCGGTTTCGAGCTGCTCGATGTCGCGATCACCCACCTGGGGCTGGCGCGGATGGACCTCGCCCGGGTCGGTGGCCAGCACCGAGCCCAGATTGAACAACTCATGCTGCACGCGAACGAGAATCACAATCAGTCTTTGGAGCGCCGCGTGGGAGGGCGCCAGCTCCTGCGCCGTCACGCAGGCCGCGCCAACGAAGGCGTTCAGCTCGTCGACGGTGCCATAGGCTTCGATCTTGACGTCGTCTTTGGGCACGGCGCGCCCGTTGACGAGGCTCGTTTCCCCCTGGTCGCCGCGCTTGGTGTAGATACGGTTCAGCGCCAGCTTCGGATCGTTGTAGGTGGTTTCGCTCATCTCCTACCATGATAGATCGCGCGCGGCCATGATAGATCGTGCGTGGCCATGATAGATCGCGCGTGGCGCGCGAGTGCCATGATAAGTCGCGCGCGGCGCGGGGCCATGATAGCTCTTGTGTAGCGTGGGGGCCTCGATTCGTTGCGCGCGCCGCGGGGGATGGAAAAAACACGATGGAAGTAGAGATTCGGGAAGCGGATCTGGCAAACACCAGCGACGCGGATGCCGTCGCGCGGCTGATAGACGAGTATGCCCGGCTGCCGATCGGTCAAGGCGCCCCGCTGGATGAAGCCGTCGTCCGCGAAATCGTGCCGGGCCTGCGGCGTCATGCGGGGTCGTTTGTTTTCCTGGCCTGGCTCGATGGCCGCGCTGTCGGGGTAGCAGTTTGTTTTACCGGGTTTTCGACTTTTACCGCCAAGCCGCTGGTCAACATTCACGACTTGGCGGTTTCGCAGGACTGTCAGGGGCGGGGCGTGGGGCGAAGTCTGATCGAAGCGGTGGAAGCCAAGGCCTTGTCTCTCGGCTGCGGCAAGCTCACTCTTGAAGTCCGCGAAGACAACGACGGCGCTCAACGCCTGTATCGCCGGCTTGGCTTCGGCAGCCGCGAAGGCGGTGCGGCGACTTTTTTTCTGAGCAAGAGGCTGGCCACCCCGTAGACCGCGCCGTGTCGCTCAGACGGCGCGGCAGTAGGTACGGTAGATATGTACCGATCCCTCGAGAAAACCTTGTGACGTTGCTGCCAGATAGATCTGCCAGGCGCGGAAGGTAGCCTCGCCCAGGCTGCGCCGGATACTTTGATGGCCCGCCATCATGCGTTCGTACCACGCGGCGGTTGTCTTGGCGTAGTGCGCCGACAGATTAGCCGAGCGGGTGACTTCGAATCCGTTTTCCTCCAGCGCGGTGATGTGCTCGCCGAACGTGAACCAGTGGAACCCCGGCCAGACATACTTCTTGTTGAATGCCACGCCGATCTGCGCGTCGAGAGGATGGCCGCTGTAGGGCGTCATCAACGCGTGATGCACGTAGCGGCCGCCCTTCCTGATGCGGCGGCGCACTTCGCGCACGTACGGCACGAGTCCCCGCGGGCCGACATGGCTGATCATGCCCGTTGAGGTGACGTGGTCGAACACGCGATGGTCTTCGCGATAGTCTCCTTCGTTGAGCTCCCAGAGCGCGGGGTCAAACGGCGCGAGAGCGTTTCTGCCCTCGACAACTTGGTTATGTGAATGCGTCCAGCCAACCGCCTTGCCGAAAGAGTGATTTTCGAGAGCTACGCGTAGTTGGCCGCCGTACCCGCAGCCGACGTCGAGAAAATTCTCGCCTTGCTCGGGCTTCACGAAATCAGCGGCGTCTTTGTACTTGCGCCATTGCGCCTTCTCGAGCGAATCGAAGTCGTCGGATTGCCCTTGGCCGGCGCGCACCAGCTCGTCGACGGCAAGCCGTTCGGGGTGCTCGAACATTCCGCAGGAGTAAGACATGTAAGCGCGGTCGAGATACTGATGCAGCGCTTCCTGAGGAATGTCGTAATGGCTTTTGACGTTGACGCTGGCTCGCGAGACATTCTGGAACTGAAAGGTGCGGCCGGCGATCATGCGCGGAATGAGCCTCCACCACGGCATCGTAAGACTCATCGCGTCGCGGATCGAGGCCAGTACGTAAATGTTGCCGGTCATGTCGACCTCGCCCGCCACGAAACGGTCGAGGAATCCCAGCGCATCGAGCGCCAGCAATTCCTTCCCGGCAGCCTCGGTCTTTATGTGGATTTCGAGGGGCAGGCCGCGCCAGTGCGGCTGCTTGAGGCCGAGCGTGTAGGAAAAACCCTTCCAGTCGGTGATGATGATTTCGAAAGAGAACTGCGCGAGGCCTTGTTCCAGAAATGACTGCAGACGCGAGGCCGTGTCGCGCGACGACGATTCCCGCGGGCTGAGGGCTTCTTGAAATCCTGCCTGTGCTCTGGACATTCTCCCTGTCTCCTAATTCGTTCGGAAGTGAACCGAGGCACTTGTAAACATTGGAGCATAAATCAGACAACGCAGGCATGACGAGGTGTTACCTGCAATTTGCGGCCAAGAGACGTGGCTCCCGTTTGCGCTCCGGCCGCGGCCTCCAGCGCAGCTTGTCAGCGGCTATGCTGGGGAACTGGCATGCGTTCTCGTCAAAGTTGGGTCCTCAAGGCCGGCGTCGTGCTTTTTTCGGCGGCACTGGCTGTTGCCGCTGCCGAGTTCGTGCTGCGCTATTGGTTTCATGCCGCGCCGCAACTCGAGTTGGATTTGTACACGCGCGACGCGGAAGGCAACTTGCGGCTGCGCCCCAACATCACACGGCGGCATGTCACCCGGCTTTGGGATGTCGAGATCCGCATCGACGGCGAGGGTTGGCGTGACCACGCGGCGCTCCAAGGTCCGGCGATCGTTGGGTTGGGCGATTCCATGGCCTTCGGCTGGGGCGTGGAGTTCGAGGAATCATTTCTTTTTCTCCTAGAGCGCGAGCTTCGGCTCGCGCAGCCTGTGCGGCTGGTCAAAGCCGCGGTGCCCGGCACGGGCCCTGGAGACCAGTTTCGATTGTTGCAGTCGATATGGCCGCGCTATGAGCCGCGCGTGGTCTTGCTCAGTTTTTTCGTCGGCAACGATTTTGTGGACGTGCAGATGGGCGGCGCCGCGCAGTTCGACGTCGAAGATGGATTGCTGGTGCGGCGGGCAGTGGAGGGCGAATCGCCGTCCTGGTTGGCCAGGGCGCGGGCGCGGCTGATCCGCTCTTCGCATTTGCTGCAGCTTGTTCGCGCCGTGCAGTTGAATTGGAGCCGCAAGGATTCCGGTTCGCCCGCGGGACCTGGGCAAGCCTCGCGCCAATGGGATAGTTGGCTTCGGGAGTTCGCGCAGGTGCATCTGGCGAATTATCCGGAGCGCACGCGGACGGGCGTCGAACAGACGCTGGCGAGCCTCGATGAGCTGGAGGCATTT
>JBBDWJ010000063.1:0-7755 GCA_040902925.1 Bryobacterales bacterium | reverse complement strand
AGACCAGGTTCCATTCCCACGGACTCTGCCCGATGAACTGCTGCATGGCCTGCACTACTAGGGGCGTCATGACCATTGCCCGGGGCGCAAGCCCCGGGAGCAAAAGCAACCCCCACCTATTAGGCAGTGCGCTCTGAAGTCGCCTCTTTCAAGATCCTGGTAGTGTTGTGTTTTCGTCCTGCACTCTCCAGGGTCCCAGGACGCATGCCCCTGGCGGTTTTGTGGCGGGGCCGGCCCGGGTCCGGGTTTTTATGCGATGTAAAATCTCCTTGACATAATGGAAAACATCTTTTACCATCAAGTCACCGGGGATTTGCACCTGGCGCGATAAGCCGGTGCCATCCCGCGATCTCACCCAAGGAGACCACCGTCCATGAAAACCGAAGCAGATCCGGGCTTGAATTGGCTCTCAAGGTTTTGCGGGTTCCACGGCACCCCAACAGACCGGCGCAACGCGCGCATGTTGAATTTCTACACCCTGATCTGGGTGCTTGTTTTCCTTCTCTCGCTCAAGGTGATGGAAACCTACGGGGATGAAAACCTCGCGGTTGCCACCGCCGCCTTGGCCGCCGCGGCGCTGGCTTGGATCCCGGTCGTCTGGGCGTACCTGCGCTATCTGCGCGAGGCCGACGAACTGCTGCGCATGATCCACGTGCAGGCGATGGCAGTGGCCTTTGGCGTGGGGTTTTGCCTCGTTCTGCTCGATCGTTTCCTAGTCAGGATCGCCAGCTTGATGCCCGAATCGCCATCCGCGGTCAAGCTGCTGTCGGTCGCCAATCCGCTGCTCATGGCGTTCGCCTTCTCGATCACCATTTTTGTTCTGCAGCGGAGATACGCGAGATGAAGAATCACCTGCGGCTGCTGCGGGCGGAGAAAGATTGGTCGCAAGCCGAACTTGCCGAACGCCTTGGCGTATCGAGGCAAACCGTAAACGCCATCGAGACAGGCCGCTACGATCCGAGCCTTCCGCTCGCGTTCGACATCGCTCGCCTATTCGCCCGCGGTATCGAGCAAATCTTCGAGCCCGCTGGCGGCAACGGGAGCGCCAAGCCTCCCCCAAATGCCCGGAATAAATAAAAGGGGACGCTAGGCTCCTTTAGCCTCTACGTTTTCCGGCCTTATCCTCCATCGAAATCCGCGAAGGGCGTCCGCATCGTGGTTTCTTGACCGTGCTTTGGTCTAGTTCGGTTTCTCGAACCGCACGGAGTAAATCGGCGGCAGATTCGAAGACAGCGCGCTCCACGAATCGCCGCCATCCTCCGTGATCCACAACGAACCCGTGGTCGAGCCGAATACCAGCCGTTCGCCACTCTCGTCGATGTCGAGGGCATGGCGAAAGACCAGGTCGTAGGCATGCTGCTGCGGCAGGCCCTTGGTCAGGGTTTCAAAAGTCTTGCCGCCGTCTCGCGTGCGGTTGACGACGACGCGGCCCTCGGACGGATAGCGCTTCTCATCCTTGATAGCCGGGACAAACCAGGCCGTGCCGGCGTCTCCGGCGGCATGAATTCGGCTCGCATTCCTTTGCCGCCGAGCTCCCATCGCGCGGCGGGCTTCTCCGGATATTGCGGCGTGCCGATCTCGTGCCAGCTTGCGGCGCCGTCGCGGGAACGATGCAGCCAGGGTGGCAGCATTCCGTGGCTTCCCGGGATCACCGGGCACCAAAAACTACTTCACCACGACCACATCGAGGTGGCCACTCCGGCGCCTCACGTCCACGCCGACGTCTTCGGGATGGCGGGTCAACAGCAGGTCGACCTCCGAATCGCCAACCCGCAGCCTCTTGATCGAAACCTTGTCGAGCCAGCGAGGCAGGATCGGATAGTCAAACCGAAGCTGCCGCAAGGATACATCCATCGACAGCCCCAGGCAGGCCTGCAGCATTTGAAAAACCGACGCCGCTGCCCAGGCCTGCGGTGCGCAAGCCACCGGATAGAGCGTGGGACCTTCGCTCGAGCGGCGGGGAAAGCCGCACAACAGTTCCGGCAGCCGATGCAGGTCCGCGAAATTGCTGGCGTCAAACAAGCCAGTCAAGATCTTCGCGGCCTCCTGCCGGAAACCGTATCGCGACAGCCCTTGCGCAATCAAGGCGTTGTCGTGCGGCCAGATCGAGCCGTTGTGGTACGACATCGGGTTGTAGTTCACTTCGCTCGACGCAACCGTGCGAACTCCCCAACCCGAATAGAAGGGCTCCGAAAACAATGTCTGGCAAACGTGCTTCGCTCGGCCGCGGCCGATAATTCCGCTCATCAGGCAGTGGCCGGCATTCGACGTCCGGACACAACACGGCCTCTTGCGGCCGTCAAGGGCAAGCGCATAGAAGGATATGTCCTCGCACCAGAACGCTTCCTCGAACTTCTCCCGCAGGCGTTGAGCTTCACGCGCTAGGCGGATGGAAATGTCTTCGCGGCCAAGCACGGATGCCAGGTAGGAAGCCTCCTGCTTTGCATCGTAGACATAACCCTGCACTTCGCACAGCGCGATCGGGCCTTCGGCGAGCTCTCCGCTGGCGTGGAAAACCGAATCCTCGGAATCCTTCCAGCCCTGGTTCGTCAAACCGTCCGACGAGGCGCGGGCGTATTCCACGAATCCGTCGCCGTCGATATCGCCATAGTGATCGATCCAGCCGAGCGCGCGTTCGATATTTGGCCAGATGGATTCGATAAACTGCTTATCGCCCGAGTGCCGGAAATACTGTCCGGCGAGGATTACATACAGTGGAGTCGAATCAACGCTGCCGTAGTAGCAGCCGAACGGAATCTCATGGAGAGCAGCCATTTCTCCATCGCGTCGCTCGTGGATAATCTTTCCCGGCTGGGCGTCCTGCTCCTGATTTACGCAGTCGGCTTGCGTCGCAGCGAGGTAGGAGAGCACACCACGCGCCATTTCCGGCATCACCCAAAGCGCTTCCATTGCGGTGATGATGCCGTCTCGCCCAAACGGAGTGCTGAACCACGGGATGCCCGCAAATGGATACATGCCCTGATTCGTGAAGGTGATCATCATGCGCAGGTCGGCATAAGAGCGATTGAGCCAGTCGTTGAACTGCTCGTTCGATGTGTAAACCGCGCAGTCTTTGGCGGCCAGCTTCGCCAGGCTCGCGAGGCTTTGACCCAACGAGGTATCAAAAGCCGGCGCGGAACCATCGGCGCATTCGTTGCAGGAGACAGTAACGTAGAGCGCGCACTGCTGCTTCGGCTTCACCGTCAATCGGAATCGCGCGCCCGACGGGCCGACCAATTCAGGGCGCGGTGAGAAATCAAAACAGCTCGTACGCAATATGCCGTCAAGGCCGTGATAACGCAAAACGACCCTGTCCCCGTCGACCGCCGGTTCAAGCAACGTCCCGCGCCGCTCTCTCTTCTGCCCGCGTACCTCGAAGATGTCGGCGAAGTCGGCACTAAACTCGTAGTCGAGGTCCAGCTCCACTTCATACGCCGCGTAGTTAGTGATCTGGCAGGATTCATAACATCGCTCCTGCCACAGGAAGTTCGAGCGCGAAAGATGGATCGTCCCTCGAGGGATGGAGCCGCCGTTTTTCTCCAACAGCGGGTTCTCGAGATCGACGACGACGAGGGCGTTGTTGTCTTTGACGCTGGAGCTCAGCAGCAACGGACGTTTGGAGCCGATCCTCAGGCGCAGGCCGGAAACATGCCGCGTCCCGCGGTGATAGATCCCCTGCTCTCCCGTGCCAAGCTGCAGGATGTCGCCATAGCGGTCGAAGATCGCGAACGTCTCGCCTTGTTTGATGACCCGGCGGCGGCCGTCAGCGAGTAAAGAGGTCGCGAGGATGTAATATTGGTCTTTGATCTGGACGACTTCGCTCATCAGCTACCTCGTACAGCTTGGGCGCCTGCACCGGCCTCATCGAGTCCGTTAGCCGCGTGTATAGGCTCAGATAGTCGCGCGCCATCCGTTCCGAAGTAAAGCGTTCCTCGAACACGCGACGGCAACCCTCGCGGCTGATCGTTTCCACCTGCTGCACGGCTTGCACGGCTTCATCAATCGAGTTGACCAGGAAGCCCGTGACTCCCGGTTCGATAATTTCCGGAACGGAACCATGAGGCCACGCCACGACCGGAGTGCCGCAGGCCATTGCCTCGATAGTAACCAGCCCGAACGGTTCAGGCCAGTCTATGGGGAACAGCAGCGCCACCGCGTTCGCCAGAAACTGGGGCTTTTCCATCTCGCCGATTTCACCGATGTACTCCACCAACGGATCATCGAGCAGCGGCCGAATCTTTGCTTCGAAGTACTCCTGGTCGACCCTGTCCACTTTAGCGGCGATCTTCAAGGGAATGCCGCTTCGCCGCGCGATCTCGATCGCCCGGTCCGCCCGCTTCTCGGGAGAAATCCGGCCGAGAAACGCCAGGTATTGCCCCGCCTTCGCGTTCAACGAGTAAAGTTCCGGCGCCAGCCCGTGATAGACCGTTCCCTGCCAGTTAGCCCACGGCAAAGGCGTGCGCTGGGAATTGGAGATAGAAACCAGCGGCATGTCGCGAAACTCGTAGTGAATGAGCGCCAGATCCTGAATGTCGAGCCGGCCGTGCAGCGTGGTCAGATGCGGCGTTGGCATACGGCGCGCCAGCGGGAAATGCAGGTAGTCTGTGTGGAAATGAATTACATCGAACTCATCCGCAGCGTTGATTGCCCGTTCCAACATCAAAATGTGATAAGCCAAACTGTCGATGCAATCGGGGTTCAATCGCAGTGCGGCAGGGCACATCGGACGAAGTTCGGCGCTCGTTAACGAATCGCCGCTGGCAAATAGAGTTACATCCACGCCTAACCGGACTAAGGCCTCCGTGAGATACCAAACTACGCGCTCTGTTCCACCATAGAGTTTTGGCGGCACACTCTCATAAAGCGGGGCAACCTGGGCTACTTTCATTGAGGTATTCCTGTTCCAACGAACGTAAACAAGCTACTTGGATCAGACACTCCGGCCGGCCATTCCGTTGCGGTTCCCCGGTTGGGCGCCCGAACGGCAGGAGGTTGATCTCAGCAAGCCTTGGCCGATCCGGAATCAGCTCCGAGTTGAAGCGGCCCGAACGGACGCCTCTTTTTGAGGGGTCGACGAGACGAGTCTTCTGAGCTACATTTGCCCCGCGGTGGGAAAGAACTAGAGCGCACTCATGGATGTTCCGTTTATGGATGCCGCCACGGCCAACTCACCGCTCTCCCGGTCATGGGCCCGCTCGATGGATGCCTGGGGAATCGTTGTGCGGGCTGTTACGAGGAAGAGTTCGCCGTTCTTGACTATCTCGATGCCCCCAAAGCCAAGCTCTTCCAAGGCGCGCGTTATCCCTTTTTCAGTCTGGAAAGAGTCGTATCTTCCAAAGAAGGAAAACTGGCGTTGGGTGAAATGAAACAGAAGGCTATTGACGGCGACATACACGAAAAAGCACTTTGCCTTCCAGGTGCCCTCTTTGGCCCGCTTCCACCTCATCGAAGGACTATGAACCGTCATCCACAGCCCCCCGTCCGGCTTAAGCACGCGGCGTATCTCTCCGAGCGCTGAGCGTATTTTCGTCAAGGGGAGTGTGACGCGTGAGAACACGAAATCAAACTGCTGGCTTTGGAATGGCAGACCTTCGGCCTTGGCTTGGCAGAAGCGAATATCTTGTGTCAGCGACTCGCCGAGTTTCAGCGCCTCCAGACTGAAGTCGATTCCAAAGGAAACACGCTCCGGATACGCGGCAATCAGTGTTTGGCCAGCGCCGCAACCGACATCGAGCACCTTTCGCGAGGGCGGCAGAGGTGGTGGCACGATGTGCCTTCTGTCGTTGGGGTCAAGCGCGATCTTCAGTTCGGCGAGGTGATATTCACAACCCACTCGGAGGTTCCTCCTGATGCCGTCCGGTCTTCCTACCGTCGGCGCGAGCCGAGGTATTCACCCGGAAACGCGCGCGTTGCACACGTCCAGCGGGACCGTACGAGAAAGCATTGGCCTCACAGCAGCCGCGCGTTTGGCAGGCCCTACGTTGGCGTCTCCGGCCGCGCAGGTGTGATGCCAAGCGTCGTGACTAGATTGGCGGCGTAGTACTCGTGTTACTCCCGTTCGAGGGTTTCAAGATTGCGCTATGTATGGGGACGAACATGGAGGCGTCATCCGGAGGCTGCGGTCAGGGTGGCTTGTATTCGGCCCAAGGATTAGGCTTCACGAGCCGGCGCCAGCAGTTTTGGAAATCGCGCGTGAGGAGAATTCACGGCCTGGATAGCCGAAGCCGTTCCTCGCCGGTTGAGATGCGACGCGCTGCCCGTGCAGTCCTGTTGATCAACCTGACGTACTCCCCGTTCGCATTGGCCATATGTCTTTGGTAGCAGACGAATTTCAGGCGTTCTTCGGAGTGACTTAGCGGCGTGCACGGCCTACGCTTGGTAAGGTGGATCACTTTCGCCAGTATGCGTCGTCACATATGGCGTTGCCTGCAGTGGCGTTCGTCCTCGCGTTTTTGGCGATGACGCGGCCGCCGCTGAACGCAGCGGAACTGCTGATCACGCAGGATGGCACCCCTTTGTTCATCCGCTGCGGCGGCGGCGATGAAGTAGCGCAGTTACCGCAGGGGCAGGCTGTTCGGCTGCGTTTTGCGCTTGCCGGGTCCGACAATCGCTGCTATTCGGTTTCCGCGCAGGTCAACGGACAGGCCGTCAACGGTTATGTCTGGCGTAAGTCGCTGGAGGGGCTCGACGAATTTGAGGAGACCCGCCGCGAGCTTTCGACTAGCCAGTTGGTTCGTAGCGCTATCGCGGCAGTGAAGCTGCCCGAGATCGAGGGCCCGCGGCAAGAGGCGCATTTTCCAACCGATGGCGTGGCGGCAATTCCACCCGAGGTTCTGCAGGCCGCCGAGCTACTCAACGGCCACCGCCCCGACGAGGCAGAGCGGCTGCTGGCGGCGGCGCGGCTGCCGGCCGATCATCGCGCCGTGGCGCTGCTGCGCGGGCGGGCGCTTCTGGAGATGACTCGTCCCAACGACGCGGCGCGGGTTTTGCAGCCGGCGCTGCGCAGCTATCCCAAGGACCCGCATTTGCTGGCTCTGGCGGGCATGAGCGCGCTGCAGCGGGACGATGTCGCAACGGCGCGCAATTACCTGCGGCAGTCGCTGGAGATCCGCTACAACCCGTCGGTCGACAAGCTCTATAAAACCGTCGAACACGAGGTGGAAACCGACAAGAGCAGCGAGGTCACGCATGGCGCGCGCTTTGCGCTGCGCTACGAGGGCGGCGCGCTGCCAGGCGGCACAGCACGCATGCTTACCGAGCTGCTCGACCGCGAAATCACGCGCATTTCGTTCCAGTTGGGTTGCCACTTGAACGATCGTCTGCCGGTGATCGTGCAAAGTTTTGAGAACTACCGGGAGACAACCGGCGCGGCGGAGTGGAGCGGCGGCCGCTACGACGGGCGCATCCGCATCGCCATTCCTCCCAGCGGCGAGGTGGACCAATGGGTGCGGCGCACCTTCAGCCACGAATTCGTGCATGCCTGCTTGTCGCGCACCGGCCAATGGCCCACCTGGCTGCATGAAGGCCTGGCTCAAAAACTCTCGGGCGACGGGCTGCAGCCGCGCGACCGCGGCCTGCTCGAACAACTCCTCGATCAGCAACGCCTGCCGAGCATCGAGAGCTTGTCGGGAAATTGGGCCCGCCTCGACAGCAACCAGGCGGCCGTGGCGTACTCCCTGTCGCTCGCCGCCGTGGAGATTTTATACCAGCGCCACGGGGACTACGGCGTCCGCAACCTGTTGAACAAACGCTCGC
>JBBDWJ010000062.1:0-7812 GCA_040902925.1 Bryobacterales bacterium | reverse complement strand
CTCCATTCCGCCAACCAGTTGGTTCTGTTCGACTTATAGCCGGACAGCAGTGAGATGTCTTAAGGACACGGATACGGCAGTCAAAGGCCGAGTATCCGCTCGTCTTTCGGGCGAACGTGGACTATGGCTTCCGGCGCAACCTTTGGGCAATCCGTTGGCCCGGCCGGTTCGTGGGGCTCTTTAGTTTCGTGGCCTGTGCGGTTGGGTCGATTGCCGACTACCGAAGAGTTGGCGCCATAGAACCTTCATCGTTTGTCTGCCTTGGCTTGGTGGCATCGGTGATTGCGATCCTCTTCTTGATTGTGCATGAAGAGTGGGTTCGGGATGCTGCTTTCATCTATGCGCGTCGATTGGTCGAAGCCGCCGATCGCATGCAGCAGAGTCGTGCGGCCACGGTTTGAGAAAGGGGCTATAGGCTCTCAGGGTAGGGCGTGAGGATGGGGGAAGAAAAGGGACAACGCCCGATTTCGTAGGCCCAAACAGCCCTGTGCGCGAAAATCTTCCGTAAACTCGCTCTACCTCATGTCCCAGGGCGTAAGGCGGCGGTTTGGTGGCCGCACCAGCCCAGCACCTCAACCTCAGCGGCTCGGCCTAAACCCCGTATAGTAAGTGTGTTGCGGGCATTGGAGCGACAACTTGGCGAGAATCGGGCGTTGTCCCCTTTCTTGCCTTTCTTGTCTCTTGTTTGTCTCTTGTCCATTTCCCGGTGCAGCAGGATTGGGTTCTGATTCTGGAGCGAGTCTGAGCCCGGAAGTGCGAAGGCCGGGGCTCCCAGACAAGAGGGCGATTATTCCACAGCGGTCACTTTGGCGCGTCGCAGTTGACCATCCACTTGACGCCAAACTTGTCCGTCACCATGCCGAATGCTTCCGCCCAGAATGTTTTCTGGAGCGGCATGATCACCGCGCCGCCCTTGGCGAGATTCTCGAAGAATTGTTTGGCTCGCGCCGTATCGTTCAATCCGATTGCCAGGCTGATGTTGCCATCGCCCGCAGCGGCTTCGGGCCTCGGGTCATCGCAGGCCATGACTGTCGAGTCTCCTATTTTCATCGTGCAGTGCATGATGTTTTCCGGTGGCCCCATGTCGGTCATCGGCGACTCGCCCACGGTCTGAACGAACAGCACTTCGGCGCCGAGCGCGTCTTTGTAGAATTCCATCGCCTCACGGCAATTGCCTTTAAATGCAATGTACGGACTGACTCCCAGCATGAATGTTCTCCGTTGAATTAGGCCTGGTGGCCTCCGCCGGTTCGGCGGGTACGCCTTCGGCAGGCTGGCCGACGATAGCAGACGTCTACCCAGTCTAGCGGCTCTTGGAGCAGGTGATTCGCGGTGTCTGGTATGTTGTTGGGCTATGACCACCGCCGAAGTTGCTACGCAGCTTGTCGCTCTCTGCCGTGAGGGCAAGTTTCTCGACGCCGTCAAGACGCTGCACGCCGACGATATCGTAAGCGTCGAGGCCATGGACTACCAAGGATTGGGGCGCGAAATGCGGGGCAAGCAGGCCGTCCTCGCCAAGAACGTTGCCTGGTTCGAAGACAACGACATCCATAGCGCCGCGGTAACGGGTCCGTTTGCCAGCCAAGAGAGGTTTGCGGTGTGGTTCTCGTTCGACTGGACTCGAAAAGCATCCGGCGAGCGTGTCCAGTTCAGTGAAGTGGCCGTGTACACGGTGGCGGACGGCAAGATCGTGCACGAAGAGTTCTTATACGCTGTTTGACCGGTAGCGGCCTTGATTCGCCCGGGCCTCCGGTAACTCCCTACGAGCGCTTCTGAAGCTTCGCCCAGGTGTCCCGCAGCTCGGTGGTCCGATTGAAGACGAGCTGCTCGGCGTTCGATGACTTATCGACGCAGAAGTACCCGAGACGCTCGAACTGATAGCGGTCGCCGGGCTGGGCGCTTGCCAGCGACGGCTCGGCTTTACCTTGGACCACTTCGAGCGATTTCGGGTTTAGGTACATCGTGAAGTCTTGGCCTTCGGGCGCTTCGTTTGGATTCTCGACGGTGAACAGCTTGTCATAGAGACGCACCTCTACTGGAATCGCTTGCGCCGCCGCAACCCAGTGAATGGTTGACTTCACTTTCCGCGTGGTCTGGCCGCTGCCCGTATCTGGATCGTAGGTGCAGTGAATTTCGGTGATCTCGCCCGTTGCGGGGTCTTTCACCGCGTCGTGACATTGGATGATGTAGCCATACCGCAGCCGGGCTTCATTCCCCGGATACAGCCGGTGGTAGCCTTTTGGCGGCGCCTCGCGGAAGTCGTCCTGCTCGATCCAGAGTTCACGGCCGAAGGGTACGGATCGCGTGCCCGCCGCCTCGTCCTCCGGGTTGTTAATGGCTTCCTTGAGCTCGACCTGGCCTTCGGGATAGTTCGTCAACACGAGCTTGAGCGGGCGCAAGACCGTCATCACGCGCGGAGACGTGCGATTCAGATCCTCACGGATGTAGTGTTCGAGGTTTTCAAACTCCGTGACGCCGCTGGTCTTCGATACGCCAAGATTACGCGCGAAATTGCGCAAACCTTGCGGCGTGTAGCCGCGCCGGCGCATGCCGCTAATTGTGGGCATGCGGGGATCATCCCAGTCTTCGACCATGCCCTGTTGCACGAGCTGCAGCAGCTTGCGCTTGCTCATGACGGTGTAGGTCAAATTCAGACGGTCGAATTCGATCTGCCGCGGATGGAACACTCCGAGCTGATCGAGAAACCAGTCATAGAGTGGGCGGTGATCTTCAAACTCGAGCGTGCATATCGAGTGCGTGATGCCCTCGATGGAGTCCGATTGCCCGTGCGCCCAGTCGTACATCGGATAGATGCACCAACGATTGCCCGTGCGATGATGCTCGGCGTGCAGGATGCGGTACATCACCGGATCGCGCATGTTGAGGTTCGGCGAGGCCATGTCGATTTTGGCGCGCAGGGTGCGCGAGCCGTCCGGAAACTCGCCGTCTTTCATGCGCGCGAACAGGGCCAGATTCTCCTCGACGCTTCTCTCGCGATAAGGGCTGTTCTTTCCCGGTTCGGTCAGCGTGCCGCGCGTCTGCCGCACCTCGTCGCTCGTCAAGTCGCAGACGTAAGCCTTGCCTTTTTGGATGAGCTCGACGGCCCAATCGTACAACTGCTGGAAGTAGTCGGATGCGTAGAAGAGCCGGTCGGCGAAATCGCCGCCCAGCCATTTCACATCTTCAATGATCGACTCTACGTACTCGGACTCTTCCTTCGTGGGGTTGGTGTCGTCGAAGCGCAAATTGCACTTGCCGCCGAACTCCTCGGCGAGGCCGAAGTTGACCGTGATGCTCTTGGCGTGGCCGACGTGCAGGTAGCCGTTGGGTTCCGGCGGAAAGCGGGTGTGCACACGCCCGCCATGTTTGCCGCTCTCCGTGTCGGAGCGAACTAAATCACGCATGAAATTCGAACGGGGCAGATCGGCGTCGCTCATTAGACAATTCCTAAAGCAAACTCGAGACGGGTCAGCACGGTGTCACGCCCGAGCACTTCGAGCGTTTCGAAAAGCGGCGGCGCATTCAAGCGCCCGCACACCGCGACTCGAACGGGCTGGAACATCTGTCCCGCTTTCACTCCGAGCTCATCAGCAGCGGCGCGAAGCGCTGCATCGAGCGTCGCGTGATCGAAAGCGGGCACGGTGGCCAGAACCTCCTTCGACTTGCGAAGCGCTTCCGCCGCCATGGCCGCGTCTCCCTTTTTGGGGATGAAGTCGGCGGGATTGTAAGACCGCGGTTCGGTGAAGAAGAAGTCGGCGACAGTGGCCACCTCGCCCAATAAGCGGATTCGCTCGCGGATCAACGGCGCGATGGCGCGAAGCTTTTTCGGCGTGGCGTTAGTAAACCCGGCTTGTTGGGCGTAGGGCATCAATCGCCGCGCGAGCTCGTCGATGTCGAGCGTCCGGATGTGCTGAGCGTTTAGCCACAGGGCTTTCGGGTCGAAGGGTTCCTGGTCGGTGAAGTTGATCGTTGCGTTGCTGCGGTTGATGCCGTCGAGCGAGAACAGCTCGACAAGCTCGTCGCGCGACAGCTCCTCGCGATCATTCTTTGGCGACCAACCCAGCAGGGAAAGGAAATTCACGAACGCATGCGGCAGGAAACCGGCGTCGCGATATGTTGTGACGCTTACGACCGGGCCGTGCACGCGCTTGGAAAGCTTTGCGCCGTCAGGCGCCATCAACAGCGGCAGGTGAGCCGTCTTCGGCGCCTCGACGCCAAGCGCTTCGAAGATCAGCACGTGCTTGAAGGTGTTCGCCAGATGTTCCTGGCCGCGCAGGATGTCGGTGATGCGGAGATCCGCGTCGTCCGCGCACGAGGCCATGTGATAAGTCGGCATGCCGGTCGAGCGCAGCAGCGCGAAATCCTCGAGGTCGGCGGTAGCCTTGCTCACGGTCCCGTAGACGGCATCCGAAACAACCACCTCGGGGCGTGAGTCGCGCGGCACCCGGAAGCGCAGCACGAAGGGCTCGCCCGCGTTGGCCCGGCGGTCGCTTTGCTCGCGGGTGAGTTCGCGCATGCCCGGATTGAAAAGCCATCCTCCGCTCGGATGCTCAGGCGCGCCGGAATTCTCAGACGCTCCGCCGGGATTCTCGGGCGCCCCGCCCGGATTCTCAACCGCCGCCGGGTTCTCGCTCAACGCAGCGGCGGGAGTGAAGTCGCGATAGGCCAACCCCTTCTCGAAAATCGCCCAGGCGGCCTGGCGATGCAGCTCGAGACGGTCGGACTGACGGTAGAACTCGTCCCAGCCCAGTTCGAGCCACTCGAGACCTTCGTGGATGGAATCGAGAGAGGTCTGCGTGTTCCGTTCGACGTCGGTATCGTCGATGCGGAGAACGACCACGCCGCCCTGATGGCGAGCATGGAGCCAATTGAAGATGAATGTGCGAGCGCCCCCGATGTGAAGGTAACCGGTGGGCGATGGGGCAAAGCGGACACGTATCATAGTCGGAACATTCAAGGATAGCTTACTGGCACCCGATCAGGATGAAGCGGGGTCTTTTCCGGGCGGTTGGTTCCGAGTCGCAGGTCGCAAAGAACCTTGGGAGGAGTCGGAGGATAGGTGGCCCTGTCGAATCCTACCGCGCCACCGTTAGAAAGCCACCAGCAGGCGTCGTAGCGCTGCCAACCGTAATCCGCGCTGGTAATTCCCCCGCCTGTGCGTCCGCCGGAATCGAAAAGCTGGCCTGATAGAGCCCGAAGAACCCAGGCGTCACGCCCGCGTAAATGACCTCGACGTCGGCGCCGCCGATCTGAATGCTCACCGGCAGATTGGCGGATGCCGCGCCCGTAGGAAACTGCCCCAGCCCCCACTGTGGTGTCGTCTCGCCCATCCCGGTCATGTACACCGTCACGACGTCGTTGGGGCGCGCGGGCTCGAACACCGCGCCGGGAATCAGCCCCGGCGCCCCGGCCAAGGCGCCGCCCGGCTCATGGACGGCGGCGATTGGATTGACGCCGTCGGGGTTGTAGGCGAAGAAGAAAAACTCCGGCGTGGCCGGCGCGACCGGTACATCAAAGCGCTCGCTGCGCCGCTCATTCGGCTGACCGCAATTGACAATGACCTCAAGCCAAATTGCATCGCGTTCTTGCGGCGCCCACACCTGTAAATTGATCTGCTGGGGGGTGACCGCAAACAGCGGCGCGCGCACACCGCCGTTGATCTCCACGCAGACGCCATTCAGGATTGTTGCGCCTGTGTCCTGCTGTTTGGCGCTGGGTTGCAACGCCGCGGCCGATGCGGCCACGAAGTTCTCGCCGAACACCGAGACAATCGAGTTGTGAGAGACCGCGGCTACGGGAGGGCTGCTCAGGCCACCGCCGACCACCGCCGACACAATAGGAACACCGAGCCCGAACAGCACGTGGACCACTCCGCGGCTATTGTCCTCGCCAGGGGCGCCCACAGCCAGGTCGGAGGAAAGACCGCCGCCGAAGTTACCCGCCGCCAGCTCGAATCCGAAATCGTCGTTTTGCTCAGCCGTATCCAGCAAGCCGTCGGCGCCCTGCGAGAATACCGGCACGAATTCTTGGCCTGTCGGGGGGATGAGCCCGGTGTCGCTGCCGTAAGCGACATGCACGACGCCGCGGTTGCCGTCTTCGCCGCGCACGCCGATGGCAAGATCCATGAACCCGTCGGCGTTGAAATCGCCAGTGGCCAGCGCGCTTCCGAAACGATCGCCGGCCTCTACGTCATCGCGGAAAAAGCCCTGGTGCCACCGGCTGCTGCCAGCGCCGGTTAGCCCGCTGCTCGATCCGGGAATGACGATCACCCCGCCGCGGCCCTCGGCCGCGCCGAGCGGGCTGACGGCTAGATCCGCAAAGCCGTCGCTATTGAAGTCACCAGCCGCCATCACTTCCCCGAACGTGCCGCCGGCTGTGGCGGTGCCAGCCACGCCGTCTTCGCCCATCTGCCGTCGCACGTTGCCGACGGAGGTAAGCCCGCCCCCGGAACCATAGATGATATTGACTGTCCCGCGCGCCGAATTCTCGCCCGGCGTTCCCACCCCAAGATCGTCGAATCCGTCGCCGTTGAAGTCGCCTGCCGCGAGCGCGTATCCGAAAAAGTCGCCGCCTTCCCCGTCGCCTCGCAGCCCATCCTCGCCTTCGCGCCAACGCTGGTTGCCGTTGGAGATCAACCCGCCGGCCGAGCCAAAAATCACGACGACCAGGCCCTCGGTGCCGTCTTCGCCGGGCCCGCTCGCCGCTACATCGTCGAAGCCATCCCCGTTGAACTCGCCGACGGCCAGCGAGAACCCGAACGCATCGCCGTCTTCGGCGCTGTCGCCGATACCGTTGTCGCCCTGCCGCCAAGCCTGGTTGCCCTGCGAAGTGAGACCGCTGGCGGAGCCATAGATCGCGTGGACGATACCGCGGTCGTCGTCTTCGCCGGAAGCGCCCACAACCAGGTCGGCATAGCCGTCACCGTTGAAATCCCCCGCGGCCACCGTTACGCCAAACCGGTCTCCGCTTTCGGCGTTGCCGTCGATGCCGCCGACGCCTTGCTCCCACAACTGATTGCCCGCGGAGGTGAGCCCGCCCGGGCCGCCGTAAATGACATTGACGACGCCGCGGAAGTCGTTTTCGCCGAAGGCGCCGATAGCGAGGTCGTCCCAGCCGTCGCCGTTGAAGTCGCCGGCGGCCAGCGTCTGGCCAAACCGGTCGTTCTCATCCGAGACGTCAAGGATTCCGTCCGCGCCCTGGCGCCACAACTGGTTGCCCTCGGTGGAAAGCTGCGCAGCCAAGGGAACAGGACCCAACACGGCGGCGACGGCCGCAAGGCAGAGGATGCGGAATAAAGCCATGCGTTCGACCCTCCAACGAGCGAAGGATTTCGGTCGAAAGCGCCGAATTTTCCTAGGCAAGAAACATTTTAGCCTAGTAGAAGCTCACCGGCCGCCATGCAACGGTTTTCGCACTACTGCCCCCACCAGCCGGCGGCCCTTCGCGTTACGATCATAGGTTAGCCATCCGGCACTGAAGGCACTGAGCCGCCACCAAGCTACACCCCTTGCGATCCATCGTTTCATCCGACCGGCCTTTTGGCTGGCTTGCCGCCAAACGTCTTGACGTTGTGGTCTTTCTGCTGGCGTCGGCCGTTATCGGCGTTTTTTTGTTGTTCGTTCCCGGGGAGTGGACTCTCGCTGCCAACGAGAAGCGCGACTACCACGGCTACTTCGCCCCCGTGGCCATGAACCTCGCCGCGGGCAAGGGACTGGTGAACGACAACGGGCGCATCGCGACGCTTTATCCGCCGGGGTATCCGATGATGCTTGCTGCGCTGATCCACATGGCGCGCTGGACCGGCATCTCCTA
>JBBDWJ010000061.1:0-7845 GCA_040902925.1 Bryobacterales bacterium | reverse complement strand
AAAGGAGTGTTTATCTTCACCGGATATGCCTGGTTCCGCCAACTGCCGGCGGGGGTGCCGGGAGCCTACCGCATCTTCGCCAATCTGGTGAGCGCCGGGAAGGTGAAGTAGCGGTACGCAGCGAAGTTTTGACCACAGATGAACACAGAGGAACACAGATAATTTTCATAGAAACGGAGCAAGCGCTGATCGACTCGACGCACTAGCTCTCGCTCGCCGGGTCTTTATGTCCGTTTGGGAGTCCGGCCTCCGATACACGACACGCCATTGCCGCCCCCGCTCGACGGCCGCCGGGTTCCCATGCAGTAGGTCAACGGTAACGACTGCGAAATGACTTATCCGTGTCCATCTGTGGTGAATGTTTTCTGGAATGGCGCGCTAAGGTCCTAAAGGAATCGCGACCTGCGGGCTTTCCGCTCCGCCCACAACCAGCTTGACAGGCAACGTCGCACCAGCGGCCCCGGCGGGAATCCGAAAATTCGTCTGGTAGACCGTCACCAAACCTGGCGCGTAGAAGCTTCCCAGGCTTTCGGCGTTGCCTCCCCCGGCGACGACCACAACTTCCGCGGCTACAGTGGCCGGTATCAGCGGGCCCGGCTGGTTGGTTGCAACCGGCGGGCTTGTCACGCCGCCGCCGGTCCAGAACAGCAGGACAATCTCACCTGGCCGCGCCGGATGATTTGGCTCCACCAGCGAATAGTCGGCATGCAAGGCCGCGCCAAATTTTCCGGAGGAAAGCGTAATTTCGAAAATCCCAGGGCGCACAGCGGCTGCCGCGACATTCGGAAACGTCGCGCTCGCGCCGTTGTTGATGACCGTCACGACGACGGTCCCCGCGGTAGGAATCCCGAACGGCACCTGGATATTGATCTGTTCCTGGCCGTTGATGTTCGCCATCGAGAGAATCGGCGCGGGAACGTTTTCGACCAGTACACGCACGCCGCGCAGCGTGGTCGGGAAGGGCGGCGCCGGCGCCACTACGCCGTCAACGTCTTCCATCAACCCGACACCGAAAATCGACCCGGTGCCGCCTGGAGTCCAGCCGCTAGCAAAGCTCGCGCCATTGACGAAGCCCGCCGCGGTCACTACCGGAGTTCTGCCAATTACCGTCAGCGTGAACACAAACACACTCGCGCCCGCGCTTGCTTCAATTCGTAGCGGCCCCACCTGGGCGCCAGCGGCAACCGTAGTGGAGGCGCGGCCGGATGCGTCGGTCGTGGCGCTCGAAGGCTCCAGGCTGCCCGAGCCCTGCGCAACCCGGAAATCCACCTGTGCATTCGCCAGAGGCGCGCCGCCTGCCGATTGCAATTCGACCACCAGCGGCTGCGCAGCCGCCTGGCCGATCGGCAGCGACTGGTTGTCGCCACTGACGGCGATCACGCGAATGCCGGTAGCGTTCGCCGTCAGTGTGTAAGCCGTGGAGGCGCCGCCGCTGGTCACCGCGACGGTGAACGGCCCAGGCCGGGCGCCAATGCGCACGCGCGCCGACGCCTCGCCTACGGCGTTAGTCTGCGCAAAAACGTTTTCGAGAGTAGCGGCCTGCGGCGGATTGACGGACCACACCAGCGGCGCGCCCGGCACCACGTTGCCGCAGTCATCGGTAGCGCGCGCCAGCAAAGCCTGCGGCAGCAACTCCCCGGCGTTACCCGCTTGATCGTTGCCCCCAATGCGCAGCAGGCGCGTCGCCGGCCCGCGGACCGAGCTGTGCGGAATCACCGCGCTTGGCAAACCCGTCGAGTTGAGCGTCGCCACGATCTGCCCGGTCTCGAGTTCGCATCCGAACGTGATATTCGCCCGCGCCACGCCATCCCCATCACTGACGGCGATACGCGGACTCACGCTCACATCCCCGGGCGCCGCGAATTCGACGCCAACGTTCGCCATCGGCAAGCCTGAAACCTGCTCCGCGATCCGAATCGCGATGGCGTCTTCGACGGTCGTGTTCACCTGCGCCACCACGGGGATCGGCGAATTCAACTGCGCCACGCGCGGCAGCCGGTCGGGGTTGTTGACCGTCGTGACGTGGAACGGTTCGGGCAGCCCGCGCCCAAACGTGTCGGTGGTCTGAATTAGCGTCGAGACCGGCGTCACGACCGCGTTCGCCGAACACAAAAAGCTCGCCACGCCATCCGCCGCGGTCGTTGTCGTCGACGGGCAAGTACTCGCGAAATTCGATGCCGCAATGTTCAGCACCAGGCTCGGAATCGGCCGCCCGCTGGTGGTGGCAAGCACCCGGAACAGCCGCGGAAAATCCGTGCCGCCCGCCGTCACCTGATAGTCGCCCGACAGGATGCTGAGCCCTTCTTCCTCGGGCAGCGCGGTGTTGACGTCGAATGTCGCGCGCAGATCGGCTGGCAGCACGCGCGCATCAATCGTGAACGGGGTGGTGACCGGGACCGTCACCAGCGTCTGCGCCATGCCGGCGTGATTGGTCAGCGCGCTGGGCGGGCGGAACACGACGTTCGGCGTCGTGGTGCTGAATTCGACGATCTGGTTCGCCGCCGGCCGCAACGCCGTGTCAATCGCGCGCACGGCGAGCGGTTTCGGCAGCGCCTCGCCCACCGTCGCGATCTGGTTGTTGCCTCCATAAACTTCGACGCTAGCGGCGACTGTTCCCGGTGAGGCGATCGCCGATAGCTTGGTGGGCAGCTCCAGCGGCACGATCTGGTTGCGCACCACCGTCGCCTGCGCATCCATGCGTATCAGCCGGCCCGAGTCACCGCCGAGCGCCAGGAAAACGTTCTGGCGGGAGGGTTCCATCTCAATGTCGAGGCCGGGGCGCTCAAACGGCGTCTGCGTCGACGGATTGATCAGGCGGCCGAACGAGCCGCTGGCGAGGTCGCCGAGGTAGATCTCGCCGGTCGTCAGCGTGAAGTAATAGACGCGGCTGCCGCCGGGCGAGAGGGCTTCGGTCAGTGCGCTGGCGCCCGAAAATTCCGCGCCGCGCGCGCGCCGCAAGAGATCGAAAGCCGTGACGCGGACGCCGTGACGCACGAACGCGGCGGCGACCGGCGCATCCGGATCGAACCCGATCGCAAGCGGCACGCCGTCAATGCCCTCGATCTCGCGCCGCAGCGTGTTTTCGATGGCGTCGATTTCAAAGAATACCCCTGCCGCCGCCGCGTACAAAGCCGAAGCATTGGGAGCGGCCTCAACGGACGTGGCAACTTGCGGCAACACGATCGGACCGGCCAGCCGCACCGGCGGATTCGTGTTCAGGCTGATGATCTCCAGCCGGTCGGAATCCTGCACCGTCACATAAGCCCGCTCGGAATTGGGAAGCACGGTGATCCCCGTGATCTCGTTGCCGAGATCAATCGTCGCCGGCGGCGGGTTGGCGGGATTGGTGGCGTCGAACACGTGCACGAAACGGCCCGCGGCCACCACCAGGCGGTTGCTGTCCTGGGAGAGCACGGCGCTGCGCTCGTCCAGGCTGATCGGGGCGCGCAAGTCGAGCGACGCTTGCGCGGCAAACGGCGGCTGCGGATTCAGCACCGCCACGGAGCTGCCGCGCAGGATGTAGATCTTCGAAAAGCTCGACGGCGTGGTCTGGCCCGGTACGCCGATGGCGCGGACCGCGCCGCTGCCGACCACCGGGCTTGCGAGCGGCTCGAGCGTCCCCAGGTCGTAGACCGTCGCCTGCATACCGGCGTGAAAAACGAACAGGTACTGCTGCGCGCCAAGCGGTAGAGCCACAACGAAAAGAAAAAGCAGCCAAGTCGCCATTAGGCGCTGCCAACGATGCATCGATTCCTCCGGCGAAGCCCGCGTAGTCCAAACCGCAAAACGCTCCGCTCCACGGCCGAGTTGATCTAGCTTAGCTTGGTTGTGGCCGCAAAGCGGAGCCTGCCCAGGCGCCAATACATGGAACCACGGATGCACACCGATGAACACGGATGAAGGGAAAAGGGAGTTGGCGCCAAGGCCACGGCGAACGGTTCGGGTAAATCTTTCTTGATGAAAAAGGGAAGACTGCGATGCGAAAAGCCGCATCTGGTCGAACGAATGTTCCGACGAAATTCGAGATTCCGCGCTCCCATAGGGGCCAAGAGCGCGGCCAGAAGCCATTTGTCGCAGAGGTCCGAGACGGAAGTCAACTTCGGTTTGATCCGTGTTTATCGGTGTGCATCTGTGGTTTCAAAACTATTTGGGAGTCAGCGGATACTCGACCGCGCGCGATTCGAGGCCATGGACGCGGATCGAATTCGAGGGGCGGCTGCGCGGCGCGATCCGCACAGCGGACCCGGACGTGCTTTCGGAGTGCAGCCCGGCTTCGAGGGCCGGCTCGGATTCTTCCCGCTTTTCTTCGAGCTTCGCCCGCAATTGCCGGTTCAACTCGTGCTGCGGGATTGTCAGCGAGGCCGAGACGACTCGGCCCGTGTTGGCGAGCTTGAGGCTTTCGAGCAAATCGAACTTGTTGGGGTCGGCCGGTTCCTGCTGCTGGCCCACGCGCGCCATCGCCAGCAGCCCTTGCGCCATCTCGAACAATTCGGTCGAGTCCTGTCTGCTTCCGGATTCGAGCTCCACCGACAGCGAAACATCGTTGTCGAGCAGCAAGCCCAGCCCAAAGCCCTCCAGCTTGGACGCCGCGCCAGCGGCTAGCATCGCCGGGCCGGGCTCTTCCGAGCTTGGCGCGTTGAAGGGGCCCTTGGCGGCCAGCCACAGGTGGTAGCGGCCGAGCCGGTCGATCCAGCTTTGCATGGCGGGGCCGAAGGCCGACGCCGTCTGGTTCCGGAAGCGGTCGATCGCCCGCAACACCGCCGGGCGTTCGCCCAAAGCGGCATACCGCCCGTCGAGCACGACCAGGAAGCCGGGCGTATCAGCGTCCTTGCGCTCGACTTTCAGCATCTCGAAGTCGCGGTACGGCTCGCGCTCGCAGCCCTCGCTGCAGAAAATACCCTGCAGGCGCTGCGGATCGAGCGCGCCACTGAAGACGATCAGTGCGTCCTTGGGCTCCTGGGGCGATTGCGCGTCGATGTTGGCCGCGACGATCAACTCGTCGAATCCTTCGAGAGGATTCGAACCGGCCATGGCGCCCAATGCCTGCATCTGGGGGCTCGAGGCCAGCGCCTCATCGAGCATCGTTCGCACCAGCGGCGAAGCCGCGATGTCGCTCAGCCGGACCCCGAGCAGGAAATTCACATCCGAGTTGGCCAACCGCAGCAACTCGGCGTCAGCCGCCCCCAGCGGCATCGTGACCACGGCCGCGAGCAGCAAGGTCCGGATCGAGCGAAAGCGCATGACAATACCCCCGCTACGATCCTACCGGCCCAAGCGCAGCAGGGGAATCCGTCAAAGACCTTATCACCGCGCGGGCTCACCGCTAGGTCTCGGCTGGCTCAGCGGCGCGTGAATCGGCCGCTCGCTGGCTAAATCTGGCTGGATCTGACTGGAAAACAGCCCGTCGGGGTCATTTTTGCGCGCGGCAGCCGGCCGGCCGGTGCGTCCGCGCGGCCGGATATGGTCAGATATAATGAACTCTCGGCGGATGAAGCAGCTTCGGAAAGCAAGAGCGCCCGCGCGGCGCGACTATAGTTAGCCCCGAACCTCCCTTTTCCGTAATAGCAAATAGCGTTTCTGTTTTTGAGTGCGGCGGTCGATCGGCTCAGCGGGCACTCATGGCTCGCCGCCGCCAATCAAAGCATCGAGTGAGGAAGATACCCTGTGGACGTTCAAGCGACTCAACTGCGCCCCGGCATGCTGGTGAAATTCAACGGTGAGCTACACAGCGTTTTCAAGGTCGAGCACCGCACCCCCGGCAACCTGCGCGGCTTCGTGCAGGCCAAGCTGCGCAACCGCCGCAACGGCTCGATGAACGATCACCGTTTCTCTTCGGAAGACTTCGTCGAGCGGGTCGTGCTCGAAGAGCACGAGATGGAGTATCTCTACGAGGACGGCGGCCACTACTACTTCATGAACACCGAAACCTTCGAGCAGATTCAGCTCAACGCCGACGATCTGGGCGAGCAGGTCAACTACCTGCTGGCGAACACCCCCGTCAAGGTGCAGTTCTACGAAGGCCTGCCGCTGAACCTCGATCTGCCGGCGGCCATGGACCTGACGGTCGTCGAGACCCAGCCGGCCATCAAGGGCGCCACGGTCACCAACGTCACCAAACCGGCTAAGCTCGAAACCGGTTTGATCGTGCAGGTGCCGCCGTTCATCAAGGAAGGCGAAAAGATCCGCGTCAACACCGCCGACGGCAGCTACCAGAGCCGCAGCTAGGAAGACCTGGGAGGACCAACTGGAAACCAGGCACGCAATGTAGCCAGCAACCTTCCGAAAGCTGGGTCCGTGCAATTGCGAAAATCAACGGTCGCGGCCAGCGCTTGGTAAAGGGCCGAACTCGGTCTCTTGCGGGCCTTTCTCAGTGCGGCCAAGACCGCTCCTTTGGGATCACCAGGCTTGGGCTGATTTCTTTGCAAACGGCCTTCGCGAATGAGCCAGTCTCTCAACCTCAAGCCATCGACCGGCCAACCCAGGACACCGTCGACCTCTCTCGAGTCCGCCCAGACCCAATTCTCAAGTTCGGGTTTGATGACGATAGCGGCACAACGGCCTCCCCACCCATTCCGCGCAAGCGTAGTCTCAAGGATTGATTCGAGATCGTCTGGCTCGCCGTGATGGCCTGACCCTTCATGGTCCAGAACCACCAGAGCGTACCGCGCCAGCCCAGTGAAAGGGCGCAGGAAGGTGTCGCACTCTCGTCTGACACCCGGATCGTGTCGTACGTGCCGGACGATCTGATGCGTTGGGCCGGCGATCCCAAGACGCCCGGGGTGTGCAAGTAGCCCTCTCAACGACATCTCGATGTCTTTGTCGGGGACGAGCGCGATGAGGTCAATCATCAGCTCACTAGCCGAGGACGCCAGCGGCGAAGTAATCGCTGAGGTTTACCTCATCCTTCCAGGTGTTCCAATGACGAAGTACCGGGTGCTGATCACCACGCACGATTTCAGTACCGCGGGATGTCTTAGAAAAACACAACAATTGTTCGGGTTTTGTGAGGCTTAGCAGGATGGGTGAGTGAGTAGCGATGAAAACTTGGCCCTCATAGACAGAAGTAAGTGATTGAAAAATCGCCTCAAGAGCCGTCGGATGCACGCCGTTTTCCGGCTCTTCAATAAGATAGATTCCCTCGGGTTTGGGAGAGTAGGCAAGAAGTGTCAACGCTATCAGTCGTAGGGTGCCGTCTGAAAGAAACCATGAGGGAACCTCGATCCCGTTCTCGTATTGGATCTGAACATAACGGCTGCGGTCTTCCTCTCGGAGTACCGTCCGAATCGCCTTCAGGTCGGGCAGAACGGTCCGGAGGTGCGCCTGCCAATCCGCCGAACGCTGCTCATCGAGGAGTAATTGTGCGACAAGCCTACCGAGATTCGCTCCGCTGAACTTGTCATTCGTAGCTTTTAGAGGAGGGCTCGGCTTCCGTAGTTCTGTCGGATCTAGTATGACCTCTTGGACTCCCTCCGTGAGTAGATTCTTGAGCCACACTGATGCTGGAAAGTGAGTCTTGTCATCGGGCAGGTTTGCCAGCGCTGATAAGTGTCGTGGCACGTTAAAAGAATGCTGGGCAGGCGTCTTATCTGAAAGGGTGTTCTCGGAGCGAAACGCAATCGACGACCCTTTTCGTCGAACGACACTCAAACTGTCCTTCGTTCCGCGTTCGGCGTTGTAGACAAAGACTCTCTCGTTCTCGGCTCCGAAACTCTCCGTAGTAGGATCGAGAGTAATCTTTAGGGCATAGCGGACCGTGTCGGCCTGCCATATCGGTCGATCTATTCTTTTTTCGGCTCTGCGCAGGAATCTGTGAGGAGGCCCGAAGGGTGGGGATTCTGGTGATAC
>JBBDWJ010000060.1:0-7873 GCA_040902925.1 Bryobacterales bacterium | reverse complement strand
CATCGACCAGATCAGATAGATCAGCGGAATCACGTAGGCGATACCCAGGATCGACGCGCCCGCCGACGACATCACGTTGAGCACCTGAAATTCTTCCGGATAGGCGTGATAACGCCGCGGCATGCCTAGGTAGCCCAGCACAAACTGCGGGAAGAACGTCAGGTTGAAGCCGACGAACACCATCAGCGCAGAGAAGCGCCCCCAGCCTTCCGGGTACAACCGGCCGCTGATCTTGGGCCACCAGAAGTGAATCGCGCCGAGATAACCCATCAGCGCGCCGCCCACCATGATGTAGTGGAAATGCGCCACGACGAAATAGGTGTCGTGAACGTGGACGTCAACCGCCAGCGTCGCCAGGAACAGACCCGTCAGCCCGCCGATGGTGAACAAGCCGATGAAGCCCAGCGCGTAGAGCATTGGCGTGTCGTAGGTGATCGACCCCTTATAGAGAGTCGCCGTCCAGTTGAACACCTTGATCGCCGATGGAATCGCCACAAAAAAGCTAAGCACCGAAAACACCATGCCGGCGTACACCGACTGGCCGCTGACAAACATGTGATGGCCCCAGACGAGGAAACCGATCACGGCGATCGCCAGGCTCGAAAACGCGATCATGCTATAGCCGAAGATGCGCTTGCGCGAGAAGCAGGTGATGATCTCGCTGATCACGCCCATCGACGGCAGAATCATGATGTAGACGGCCGGATGTGAATAGAACCAGAACAAGTGCTGATAGAGCACCGGATCGCCGCCCAGCGCCGGATCGAAAATCGGCAGCCGGAAGATGCGCTCCAGGGCGAGCAGCGTAATCGCGATCGCTACGACCGGCGTGCCCAGGATCATGATGATGCTCGTGGCGTAGTGCGCCCAGATGAACAGCGGCAGCCGGAACCAAGTCAGCCCCGGCGCGCGCATCTTGTGAATCGTGACGATGAAATTCAGCCCGGTCAGGATCGAGGAAAAGCCGCTGATGAACACCCCGAGCGCCATCGCCACAACGTGCGAGTTCGAATAACTGCTGCTGTAGGGGGTATAAAACGTCCAGCCGGTATCGACGCCGCCCGCTACCAGCGAATAAATCGTAAACAGCCCGGCGATCGTGTAGATGTACCAGCTCGCCAGATTCAACTTCGGGAAGGCAAGGTCGCGCGCCCCGATCATGATCGGTATCAGAAAATTGCCGAGCACCGCGGGAATCGATGGAATCAAAAAGAAGAACACCATGATCACGCCGTGCATGGTGAACATCTTGTTGTAGGTCTCGGCCTCCATCAGGTCCCCTTGCGGGGTGATCAGCTCGAGACGAATCATCACCGCCGCCAGCCCGCCGAGCACGAAAAACAGCGTGATCGACGCCAGGTACAGCAGCGCAATGCGTTTGTGGTCGCGCGTCAGCAGCCACGACTTCACGCCGTAGCCTTCGCTCAGATAGGTATTCCGGGGAGGCTGCGCCACCGGAGCCGCGGACATCAAAAGGCTCATTCAGCCGGCCTCCTGTTGGTATTCGCCGCCGCGCCCTCCGCCGGGCTCAGCGACCGGATATAGGCAATCAGTTGCAACAACTGCTCCTCGGTAATCTGTCCTTGAAACGTCGGCATCACCGGGCGAAAGCCGGCCGTGACTTTAGCGCGCGGATTGAGAATCGATTCGCGCACGTAGGCCTCGTCGGCGATAACCGGCTGCCCCGACTCGAGCGCCACGGTGTGGCCGAAAACATCTTCGAGCGAGGGACCCCGGCCGCTGCCGTCCGGGCTATGGCAACTGTCGCAGCGCAGCTCCGCGAACAGCCGCTCGCCGACCGCCGCCATCGATTCGCCCGCCCCCGCGCCGCTCAGCCACTCCTCGTAAGCGACCGGCTCCATCACGATCACCTTGCCGATCATTCGCGAATGCTCATTGCCGCAGTACTCGGCGCAAAACAGATGAAACTCGCCGGTCTTTGTGGCTTCGAACCACGCCGTCGTGTAGCGGCCCGGCAGCACGTCCATTTTGGTGCGAAACGCCGGCACAAAAAAACTGTGGATAACGTCCTCGGACGTCATCACCAGCCGCACGGCCCGTCCGACGGGAACGTGCAGCTCATTGATCTCGCGCTGGCCTTCGGGATGCTGCAATTTCCACATCCACTGCTTGCCGACGACATTGATCGTCATAGCTCCTTCGGGCGCGCGCGAATTCTTGAAAAACAAGCTCGCGCCCCAGCCGAACATCACCATCACGATGCAGAACGGGATCACTGACCAGAGGATCTCGAGCGCCGTCGAGCCGTGGATCGGCTTGGGAATCTCGGTTTCCGAGCGCCGCCGGTAGCGGATCGCGAAATAAAAGATCACCGCAAAGATCAGCACCGAAAAGAAGGCGCTGACCGCGGAAAGAAAATAATAGAGCAGGTCGACGCCCTCGGCGATCGTCGAGGCCTGCTCAGGGATGAGTGGAAATCCTTCCCACATAACTTGGTTTCAAATCCGTGCGGGCCTTAAGCCCGTCTTCCTACTGAGCCGCTGCCGGCGTCCTGCTACACCGCGGCTCGCTTCCCTGCCCGCCAACTCGCGGCCAGAGGCGCTCTCCGTGCAGCGCGCCCAAGCCTGCCGCACTTTCCGGCGGCGCGTTTCAACCAGCCGCCAAACCAGCAGCGTGGCCTTGCCAGGCGTTCTAGCCGCTCGCCCGCCGCGTTCCCAGCATCACAAACCGCCGGCGCCGGTCGCGCCGCAGCATCACGGCTATGAATCCACCGAGCAAAACCACGGTCGCGACACCCGCCAATCGCAGCACGTTCATGATCACGACGCCGTACTTGCCGGTTTCGGGGTCATAGTGAAAGCAAAACAGCAAAATCTCGTCGACGGCCGTGCCGATCTTGCCGGCGGACGCTTCAACAAGCCCGAGCCGCAGATCGCGCGCCGAATACTCGACGCCGTAGAAATACTTCGAAAGGCGGCCCTCGGGAGTCGCCACGTAGATCGCGCTCGCGTGGCTGAATAAATCCGTCGCCGCGTCATAGCGATAGCGAAACCCCACCGCTTCGGTCAGCCGCCCGATCGACTCCGCCGAACCGGTCAGAAAATGCCACGACGGATCGGAGCCCTGGCGTCCATATTGCGAGGTGTATTCGCGTTTCTTGCCGGCGGCTAGTTGCGGCGTTTCGTCGGGATCGAAGCTGACGGTGACAACCTCGAAATCTTTTCCCACATCGAGCGGCAGCGCCCGCAGCGCGCGCAGCAGACCGTTCAGCTCGAGCGTGCAAAGCATCGGGCACTCGTAATAGACCAGCGCCAGAACCACCGGCTTTTCGCCAAAGTAATCGCCGAGCTTCACTTCGGCGCCGCGCTCGTCAACAAACCCGGCGTCGAGGGGCAGCAGCTCATTGAGGCGCTGATCGATCCCAACGCCTTCGAGCGCCGCGGGAAGCTTAGCCGACGGAACCTGCGCCGGAGTTTCAGCGCCAAGGGTCACTGCCTGCAGCCCGACCACCAGCAGCAGCCCGATCCGAATTGCCTGTCGTCGAATGCTTGGCATCTTAAGAACCAAAACCCGCTTGTCGCCGCCGAACAGCCCGCCCCGTCCGGCTCACCGCTCGGCTCGACTCACTGCTCCGCGCGTCTCACTGCCCGGCTCACTGCGCCGCGGGCGGCGCGCTACGGGCCGGCAAGCCCCGCTCGGCCATCAATTCGATGGCGCGTTCTACCGGAATGCGAACCAGCCCCGCGGGCTGATCGACCCAGCCATAGCCGTTGAGCTGCGCCTCTTCCTGCCGCCGCAGGTCGCCGAGATCCAGCGTCGGATTGGGCTGCAGTTGCGGCCCGGAAACAACCAGCGGGACCTGCTGTTTCGCTAGCGGAGACAGCGGCGCATCGAGCGCCGCTTCCCGCTCGCCGAAATAACTGTAGAGCATCCCCATCACGACCATCGCCGCAGCCACGAACACCGCCAGCCCGACGACAAACCGGAACAGCGGCTGCGTCGAAGCGTCCGACTTCTCGTGCGTGTGGCCGTTCGGGGAATGCCCGTGCTGGCTCAATGGTGGCCTCCGGCGTGTTCGAGGGCGGCGTCTTCCAGAGCGGCGCGCCGCGGATCTTTCAGCGGCAAAAGCGGATGCTCGAGCAGCCCGCGAATGAAAAACGCCAGCCAGATGCCGCCGATGCCGACCGGCGCCGCCACGTCCATCCAACTGACGTGAAATTCCTCGTGGTGCAACACCGGCGCCACGGTCCACAACAGATCCAACAGCCGCATCAGCAGCAGAAACGCCGCCACCTTCACGAGATTGGGCACGATCAGCTTGGTCCGCCGCGACAGCAGCACCAGAAACGGCACCGCGAAATGAAACGCCACCAGCAGCAGCGCCACAACGACCCAGCCCGTGCCGGTGCGGTCGATATACCAGGTAATTTCCTCGGGCAGATTTCCCGACCAGATAATCAGATACTGCGAAAGCGCCATGTACGCCCACAGCACTACAAACGCCATCATCAGATTGCCCAGGTCATGAAAGTGGCTCGGCTTGAGCAGGCTCGCCAGCGGCTCGCGGTGGCGCAAAAACGCCAGCGTGCAAATCATCAGCGCCAGCGCCGTCAGCACGTTGCCGACGATGAACACAAACCCGAACAAGGTCGAAAACCAATGCGGGTCGAGCGACATCACCCAGTCAACCGCCGAAAACGTCACCGTCAGCCCCATCACCGCCAGCCCGGGGCCGCTGATCATCTCCAGCCGCCGCTGTATCGAGGGGTCGCCCGTGCGGTCCTGCTCAACCGACAGCTTGCTCAGAAAATGCGCAAACAATCCCCAGATAATGAAGTAGATCGCCGTGCGCGCCAGAAAGAACGGGATATTGAGATAAGCCGCCTTGTGCTGCAGGATGATGTCGGCGTTGACGATTTCCGGCCGCGCCCAAATATAAAGCTCGCGCAACCCCAGCATCAACGGCAGGATCAATACGAACAGCACCCGCACCGTGCGTAGCCCCGCCTCCAAACAGCGCCGGATCACAAAACCCCAGTCGCCGCCGGCCAGGTGCTGAATCATCAGCAGCGAAGCGCTCCCCAGCGCCACGCCGACCCACAGCAGGTAGCCGAGCAGATAGGAATAGAAAAACTGCGTCGGATTCGTCAGCCAGCCGACCAGGCAAAGCGCCAGCGCGCCGCCGCCCACCAGCAAGGCGCGCTTCTGGAGCTGCTCGAGTCCCGCGTCATTTGCTCGCGCTTGGTTCATTGCGATACCGCTTGCTCAAACTCCTGCCGCACCGCCGCCGGCAATTCGTTCAACGGAGCCGCCTGACTGAATTGCAGCGTCCGGATGTAGGCGATGATGGCCCAGCGATCCTCGGCCGGGATGCGGTCGTTAAAGCTGTACATCGACCCAAAGCCATTCGTGATGACGTCGAAGAAATGCCCCACCGGAGCCTCGCGCAACTGCTCGGAGTGATACGTCGGCGGATGCCGGAAGCCGCGCTGCGCCACCATGCCGTCACCGTTCCCCAGCCGCCCATGGCAGGGCGTGCAAAAAATCTCAAAACGCTGCCGGCCGTGCTCGATCATCGCGCGCGTCACCGGCGCGGGAAAGCTCGCCGCCGGCTCGCCATTGACCGTGCCGAAATAAAAATGCTCGTCCTCGCGGAGCTGCCCTCGGGCGACGGTGCCGGCAACCTGTGGCCGCGAAGCGCGCTTGTCGGCAAAGAACGGGTTGGCCTCGAGGGGCTCGTAGCGCGGCTGGTCATGCATGTCCTGCCGGCAGGCCGTTAGCGCGATCGCCGCCAGCGCCACTACAGCGAGCTTCGGCACGGCGACATGCAGCAACGCCCGCGCCCCGGCAGCGCGCCACGCTCCCAACGCTCGTGGAAACCTAATTCTCAACTTCCAATACCCCGTATGGGCTCAACTCTTCGAGATACTTGCCGGTCTTGTCGCGGTCATAGAGCTTGTCCGCCGCCTCGATGCACAGAAAAAAACGGTTGCGCGTCGCCATCACAAAACGCGGCTGGTTGAACACCGGATGGTGCGGCCGCGGCAGCCCGTTCAGCGCCAGCATGCCCAGCACCGCCGACAGCGCCGCGCCCAGAATCGTGCATTCAAAAGTCACCGGAATGAACGCCGGCCAACTGTTGAGCGGCCGTCCGCCGACGTTTACCGGCATCGCCTCGACCGAAACCCAATACTGCAAAAGGAACCCGGCGACGCAGCCAAAGATCCCGCCCGCCAGCACGATCCACGGCAGGATGCGCTTGCGATAGCCAACCGCCTCGGCCAAGCCGTGAATCGGAAACGGGCTATAGGCGTCCATCTTGCGGTAACCGGCGTCGTAGGTCTTCTGCGCCGCGCTAACCAGATCGTCCGGGTTATCGAACATCGTCATCAGCCCGTAGAGCGAGGGTTGCTTCATAGTTTGACCCTGCCTCTATGCAGCATGCCGGCACCGCGCAGACTCCAAAGCCCCGCAGGGGCGGCATGCCTGTAGCCCGGGGCGTAAGCCCCGGGTTGGCGCAATCCAACTAGCAGCTCCCAGAGCGCCAATGTTTGCCGCCCTTTGGGCAGCAAACATTGGCGCTCTGACAAAACTTCATGCCGGCCGCTAAACCCGGGGCTTACGCCCCGGGCTACAGGCATGCCGCCCCTGCGGGGCTTCGAGCCAATGCCTGCGGCATCACGCGTCGCGGCATATGGAGCCGACGAATTCCAAGCAGCCGCCGCCCATGCGTGCAAACTCGCCGCTGCTTCCGACACGCTCATCGCTGCTTCTCCGGCCTCATCCTACTTCTCCGTCCCCGGCTCCGACTTCGGCACCAGCGTCTGCATCTCAAAAATCGAAATCATCGGCAGGAACCGCAGGAACAAAAACAGCAGCGCCACAAACAGCCCGATCGAGCCGATATACGTCGACCAGTCCCAGACGGTCCCCGAATACATATCCCACGACGACGGCAAAAAGTCGCGGTGCAGGCTCGTCACGACGATGATGTAGCGCTCCAGCCACATGCCGATGTTGACGACGATCGAAACGCCAAACATCAGCACCACGTTCGTGCGCACCCGGCTCGACCACAAAAACTGCGGCGTCACCGCGTTGCAGAAAATCAGCGCCCAGTAGTATGGAGCGTAGGGGCCCATGGCGCGGTTCGCCATCACGAAACCTTCAAAACTGTTGGCGCTGTACCAGGCCATGAACTGCTCCATCATGTAGCCGTAGGAGACGATCATGCCGGTGGCGAGCAGAATCTTCGCCATGTTGTCGATGTGCCGGATGGTGATGAAGTCTTCGAGCCCGTAAAGCTTGCGAATCGGAATCGCCAGGGTCAGCACCATCGCAAAGCCCGAGTAGATCGCGCCCGCCACGAAGTAGGGTGGAAAGATCGTGGCGTGCCAGCCCGGAATCACCGAGACCGCGAAGTCGAAGCTGACGATCGTGTGAACCGACACCACCAGCGGCGTCGCCAGCCCCGCCAGCAGCAGATAGGCCGTCTCGTAGCGGTACCAGTGGATCGCCGAGCCGCGCCAGCCCATTGCCAAAATTCCGTAGATCATGCGCTTGGCGCGCGTTCGCGAGCGGTCGCGCAAGGTCGCCAAGTCGGGAATCAGGCCCACGTACCAGAACAACGCCGAAACCGTCGCGTAGGTCGAAACCGCAAACACGTCCCACACCAGCGGACTGCGAAACTGCGGCCAGGTCCCCATCGTGTTGGGATAAGGAAACAACCAATACGCCAGCCACGGCCGCCCGACGTGAGCCAGCGGAAAAATTCCGGCGCAGGCCACCGCGAACAGCGTCATCGCCTCGGCAAAGCGGTTGATCGAGGTGCGCCACTCCTGGCGGAACAGCAGCAGAATCGCCGAGATCAACGAGCCGGCGTGGCCGATGCCGATCCACCAGACGAAGTTGA
>JBBDWJ010000059.1:0-7897 GCA_040902925.1 Bryobacterales bacterium | reverse complement strand
GAAACGGCAGCGCGCCGCGGTCGATGTCGGCCCGCACATCAGCGGCCGTGTTCGCGTTGCGGTCGATGCCGATCGCGCCAGAACGCTTGTTGCGGCCGCAGCCGACGTCGAGAATCATGGGGGAACCGGCCGGTCGTAAACGAATCGCGATTGTAGCGCACGACGCGGGGCGGGCATGCCTGCCCCACTACTCCGCGCGCGGCGCTTCGCACATCAGCCCCAGCACGTTGCGGTCGGGGTCGCGCAAAAACGCCATCCAAAGATCATGGCCGGCCATCTTAGCGATCAGCGACGGTGGATGCTCGAACTTGACGCCGCGGGCGCTGAGCGCCTCGCAAGCCTTGCCGATATCATCCACCCGGAAATACAGGATCGAGCTAAAACGCTCGCCGGGTTTTTCAGCAGGGGCGAGCATCAGCCGGATGCCGCCGCAATCAAAAAACGCCAGGTTTGGCGGCGCCTCAAACAGCAGCCGCATGCCGAGCTTGTCGCGGTAGAAAGCGACGGAACGCTCCCGGTCCGTGATCGTGAGCGCAACCTGCCCAATCGGGCCCAGTCCGAACGACTCGCCGGATTCTGCCATCGCTTTGTCACCTTCCGAATCTGGAATGCGCTATTACCCTGTTGGGGGGGAACCTCGTGGCCATTCGATTCCTTACAGGCCGCCGCTCGGGCCGGGGTTCTTGCTCATGAGGTAGTCCCAATGGCCGGCCGCGCGACGCAACACCTCGGCGACATCCTCCTCGAGCAAATAACCGTCGCCGGCCAGCTCGAGCGCGGCTTCGCTCACCCGGCCAAGATAGGCTTGGCGGCTGGGGTAGCGTTCTTCAACCGAGGGGCGCGGGTCGCCCGCCGCCCGGCGTTCGGCGGCCGTACGCGCCAGCGGAATGTAAGAGCCCGCCATGCTCGAAATTTCGTCCGTGGGCCCCGCATTCGCGTTGAACAGGTTCCAGCCGGTGTAGGTCGCCAGCGGCGCCTGCAACTCCGGCAGGCGGATGCCGGACGTTTCGTTGCCATCGGCGTCGACCGCGGGCACCAGCATCGGGAAGGCGCTGCCGAGTTGGGGCGGCTGCTGCGAAACGATGCCGTCGGAGATAAATTTGGGGCCGTAGTCGGCGCGATAGGCCTTGTGAATGCGAGTCGAGTAATTGACTGCGGGGATTTTGGGGAAGTTGAGCTTTTCGGGCGTCACCAGCGTGCTATTGGCGATGCGCGGATAACGGCTCGGCGGCGGTTCAATGCCGTCGGCGGTCCATCGGTCGAGCGCGAGCAGCAGGGCGCGCAGCGCCCAGCGGTAGTCCATCGGGTTGTTGCGCTGCTGACCGATGCCGGTCGAGGGTGGAAACCCCGCCGGGCCGTGCTGCGTGCCGGCAACGAAGTAGATGCGCGTCGAATCGGGCAGCGGCGCGTCCTGTTTCCCGTCGATGGCGGTGTGAATCAGCGACGCTGCGCGGCCCCAGTATTCGTACGCCGAGTTGGTGTAAAAGACTTTTGGCCGGTGCTCGGGCTTGAGGTTGTGAGTCAGCAGCCCGTCGGCGCGGCCGGTTTCCGGATCGCTCTGCTCGACGTCGGTAAAGGGGAAGATGTCGGTCGGATAAAAGAAATTGAGGAACGGGTGGGCGTCGCGCGAAGGCTGCGCGAAGCGGTGGTTGAAGCTGCCGCGGCCGCCACCGGCGACGTGCGGCATCACGGCGTCGAAAACCTTGCGGTTTGCCTCGTCGCGGTTGAATCCGTAGTAGAGGAAAGTCCGCAGGAAGCGGCCGCTTTGCGAGGTGCCGAAACCCAGGGCGCGGTTGATGGACGCCTTCGGGATGCCCAGCTCGGGCGAGCCCTCATATTTGAGCTGCGAAAGCACATCGCGAACCGCCGCCGCGCCGGCTCCAACGACCGGCGGATTCTCCGACACGTAAACGACCTCGTAGATCTTGCCGGGTTCGAAGCCGCCTTCGAGCCAGACTTTGCCCGTGTCGGCGACCGGCCGGCCGTTTTCCATGCGGGCGAAACGCCATTGAGCGCGGGGGATCTGCTGTGGCGGGTCCTCGACGCCCTGGCGCACGGTCATGCGGCTCTCCGGCGCGTCGGGGTCGGCGACCGGGTAGGGCACGTGGTCGCGGTCGGCGAGCGTATGCTCATAAGTGCGGTCGGTGACGACGAAATTGCTGCGCACCAGCCCGCGCACTGGGTTTTCCGCACTGCCCGCACGCGGCGGATGGACGTGCATCAGCCCGGCGTCGGCCGGTGGATCGAACTGCCAGCCGACCCAGACCAGCGTAAATCCGTTGCGCATCAGAAAGCCGTCGCCGAATTCCGCCGCGGTCTGCGGATCGAGACTGCCCGCCGCGCGGCTGAAAGTGCCCAGCAGCCCTTTGCGCCCGCGGTTGCCGATCTCGAGCAGCGCGGCGCCATTGCCGTGCGCGATGTCTTTGGGCTTGAGGATGTAGATATCGGCGGAAAACTCGACTTCGCCGCGCGCATTGCGGGGCGCCAGCGCGATGTCGGTGATGATCTGGTTGGCTTCGTTTTTCGGATCGACGGCGAAATAGACGGTGCCGGTCAGCTTTTCGTACGAGCCGGCCAGCCCGAACGGCTTGCCGGCGAGAACGTCGCCGCGGCTGGCCACCTCAACGCGAACGACGCGGGCCGAAGCCGCCGAAACGGCGATGGCCGCCACCACAACGCAGCGGAGCAGAGCGCATTTCATGCGCCCATTAGACGACGCCGCGGGCGGCAAGTCAATTGCCGGAAATTCCAGAAAGAGCGAAGGGAGAAAATTCAGGAATTCGAAAAGGGGGGAGTCCAATCGGCGGGAAGAGTTTCAGCCGCGGCGCGCGGCCCGGCGGGCGCGGCCGACAGCCCGGTTGCCGATCAAATCGGCGATGTGAGTGAGCAGGTCCGGCACTTCGACCGGTTCGATCAGCAGCCGCTCAGCGTCGCCGCCCGCGACGGGATCGTCGGGCGAAGCGGTCAAGTAGGCGGTAGCGGGGCGGTACTCCTGGCTTTGAGCCAACTTGAGAACGTTGCGGCTGCTTTCCTCCGACTCGGTCGCGAAGTTGCATAACACCAGGGCGTATTGCTGGCTTTCGATCTTTTCCATCGCCTCAGCCGAAGAGGCTGCCGAGTCGATTGCGTAGCCACTCTTCTTCAGAACCGCGTCGAGCGTCAACCGCGCCGTGACGTCGCCGACAGCGAGCAAAATACGGACGCGATCAGCGGGCTGGCTTGCCGTGGCGGTCCGGGTAGTGGCGGTCTGCATAAAACGCCCTCTGGGCAATTGTATCCTGAGTTTCGGTGCTCCCCAAGAGGAAAAATCGCCCAACGCTGACTGAGACGTAGGCCGAAACGGCTATGTTACTAGAAATATGGACGTTAAGATACTCGATTTGCCTGGCCCAAATTCCCTCGGGGCGGCGGCGAGGGCGGTGAATTCATTCCCAACGCTCGGTCAACAACCTCCCAAAGCAGTTGAGTAGCTGCGTCAACCCATTGAAACAAAACGCCTTGTGAGGTTCTTGGGCTCTTTTGCGGCCTTTCGGCCGAATTCCTCCGACCCTCGGCCGACCGCCTGGGAACCCGCGCCTGGAGTCCGCCCGGCCGGGCCCTTCTGGACCTGCGTCACTCGGCGATAACTATACTTTTATGGATCGGCAGCCGTTCCACCGGGTAAGTGTTTCCCAGCGGCGGGGCGGCCGCTTTCGCGGGTGCCGGGCCGGCGCCGCTTCAGGCTTTGGGAAAGACGCGTTCGAAGATACGGCCGACGTGCTTGAGCTGCCGCTGGAGGTCAAAAGCGTGGGCGAAGTCGGCGGATCTGAGCGTGGCGGCGATGTCGGGGTCTTGCTCAACCAGCGCCCGGAAGTCCCCGTCGGTCTCCCAGGCTTGCATGGCGTTCCGCTGTACCCAGCGGTAGGCGGTTTCGCGTAAGACGCCTTTGGCGGTGAGCTCGAGCAGAAGCTGCCCGGAATAGACCAGCCCGCCGCCGCGTTCGAGATTCGCTAGCATCCGCTCGGGATAGACCAGCAGGCGCCGGATGAGGTCAGTCGTGCGGGCCAGGAGATAGTCGGTGAGAATGGTCGAATCGGCCAGAATGACGCGCTCGACCGAGGAGTGCGAGATGTCGCGCTCGTGCCACAGAGCGATGTTTTCAAACGCCGCCTGTGCGTTGGCGCGGACCACGCGCGCCAGGCCGCAGATCTGCTCCGAGGTGATCGGGTTCTTCTTGTGCGGCATCGCCGAGGAGCCTTTTTGCTCTTTCGAAAAATACTCCTGAGCCTCGCGCACCTCGGTGCGCTGCAGGTGGCGAACCTCCAGGGCGATCTTTTCGAGCGTGGCGGTAATCAGAGCCAGCGTCGCGACGTAGTGCGCGTGCCGGTCGCGCTGGATGACCTGCGAGGAAATCGGCGCCGCCTCGATGCCAAGCTTCTGGCAGATGCGTTCCTCGGCGTCGGGCGTGATGTGAGCAAACGTGCCGACGGCCCCGGAAATCTTGCCGACGCGCATCTGCTCCGCCGCGGCGGCGAAGCGGACCTGTTGGCGGGCGACCTCGGCGTACCAGTTGGCAATCTTGAGGCCGAAGGTGGTCGGCTCGGCGTGTACGCCGTGGGTGCGGCCCACTATCACCGTGTCGCGGAACTCGAAGGCGCGCTCGCGCAACACGGAGGCGAGCGCTTCGAGCCCCTCGGTAATTGGTTTGGAGGCCTGTTTCAGCAGCAGAGCCTGCGCGGTGTCGACGACGTCGTTCGAGGTCAGCCCGAAGTGCAGCCAGCGTGAGGCATCGGAGGCGCCGGCGGCGGCCATTTTTTCGGAGACCGCGGTAGTAAAAGCGATGATGTCGTGCTTGACCTCGGCTTCAATCGCTTCGATGCGCGCGACATCGAAATCGGCGTGGCGGCGTAAGCTGGCAGCGGCCTCCGGCGGCACCTCGCCAAGCTCGGCCAATGTTTCGGACGCCGCCAGCTCGACCTCGAGCCATTGGCGGTACTTGTTCTCCTCAGACCAGATCCGGCCGAGTTCCCGGCGCGTGTAGCGGGCGATCAAAACGCAAAGACCTCGGAGTTTTCGTGTTGCCGGGCGACAAGCAGGCGGGTGCCGCGGGCGCCGGCGTTCTCGAGCGCTTCCTGCGCGAACAGCCGCGCGATCTCGGGGTGGTTGTTGTGCTCGCTCAAATGTGCCAGCACCACAGCGCACGCCTTGCGGTCGAAATCAGCGCCCAGAAAATCCGCCACCGCGAGGTTCGACAGATGGCCGTTGCGGCTGCCCACGCGCTGGCGAACAAAAAACGGGTACGGGCTTACCCGCAGCATCTCGGTATCGTAGTTGGATTCGAGAATCAGCAGATCGCAGCCCCGCAGATGATATTTGACCGAGTCGGGCATATAGCCGAGATCGGTCGCCAGGCCGATTTTGACGCCTTGCCAGCGCACCGCGCAGCCGATCGGATCGATGGCGTCATGCGGCACCGTAAACGTGTCGATTTCGAGGTCGCCGATGACGATCGAGCGGCCGGCCTGAAACGGCTCGACGCGGGCTCGTGAATCGTCCCAGGCGAGCGAGTCGCGGGTTGCCGGAGTGAGATACACGACCGCGCCGGTTTTCTTGGCTACAACCGGCAAGCCGCTAATGTGATCGGAGTGCTCGTGGGTGATGATCACCGCGTCGAGGTTCGCGGCGCTTTCGCCGATCGCCGCCAGCCGCTGCTGGATGCGGCGATGGCTGAAACCGGCATCGATCAACAGACGCACCCGCTCGGTGGCCACGAACGTCGCGTTGCCATTGCTTCCGCTTCCCAGCAGGCAGATTCTTAAGCTCGTGGCGGCTTCTCCCGCGTCCAGTTTCCAGCAGTAGGCGCTTGCAGCCTCAACCCCACATCCAGTGCTGCTATCAATACCAATACCAGATGATGGTGTTCTGTGGAAGGTTGGACACTCCCGGTTATAGCACCAAAGGCCTTCGGCGTACAAGATCGATTCCTTGCGCGGATCTCCCCTGGTATAAGATCGGCTAGCGCTAATCCAGGCGGGAGCTTCGGGGACCCGTGACAATGCGAGAATCGAGTTCAGACCGCTCGGCGCGAAAGGGCGCCCCCGGACATGGGCGCCAGACTTGGGAAGGAAGCCAGACTTAGGAAGGATCGAGCGTGGAAGCCGAAGCCAAACAGCGCTTGCTGCGCAATCTTCCGTCGGTCGATAGCCTGCTCGCTGGGGCGGCGGCAGCCCAGTGGCTTGCCAGCTATCCGCGGGCGCTCGTCGTTGAGGAGATCCGGGCGGCGCTTGAACAACTGCGGCGGCAGCTTGCAGGGGGCGGAGACGTCAACGGCGGGGCGCCCCGTCCTGAGGTGCTCGAAGCCGAACTCGCGGCCCAAATCGCGGCCCAAATCGCGGCGGAGGTCGGGCGGCGGTTGGCGGACCGGGTTAGACCGTCGCTCGCACGGGTGATCAACGCCACCGGCGTCATCCTGCACACCAACCTCGGCCGCGCGCCGCTTGCAGCGGCCGCTCTCGAAGCCATCGCGGCGACCGCCGGCGGCTACACCAATCTCGAATACGACCTTGCAGCGGGCCGGCGCGGCAAGCGCGACGTGCATGTCTCGAGGCTGCTCGAAAAGCTGCTCGGGTCGCCGGCCGTGGTGGTCAACAACAACGCGGCGGCGATTTTTTTGGCGCTGCACGAGCTCGCCGGCGGCGGCGAAGTCATCGTGTCCCGCGGCGAGCTGATCGAGATCGGCGACGGCTTCCGGATTCCCGAAATCCTGGCCCGCAGCGGCGCAAAGCTGCGCGAGGTCGGCGCCACTAACCGCACCCGGGTCGAGGATTACCGCGCGGCGATCGGCGGCGAGACGCGGCTGCTGCTCAGGGTGCATCCAAGTAACTTTCGGATGGTTGGCTTCACCGAGCGGCCGGCGCTAGCGGATTTGGCCAAGCTAGCGCGCGATAAGAGCTTGCCGCTGGTCGAGGATCTGGGCAGCGGCAGTCTGTTCGATTTCGCAAGCCTTGGCGTGAACGATGAGCCAACGGTTCGAGAGAGTCTCGCCGGCGGCGCCGATCTGGTGACGTTCTCCGGCGACAAGCTGCTGGGCGGCCCGCAGGCCGGCATCATCGCCGGGCGGCCCGACCTTGTTGCCCGCCTGCGGCGCAACCCGCTGTTCCGGGCCTTGAGGGCTGACAAGCTGGTCTACGCGGCGCTCGAAGCGACCCTGCGGGAGTACGTGCTCGAACGCTATGACCGGATTCCGGTGCTGAGAATGGCGCGGCAGAGCGGCGAGCAGTTGAAGACTCGCGCCGAAAAGTTCGCGGCGTCGCTAGGGGCTGATTTTCCGGCTGACGTTTCGCTACATGCCGGTGAATCGGTGCTCGGCGGCGGTTCGACGCCGAGTCAGGGTCTGGCGACTTGGTTAGTTGGAATACGGCCAAACGACGTGGCTTTGTTGGATGTCGAACAAAGGCTACGCCACAATGACCCTCCGGTTGTTGCAAGACTAGAGGACAATGGCTTGCGCTTCGACTTGCGAACGGTCGCCGATGAGCAAGAAGATGAATTGAGGAACGCCCTGAGGCAAGCTTGCCAGGGTTGACTATATTGGCTAAGTCCATGCTGAGCTGGATCAGTGCCCGCGACTACCGTTGCCTGAAGCTAATCGATCAGGCGGTTGACCCGATGCAGATTCTCGTAGGCCCGAACGCCAGCGGGAAATCAACCTTTCTCGACGTGGTTAGCTTCTTTGGAGATGTGGTCTCTGAAAGCATCCGGGAAGCGGTTCGCAAGCGCACGGAAACATTTGAAGACTTAGTATGGGGTCGTCAGGGAACTTCGTTCACTCTTGCTATTGAGGCGAGGATACCCCCTGAAAAAAGGGCTCTGCGCAAGAATTCGTGGGAAGGTCCATTTTTAGGCTGCTTTCTGGAGG
>JBBDWJ010000058.1:0-7978 GCA_040902925.1 Bryobacterales bacterium | reverse complement strand
GCATCGGTTTTAGCCGCCATCTGAAAATGACCAATTCTGCCACGGGCTGCTAGCCCCGCAATCGCACCCGCCAGCGCCAGCAGCAGGTTTTCGGCGAGAGTCTGCCGTAGCAGTTGCCAGCCGCGCGCGCCCATCGCAATCCGCACCGCGATTTCGCGTCCGCGCCCCGAAGCGCGCGCCAGCATCAGCCCCGCGATGTTCGAGCAGGCGATCAACAGCACCAGTCCCACCGCGCCCGAAAGCACCAGCAGCGGCGTCTTGGTTTCGCGCGCGATGAAGTCCGTCATCGGCACCGCGAACATGCCCCACAGCGAATCCTGCGCGTATTGCCCGCCGCGGGTTCCGTTCTGGCGCACGCGATCCGCCAGCACATCGATGAAAGCATTGGCCCGTTCCAGCGTCACACCCGGCTTCAGCCGCGCCGCCGCAAAAAAACTCTCGTTGAAGCGGAAGCCTTCCGTATAGTTGTCATCGGGCAGCCCGAGCGGCGTCCAAAGGTCCTCTTGCTGGGGCCAGCGGAATTCAGGACCCATAACGCCGATGATCTGGTAGGGCGTCTGGTTCAGATCGATCGTCTTGCCAACGATCGCCGAGTCACCGCCGAACAGCCGCTGCCACGCCGCATGAGCGAGCACCACAACCCGATTGGCGTTCGGCTTGTCTTCTTCGGCAACAAACGCGCGGCCCAATTGCGGCTTGGCGTCGAAGACGTCGAAAAACTCGACCGACACCGGAGAGCCCTTGAGTTGCTCGGGAACGGCGCCGCCGGTGTAGTTATACTGCCCGCTGCCGACGATGGCGGTGTGTTCAAACAGGTCGCGGCTGTCGCGGACGTTGGCGAAGTTCGGCGCCGACATGCCGATGCTGTTCATGTTCAGCTTCTCGTAGCGAACCCGCACCGCCACCACACGCGCGGGATCGGCGATACCCGGCGGATTCAACAGCAATTGATTCACCAGGCTGAAAATCGCTGTGTTGGCGCCGATACCCAGCGCCAGCGTCGCCACCGCCGTTAGCGCAAAGCCCGGACTCTTCTTCAAACCGCGAAAAGCGAAACGAAGGTCGGACACCATGAATTCCCCCCTGGGGCCCGCATCGCCCCTTGTCGCAAACCTGAAAGCGACGCCGGTTAGACGTCTGTCCTTGCTTTCCGTGAGGACCGCCTGACCGAAAGCGTAACACCCGGCCGGCAGTGGCACTTTGGCATAGGCCTCCGGCCGGGCTTGCTGGAGTTGTACGAGCATCCGGCCGAAAAGTTCCGGAAAAACTATCCTGCCGCGACGCGTGACTCTGGCTCGCTCACACGCCCGCGCCGCCGCGGTAGGCCACGCCGCGGTAGACCGTGTCGCAGTAGACCGGGCCACAGCAGTAAAATAGCGGAGCGGGAAACGAAGGAGGATCAGCGATGCCGCAGAACATGTTGGGCGCCTACGGGGACTGGGCGGCGGGAATCGCCTCCGATCCGCCGCGCCTGTCTTTCCGCCGAGCGGAATCGACCGACCTGGCGGCTTGGCGCACAGGCGCCCGCGCGCGGTACCGCGAAACGCTCCTACAGCCCGACGCCGGCCAGACCCCGCAGGCGACGCTCCAGCATCGCATCGAATACGACGGCCTCGAGATCGATCATCTGAGCTGGCAACTGCCCTTTGGTCCGCCGACCGAAGCGCTGTTCTTGAAACCGGCCGGCGCGACGGGACCCTTGCCGGGGGTGCTCGCGTTGCACGACCACGGCGGCAACAAGTATTTCGGCACGCGCAAAATCACGCGCATCAGCGACAACATGCATCCGGTGATGACGCGCCACCAGGAGCACTATTACGGCGGCGTCGCCTGGGCGAACGAGCTGGCCAAGCGCGGCTACGCGGTGCTCGTTCACGATGCGTTTACCTTTGGCAGCCGCCGCATGCGCGCCGCTGATTTGCCTGACATCATCAAAGGCGATCTCGCGGAAGTCAGCCCCGAGTCAGAGGAGGAAATCGAGCGCTACAATCGCTTCGCTTCCGGCCACGAACACCTGATAGCCAAAAGCCTGTTTTGCGCAGGCACGACCTGGCCCGGAGTCTTCACCGCCGAGGACCAACGCGCCCTCGACTATCTCTGCGCGCGGCCCGAGGTGGACGCCAACCGCGTCGGCTGTTGCGGCTTGTCCGGCGGCGGCTTGCGTACCGTCTTTTTGACCGGCATCGACGACCGCATCCGCTGCTCGGTTCCAGTCGGCATGATGACCACCTGGCGCGACTACCTGCTAAACAAGTGCTATACGCACACCTGGATGATCTACATTCCCTCCCTGCCGCTCGATCTCGATTACCCCGAAATCGTCGGGCTCACGGTCCCCAACCCGTTGCTCGTGCTGAACAACCGCGAAGACCAGCTATTCACGCTGCCGGAGATGCAGCGCGCCGACGAGATCCTGAAGGCGGTTTACGGAAAGGCAAAAGCGGCGGACCAATACCGCGCCAGCTTCTACCCCGGCCCGCACAAGTTCGACCTCAAAATGCAGGCCGAGGCGTTTGATTGGTTCGATCGCTGGCTAAAGGCCTAGCGCCCGGAATCGGAAATCAGTAACCCTTGCGAGGGAGAGCTGGGCATCATCGCCGCAAGCGATTCGAACCCTGTCCGCGCGGGTAAGGCACAAGGTCTATCCGGCATTTGCGGAGTCGTTGTCCATTTGGGAAGATAATAGCTAGATTGGCTAGATAAGGAGGTTCCCTCATGGATTGGCAGCTTGCCGACGCAAAGAACCGCTTCAGCGAACTCGTCAATCGCGCTCTCGCGGACGGGCCGCAACGCGTCCGGCGCCGGGGCGATGCAGTCATTGTGGTCGCTCAGCGGGATTTCGACAAGCTCACCGGTAAGCGAATCGGTTTCAAGCAGTTCCTGCTGGCAAAAGGGCCAAGTTTACAAGGATTGGATCTCAGCCGTGATCGATCCTGAACGACTGGTCGTCACCACGCCGCTCTCTCCGGCAACACCCTAAACCGCCGTCGATTTGCGATTCGATAGGTTTCAAAATCGGTTCGGTCGACCGTGAATACCGTGTTCAGGGATTCGCGGGCGGCGAGATAGACCAGCGTTGCTTCCGCAAAGTCCATCGGCTGATCATGATACTTGGCCATCAGGGCGCGAATCGCTGGAAGTTCCTGATCGCTCAATTCAGCCAGCAAGACGGCACCGCAACGCAGAAATTCCCAGGCCGCATTCACTTCATGCCGCTTATCCCCGACCAGGTGAAACAGTTCAGCAAGAACAGCTTCGGAGGTTAGCAGAGGAAGGCGGAGCCCGCCGAAGGTCTCGACACACGCTGTGTGCCAGGCATCATCGCGATCCAGAAGAGCGAGAATCGCACCTGTATCGATCAACCCGCCGGCCTTCATAGGAACCGTTACGGTTTTCGCCGCACGTCGTTGCGGAGCCCATCGTCCGATCTTTCGAGCGATGAGGAACGGCGGTTGGAACCGGCAGTTCGGCTGCTGCGTTGTGCCAGCCGGCGGCGAACGATATCGCGGCTGCGGGCCGAGCGCTCGGGGTCTCCTCCGGCGATCGTTCCGAACAGGCGCTCCGCCTTCATCTGCAGGCGCCGCTGCTCCGCCGAGTCCGAGCCATTCTCGGAACGCCGCGCGGCGAGCCAATCGGCGCTGATCCGCTCCAGCAGGCTGCCAAGAGAAATCCCTTGCCGGCGCGCTTCGTGCTCCAACGAAGTCTTGGTTTCGGGAGAAACCCGCCAGCTATAAACTTCGCTCTTGCCCATGCACTACATTGTAGTACATCCGTGGCTCTTGAGTTGCGCGGCGCTACGCGCGCGACGGTGTCGCCAGGCGATCTCCGCGAGGGGCCGGGCGATCTCCGCGAGGGATACGACGCTTGAGGAAACAGTACGAACGCGAGGGGCTAGAACAACGTAAAAATCACTTCGACCCGGCAAACAACCTTGACCGGCACGCCGTCTTTCACGCCCGGGTCAAACTCCCATTTTTGGACCGCCTGCACCGCCCGCTGATCAAGACCCATGCCCAGCCCGCGCACTACGCGGACATTGTGAGCGCGGCCGTCGGGCCACACCTCGATCGACAGTAGCACCGCGCCTTGCAGCCGCTGCACGCGGGCCTGCTCCGAGTATTCGGGGTCGACCTGGAAACGCAGCGCGGGAGCGGAGACCTCGCCGCCGACCTCGAAAATGCCTTCCGTACCTCCGCCCTCGTCCGATCCGAAACCGGCGCCTTTGCCCGGACCGATCCCGCTGCCCTCACCGGAGCCGATTCCGCCGCCTTTTCCGGTCCCTGGTGATGGCGGACTCACTTCGTGCAGCGGGCTGCCAAGCAACGTGAAGTCGAGGACGTTCGCCTTCAGGTCTCGGGCGCTGAGCAGCGACGGTGTGACGGCCAGCCGCGGCTCGACGTCCATTGCCTGCGGCCGCGGCGGAGTCAGTTGAATGAGTTCGAAGCGCGGCAACGCTCCTTCGTTGGCCGGCAAGGGCGAGTTGTCGCCGCCGCCCCCGCCGCCTTTCTGCGGTGGGTTCGGCAGAAAGCGGGTAATCTCGACCGGAATCGACAAGTCAACGGACTGCGGAATGATTCTCGGCAGCGTGGATCGCGACACCACTGTGAACAGCAGCACCACAATCGCGATATGGGCCAGACTGGATGACAACAAACTGCGCTTACGAAAGTCGTAGGTTCCCCAGATACTCGGCACCGGGATGGGCGTCGAGGTCAACTCCAGAGGGGGCAGGTTCTCAGGGCGCAACCAGTTCGCCAGCGACTTGTGCCACGGAACGGGAACCGAGCTGCCAAGCAGGGAAGCAAAAAGAGGCGCCGCCGTCGGGTCGGCGACGAAGACCAGGTCGCTGCCGGACGGGCGCATCCTGCCTGCCGGGGGTCCGGGCGGGCGACCGTGCGGAGCGTACCCGCGCCGCGGCAACGCAAGCGCTTCCCCGCGCTGGGCGCCGCCAGGCGTCTCAAAGCCATTCTGAACAGGGGGGTGATTCGGAAGAGGCTGGCCTAGGTTGTACTGGTTCTGCGAACGGCTCGCGGCCTCTTCTTCTCCGTGCATATAGTTGATTCTCTTGCCACAACCCACCTCAAACCGGGACCCCTGCGAACTCCCGCTTTCCCTTGTTGGACTGCATTTTACCGGGCCGGCGCGCGATTGGCAAGCGGCGGCATAACGGCGCTGCCATGCACTCGGTACGCACAGTCACGTCTCGACAGCCGCCACATCCTGTTCCGTTTCCAGGCACCTTCCGGCGCCAATCCCCTACCATAGAGACTTCGCGCAGGCCGTGCAGAGCCGCCCAGAATTTATACCGCATGCGCTTTCAGCCGCTTTTGCGCCCAGGAGACCTCCCGATGAGCAGCCCTAGCAAGTTTTGTTTGAACCGGTCCGCGCGGCTCGCCTGCCTGGGGCTTTTTGCCGCCGGGCTCGGGCTCACGCCATTCCATGCCTACGCCCAAGCCAACGCGGGCCGCGAAGACTGGGTCCCGATCTTCAACGGCAAGAACCTCGACGGCTGGACGGTCAAGATCGCCGGCCACGAAGTAGGCGACAACTACGCCGGCACGTTCCGCGTTGAAAACGGCATCCTGCGGGCCTCCTACGGCAAGTACACCGAGTTCAACATGCGGTTCGGGCACCTCTACTACAACGAAAAGCTGTCGCACTACCGCCTGCGGATCGAATATCGCTTCGTCGGCGAACACATGAAAGACGCGCCGAACTACGTCCGTATCAACAGCGGCGTGATGGTTCACTCGCAGGCGCCGGAAACGATGCCCAAGGAGCAGAATTTCCCGATCTCGGTCGAGGCGCAGTTTCTCGGCGAGACAGCGGGCTCGACGAATGCACGCCCCACGATGAACGTATGCACGCCGGGAACCGAGATTTTCATGAACGGCGAGATGGTGAAGGCGCACTGCACCAATTCGACGTCGAAGACCTATCGTGGCGAGGAATGGGTGACGGTGGAAGTCGAAGTGCTCGGCTCCGAAAGCGTGCGCCACCTCATCGACGGCGTGACGGTGCTCGAATTCCAGAGGCCGCAGATCGGCGGCGGAGTCGTTACCGGTTTCGATCCGGCCGTAAAAAAAGACGGCATGCTGCTCAGCGAGGGATACATCGCCCTACAAGCGGAAGGCCAGCCCATCGACTTCCGCAGAGTCGAGTTGTTGAATCTTTCGGGCTGCATGAACCCCAAAGCGCCGAACTATAAGTCCTACTACGTCCACCGCGACGACTCGAAGTGCGCCGGCGGCAACTAACATCGCAAATCCGCCATTCCGCCGTTGACTCAACGGGAAGCGGCTCTGGCATACTAGTCCGATGCGACGCTCAATCCTCCGCAGCCTCCTTTTCGTTCCCCTCGCTCTGGCGCTGGGCTGCCAGCAACAATACGACCTGGTCATCACCAACGGGCGCGTCATCGACCCCGAATCGGGGCTCGACGCGGTTCGCAACATCGGCGTCAACGGATCTACCATCGCCGCGGTTAGCGAGGATAGCCTGAGCGGCCGCCGCACCCTCGACGCAGCGGGTCACGTGGTCTCGCCCGGCTTCATCGACCTCCACCAGCACGGCCAGGCCGCGGCGAATTACGCGGCGCATGTCCGCGATGGCATCACGACGTCGCTCGAGCTCGAGATCGGGGTTGAGAACATCGATGCCTGGTACGCAGAGCGCGCCGGAGGCCAGACCATCCACTACGGCGCGGCCATCGGCCATCCCTACTCGCGCCAGATTGCCATGACGGGAAAAAATGAAGGTCTGACCGGCGAAGCGCTGGCCCGCGCCGCAACGCCCGACGAGATCGCCAAGACAGCCGCCCTCATCGCCCAGGGACTCGATCAAGGCGCGGTCGCGGTCGGCTTCGGCGTCGCCTACACTCCGGCGGCTACGAAGGAAGAGCTGATCGAGATGTTCAAGGTGGCCGCCAAGTACGGCGCCAACGGGCACGTTCACATGCGGGCCACACCCAACGACTTCAGCAACATTGAAGAGCTGCTCGAAGCCTCAAAGGTATCCGGTGCGCCGCTGCACGTCGTGCATATCAACAGTAGCGGCGGAGAGCGCGCCGGCCGGTATCTCGAGATCATCGCCCAGGCTCAGAAAGACGGCATCGACGTCACGACCGAATGCTATCCCTACAATCGAGGGTCGACGCTGATCGAGGCGCACCTTTTTGACGATTGGGAAACGTATGCCGACGAGCAATTTCCGAACTACATCTGGGTAGAAACCGGCGAGACGCTCACCCGCGAGAGTTTCGGACGCTACCGGCAGCAGGGCGGCACGATCATTTCGCCCCCCGCTTACACGATGGAGACCGTCAAGATGCTGGTCGCCAGCCCATTGACGATGATCGCGAGCGACGGCATGTGGCTCGTGAATGGCCGGGCGCATCCGCGTTCGTTCGGCACGTTTTCGCGAGTGCTGGGCCGCTACGTGCGCGAGGAAAAAGCGCTGACCTTGAACGACGCAATCGCGAAGATGACCATCCGCCCTGCCCAGCGCATCGAGAAGCGCGTGCCGATGATGCAGAACAAAGGGCGCATCAAGGTAGGCGCCGACGCCGACATCGTGGTTTTCAACCCCGACACGATCCTCGACCGAGGCACCTTCGAAGACCCAGTGCAAGCGCCCGACGGCATCAAGTATGTATTGGTAAACGGCACCGTGACCGTCGACGATGGAAACCTGGCGGAGGGCGCAGCGGCCGGTCAGCCAGTGCGCGCTCCCGCGAGTACGCCGGGGCAATAGCGGTAACCCGAGCGGCGCGGCTGGCTGACAGCACGACCAGCGCCGTGCCCACCACGACGAGCGCCGTGCCCACCACGACGGCGCCACGGCCACTGCCGGCGGCGCCTTTGGCGGAGGTTTAACGGCGCCCGGCTAAAGGCTGGTCGCCGCAAAGCCCCGAAAGGGGCGAAACCATCTTGTGCTTACGGGCGCATGGGTAACACTTTATACCGGGCGCCTGGGTAAC
>JBBDWJ010000057.1:7309-7999 GCA_040902925.1 Bryobacterales bacterium | reverse complement strand
GGCAACGGCCGATTCCCGGCCGAATTGCGTCCAGCTCCTTCATGATCGAAGGGCCACCGGCGCGGTGGATAGCGCCGTCGACGCCTCCTCCACCCGCCAGCGCGGAGTTCGCGGCGTTGACGATGGCGTCGGCGGGTACTTGGGTTATGTCTCCCTCGACGAGAACCAGTTTCGAGCCGCCGATCGAGAACTCCTGACGCATCTACTGACTATTTTAGTGGCCCAATCGTAGCGCCGTCAGCCGGGACCTGAGGAAGCGGCTTGGGGCGCAGCGGAGATTTATTTCTTCTTGCGCTCGTAGACGCCCAAGTACTCGGCCGCCGCCATGATATGCCCGGCCAGCGCGTTGTCGAGCGCCCGGCGGCTGGAACCTTCGGCGAGCCCGAGCGTCTCCCGATCGAGCGCGAACAGCCGAAAGAAATACCGGTGACGGCCATGGCCTGGCGGCGGGCACGGTCCCCCATAACCGCGCCGGCCGAAATCGTTACGGCCACTAACGCCAGTCGAACCCGGTTCATACCCCTGGGACAATCCGTTGGCGGAGCCTGGTACATCCCACAGCAGCCAATGATTCCAGGTTCCGGCCGGTGCGTCAGGATCTTCGACGATCAAAGCAAAGCTCTTCACGCCGGGCGGGATATCGGCCCAGGTGAGCGCCGGCGATTCGTCCGCGCCATCACAGGTTTGACG
>JBBDWJ010000057.1:0-7299 GCA_040902925.1 Bryobacterales bacterium | reverse complement strand
GACGCACAGGTATGCCCGCGCCGTTTGCGAATGCGGGAATGTTGAGGGTCATCGCCACCGGCGGGTCTCGATTTTCGGGAGAAGCATCCGGTTCCCACGGAGGTAGGGGAGCGTCCCACTGACGCCCTCATACCGGCTTTCCGCATTGCGGCTTGGAACCGGTCCGGCGACAGCTATACGCATCGGAATCGCGTCAGGGAATCACGTCGCCGCCGCCGGAAACGCCCTGGTCCTGCTCGCGCACTTCTAACAGGAACTTGCGGCCGCGTTCCCGATTTAGCCTGACGCTCAGATCAAGATCGACTTCCTGCAGGGAAACCACATAATGGTCGCCCTGCATGGTGACGAAATGGACTGTATTGCCCAGCAGCCAATGCTCGCCAACCGCGTAGATCAGGCCCCCCTGGAGGGCGATCAAATCGAAAGCCCCAGTCGCGCCTTGTGTGGCGCCTTGCGTGGCGCCCTGCCCCGGCAACGCGGCTTCGGCCGGCTCGGTTTCCGCCGCGTATGGATCTTCAGAGGCTTGAGGGCCCAGCTCATACACGCGCGAGCGGCCCTGCGCCGATTGGTCAAGATGTCCCTCAATGACGTAGGAGGCGTTCGAATTGGTTCGCGATACCGCGCCGGTTTCTATCTCATACCCACCGTTGCTGTAGCCGTAGGGATAGCCGAAATACACGAAGGGATAGACGGCCACGCCACCATTCCCTCTGCCGCTGTGCCCTCTGCCATGGCCGCGGCGGCTTCCGGAATCGCCGCGCTGGTCTCGCTCACCGCCTATGCCGGCGGATATTCCACCAGTGACGGAGGGCGCCGAAGGAGTGCCCGGCGTGACCACATTTCCGGGCCTGTACGGTCCGGGCTTGCCGGGAGACAGGATATTCGGCTGGCCCAAAAAGCCCGGAAACCCTCTGGAGCCTCCGGCGGACGGTGTATGTCCACCCGGCGAGCCGGGCGAAAGAATATTCCCGACGGGGCGCGACGGCTCCGCCCGTTCGGGCCGGCCCGCCGTAATTCCGCTTGCAGCGCCGGCTTCGCCGCTGTCGGAGGAGGGCGGAGCCGCTTCCGGAATCCGTCCGCCTGGCGACGGGGCGCGGCCGCTCGACCCGCCACGCACTCCCCCGCCGCCCATTTGGCCTGGAGGAGCGCCCAAGCCGCCTTGGGCAAGCAATTCGACCGCAGCCAACAAGCACAAACCCGCCGCCAGCGGCAGGGTCTTCGGTCTCAACATGATTTCGTCTCCGCTTTCAGAGTAAACCCAAACCCGGATACCGACAAGACCGAGATGCGCGGTTGAGACGTTTGGCCCTTGCCGCGCGTTGCGGCCTGGCTGGAGGGCGCGGGCGGTACCGTCCATGACCGTCGGCGCCGGTTGTCCCAAGCCCCAGGCCTCGCCAGTGGCAACGGCTGGCCACGGTTGGGCTATGATGGCCTCGGCGCGGAACCCGGCTGACTCCCGCGGACTGCCGCCGTGAAGGTCTTTTCGCACCGGAGGCTAGCCATGACCAGAACCAAACTGTTGACCTTGGTTTGTCTGCTGCCCTGGAACGGGGCGGCCCAGACCGCGAAAGTGGAGCTTTCCACGCCGGCGTTCGAGATTCCCGCCCACGTGCAACAACGGCTAAGCGTCTCGGACAAGGTGCTGTTCGAGAAACTGACCCGCGTGGGGCTGGAATCGGTCTGGGCGCGCCTTCGAGCGGAAGGTTTCGACTATACGTTTATCAACGAGCTGGCCCCGCTGCACAATGACCGCCGGTTGATCGGCCGCGCGCGCACCATGCGCTACCTGCCGAACCGGCCCGATCTGCGCGAACGCATCTACTCGCAGCGCCGCCAGCTTAACTACGTCTCGGCTGAGGAAACCGAGCCGGGCGACGTGCTGGTGTTTGACGCCGGGGGCGACACGCGGTCGGGAGTCTCGGGAGCGGTAACCACTCTTCGCGCCGTGGTAAGGGGGGCGACCGGCATGGTCATTGACGGCGGCATGCGGGACATCCCGGAGCTCGCCGGCATGCCGCTGCAAGTCTACATGCGGCGCGGCCAGGCCTCCTCGGTGAGTCCGAACCTGATGAGCGTCGACTACCAGGTGCCGGTGCGCATCGGCAACGTTACGGTCGCGCCCGGCGATATCCTGCTCGGCGAACGCCACGGAGTGCTGGTCATCCCGGCGCATCTCGCCGAAAAGGTTGTCGATGAGGCGCTCGAGCACGACGAGCTGGAAGCGTTTCAGCGCAAGCTGTTGCTCGAAGGGCGGCCGATCGAGGGTGTCTATCCGCCCAACGAACAAGTGCGGCGGGAGTTCGAAGAGTACAAGAAAACCCAGGGGAAGTAGGCCCGGGTCGCAGTTTCCACCGTTCCTTTGCTCCCTGCCTTCCGCCGCCGTGAAGCTGTCTTTGGGGGCTGAAAAAGACCAGCCCGGCGCACGGCCGGCGCTATACTTCTCGTGATGGAGGCGAGAGCGCCGCGTCAGGCGGTCTGTTTCCACGAATTGGGCCGCTAGGCCCACTGGAACGGCAACTTCCCAAACGCTGCCCGTAGTTCTTGCGGGCGGTTCGTTTTCCGTGCTCTCGGGCGTGGTTTGGATCCCCTTTTTGCGATCGGCCTCATCCTCGTATTGGCGCTGCTTGCGGGGCAGTTTGTCCGCGTCCTGCACGTGCCCGAGGTCACCGCTTACATTCTGGTCGGGGTAGCCCTTGGACCGTCGGTTCTCGGCTGGATCAGTGCCGGCAACGTGGCCAGTCTCCACGTCATGAGCCAGGTGGCGTTGGGGCTGATTCTGTTTTCGGTCGGCTCGGTTTTTCGCTTTGAGCATTTCCGGCACATGGGCCGCCGGGTCGTGCTTCTGACAATTGCGGAATCTTCCGCGACGGGTGTGCTGGTCTTCGCGACCGTGCTGTTTCTGGACCAATCCTGGCAGTTGGCCGCCTTACTGGGAACGGCGGCAATGTCTACCGCGCCGGCCGCCACGCTGATGGTGCTGCGCGAGTGCGACAGCCGCGGCCCGCTTACCGATACGGTGCGTGGCGTGGTGGCGGTGAACAAAGTCATCGTGCTGGCGGTGTTCACGCTTGTGACGGCGCTCATCCGGCTGAGCCGGCCAACCAATGCCTCGGTGCTGAACATCGTCTATGACGCTAGCTTCACGTTCGTCTGGGAACTGCTGGGTTCGGCCGCGCTCGGCTTCCTGCTGGGCTTGATGCTGGCGGGCTGGTGCTCGCGGATCAAGGACCATGGCGAGGTGCAGATGCTGCTGGCGGGCAGTATTCTGCTGTGCGTCGGCGTGGCACTGGTGCTCGACCTTTCGCCATTGCTGTCGAGCCTGGCCGTCGGCGCTACCATGGTCAACCTGACGCCGGCAACGCAGCGTCTGAGCGCCGCGCTGGCGCGCCTCGACCCGCCGCTCTACGCCATATTTTTCGTCGTGGCCGGAGCGGACTTGGATATCGGCAAAGTCGGTTCTTTGGGCGCTCTAGGCGGCGGTTATATTCTCGCCCGCACGGCCGGCAAGGTTTTCGGCGCGAGCGCCGGCGCGCGTTTCCTCGGTTTCGATCCGTACCAACAGCGCTGGATTGGGCTCGCCATATTGGCGCAGGCGGACCTGGCGATCGCGCTGAGTCTGGAAGTCGCCCGCCGGTTTCCGGAATATGCCGTGACGATGTCGACGGTTGTCCTCGGCGCCGTCTGCGTATTCGAAGTGCTCGGTCCTATTGCGACTCGATACGCACTGATTAGCAGTGGGGAAGCCCGCTTGAGAATCCGGCGCGCGTCAGGCGTATGGGAACAGCCGTGAAGGTGGGGGAATGGAAAAACTGGCGGAGAGGGAGGGATTTGAACCCTCGGTAGAGGTTGAAGCCCCTACGACGGTTTAGCAAACCGCTGCTTTCGACCACTCAGCCACCTCTCCGTCGTGGTTGGAAAAGCCGGTCGGAACTGGCTTTTAATCTACCATAGGCTGGCGGGAAACAGGCAATTCCGGCCGCGCCAATGCTGCGACAGATGAAAGGCCGCTATAACGAGGACGTGATCAGTCAGGCGTTGGGTACGCCAGGTCAACTCCGCGGGCCTTCCTGGGTAGCGGGCCTTCCAGGGTAGAAGGTGTAGCCGCGAATCGATCCGCGCCGACTACCTTGCGCGGTGCTCGAGACAGCCTAGTTGGCAGGAAGCCCGTGGCGTGCAGGCAATCCAATGTGGATGTAAAATCTCAAGAGTTAGTGAAACATGGGACGCCCGTAAAGCTCATAAGCGTTTACAGACGATCCGGGAACCACTACAATCGGGCGCAATGGGGTTAGCGCTTACGTAGGGTACAATTAGGCCCGCGTCCGTGCCGCTGGTTCCGGAAATCGGGAAGAACCATCCTGGGGGAGGTTGTATGTGCCGTTTTCTGTTATTGATGCTTGCCGCCGCGTGTACCTTAGCGGCTGCGCCTGCTTCCGAGACGGTTGAACGCGCGCTGCAACTGGAGCGGCAGGGCCAGCCTGGCGACGCGCGCGCGTTGTTGGCGAAAGAGGCGGCGTCGGCGGACCCGGCGGCGAAACTGGCCTACGCCGAGTTCCTCGACCGCTATCGCGACCCCGCCCGGCTGCAGGCTTACGAGCAGGCGCATCAAGCTTCCGGAAATGCCTCCCCGGATCAAAAACGCCCTATCACACGGCGCCTCGCCATCATTTCCCTGCTGAACGGCGATCGTGAAGCAGCCGCCCGCTATGTGGCCGCCTACCGCGAGGCTGGCGGCGGCGGCTTCGAGCGCTCCAGCCAGGTGCTCGATCCTCCTAAGCTCAGCGAACGATCCGCCAACGAGTGGGTCACTATTCCGGGACCGCTCTACGCGTTCCGCCGCATGGCCGCGCTCTCCAGCGACCAGTCGGACGAGCAGCTATTTCCGGCTCTGGCGCGCAACGTGGTCACCAACGGCTATCGCGCCACGCGCGGCGCCGAGACTCTCGATCAGACCGAGTACATGAAGCTGGTGCTGCAGTATCTATCGCAGGCCCGCGAGTTGGCTCAATTCGCCGGAGCGGACCAGGCGTTGGACATTCCCGACTGCGAGTCGCAGGAAACGGCTCAGATCCTCAAGATCATCGGCTTCCGCCTGAGAAATGAGTGTGGGCCTGATGCGGTTCTCGAGACCGTCAATCCGTCCCGCGCTTTCCTGTCGATCGATTCCGGTTTTCCGCTAGCCGAGATCGAGGGGGCGTTCCGCGCCGGCAAGCCGGTCCGCCTGCCCTACGAATCGACGATGCTGCCCATCATTTTCGGCCAGGACTTCTGGCGCGAGACGTTCCGGAAAAAGGGCGAGGGCGAATTCATCGAACAGTTCCTCAATGATCCGGCCGCGGCCCGTATGTACGTAGCGATGTCAAAGCTCCATCCGCCAACCGCAGAGGAGATGCGCGCCAAGATCCCGATCGAGCGGCTGAGAAACTATGCCAACGTGCTCGACTTTTTCGGCGGCATGTTCGAGGTTCGCGACGGCAAGGCTCTGGTGCCCGGCGACGCCACTACCGAGGCCGTATGGCGAAAACTGGTGGGGATGGGCCCCGACCGCGGCATCGAGTTCCTGCAAAAGTTGATCGAGACCGACGACGGCTGGCTGGCTTCCTACTATGATTCGGTTGCCCGCGTCGAAGGCCCGGCGCATGCCTACTTCACCGAGCCGCGCCGCATGGAGCGCTTCTACGAGGCCGTGCGCGGCCGGGTGACGAGCCCCGGGCCGGCGCGCCCCATCTTCCGGGCCAACTCCGAGTTGTTGCTGCTCACGGCCAGCCTTCAGGTCATGCCCAACGGCACTCCGCATGTCCCTGGGGGAATCGAACCCTGGAAGAACCTGTTCACCAAGCACCCTCATGGCAAGTACGACGGCAAACTGACCAAGGCCGCCGGAGGCTGGACCGCCGCGGACGACGTTGTCGAGGCGATGTTCGCGCTCACGCGCAAGGCCATCGAAAACGAGCCACTGAAGATCTTCCTCGCTATCGGCAACGTCGATCGCTACCGGACGCAAAAACTGAGCCCCGCAACCGTGGAGAAGATGATTCTCACCTTCCCCGAATATGGAGATCAGTTCACGCTGTTCAATGACGCGTCAACGCTGTCGGAAGAAACCATCGCCGCCTATCTGGATCTGCTGCCGCGAGTCGACAAGGTCGGCAACCTGGTGCGCCGATCCGACATGATGGGCATGATCCAGAGCCTGACCGGGCTGTGGCAAATCCTCCGGCGCCAGGGACAGATTCCCGACGCGCAAGCCGATCCGTCGCTGCGCGCGATCGTCACCGCTTTCTGGGACATTTCCGGCAATGAGCGGCTCTTCGACGCGGGACGCGAGGGCGTGCGGGCCTTGTTGTCCGCCACCGGATCGGCGCCCGAAGCTTCACCGCAGGACCGCTTAATCGACTTGCTGGCCGGCAGCCCGGGCACGGGAGAAGAAAGCGCCCACGGCCGCATGGTCGAGCGATTGAACTCCTTGTTCAACCAGCAGCGCCTGGTTTCGATCAAGACGATCTTCGATCTAGCCGATCACCTGGAACGCGTATCGAGAGGCGAGGCATTTAACGTAGCGATGGCGAACCGCCTCGCCGCCAGCATCTCGGAAGTGCGCCTGCCGCGCTCGACGCTGTCTTCGGTGGAGGCCAATTCGTTCGCGCAAGGCCACTGGGTGGAGAAACACATCCAGGAACAGCGCGAGATGAATCTGCGCCGCGCCGTGGATCGCGCCCAGGGCCGGCCCGAGCAGTTGCTGGAGATTCGCGGCGAGCTCACCGGCGTGTTGCGCGATTCACTCGTCGGGCTCGCCTATATCTACTACTCGCCGCCTGGTGCGGAATTAATCCGCTCGAATCCGCTGTTCGTCCGCAGCCACAACTTCCTCGGGTACGACGGCAAGCGCGGCTGGTCGACGGGACGGGTGCAGGGCTCCGGATGGCCCAACAGCGGCGGTGGACGAATTCTTGGCTCGCTCATCAACCTGCCTTACAGCATCGCGGACGCCGAGCAGAATTTCCTGATTCCGACCGAACGCCAAGCCCTGATCTGGCAAGACCTCGCGCCGCAGATTCTCATCGGGGCGACCGTGCCGCGCTGGTGGGGCGTCCCCGCCGCGGCGCAGCATTTTGTGGCGTTGCACGTGCGTTTGGGCGAGGAGCTGGTAGCCGAGGCAGCGCTCGATGCCGAAGTCCAGCAGGCTGTGTTCAGGGCTCTGGAGCACCGCGTCGAGCCGGCGCGGCTGTGGCGAGTCTCTCACCTGTTCTCGACGGGGCAGGTCAAGGAGGGAGCCAACGAGTTTACCGCCGCGGAGCT
>JBBDWJ010000056.1:0-8026 GCA_040902925.1 Bryobacterales bacterium | reverse complement strand
AGCATTTCGTTGAACGCGTCGACGAGCTGGCCCAACTCGTCGTGGCTCACCTTGACGGCCCGCACGGTGTAGTTCTTTTCGCTGGAGACTTTCCGCGCCGTCTCGGCCAGATGCAGCACCGGTCCGGAGATCAATCGCACCAGGCGCGAGAAAATCAGAAAAGCGATCAGAAACGAAGCCGCCGGCACCAGCAGCGCAAATCCCGAATAACGGAAAAGGGCGGTCCTCATCTCGCGCATGTCGTGCGTGATCATCAGCGTTCCCAGCACGTCGCCGCCAAGCTCGATGCGGTGGAAAAGCACCACGCCATCGGCGGTCGAATACTGGCCCGGCGGGCGGGGGCGCGACGGAACGCTGTGCGCCGCGGCGCCGCCGCGCACGTATGACGCGAACAAAACGCCCTCGCTGGTATACAAAGCGGCTGCCGTGACATTGCCGTGCGCCCGCAGCCCCAGCAGCGTTTCGCCGGCGGAAGCAGCGTCGTCAAAGGCCAAGGCCGCGGCCGTGTTTTCGCTGATTACCGCCGCCAGCGTGGTCACTTGCTTGCGCGTGGAATCGCCGATCCGGAACACTTCATACGCGAAGAACCCGCCGAAGGCCAAAAACAAGGCGATCGCGTTCACCAGCAGCAGCAACAGCGTCAGCTTGCGCTCGATCGGCAGATCGCGGATGGGTCTCATGGCGTTAATTCCCTTTGACCGACCGGGCCAGCCGCAACAGCCGGGAACTCACCTTCAAGCCGCCGCGGCGGGCTGTCCCGGCGTTGATCTCGAAGCGGAATTGTTTTTCCTCGAGAACGAGCTCGATCACCCCGCCCCAGCCGGAAAACCCGTGCAGCTCGCCGATGGTGAGCGTCGGCGAATCCTGAACCACGTGGATGGTGCGTTTGACGGCAGCCGCGTCTTGCAGGGCGACAAACAGAATGTGACAGAGCGCCGGGCTATCGATGGATGTGAAATGGCGCACGTCAAAAGTGCGGCCGCGAACCGTCTTGTTCCGCAAGGTCCTATCGATGATGGCCGTCAGTTCCGGATCGCCGAGGACCCCGACCACCACCGGGCGGCCCTGCGGGTCGGCATCATCGGGCCATTCGACGAATTTGGCGAAATTGTAGACCAGGGCGGCCTTGACCTCAGCCTCGCCGGGCGCGGATTGAGCGGCCAAGGCCGGCAGCAGGCACACGAAACCCACCGAAAGGCAGGCCCAGAACAGGCGGCGGACGAGCAGCCGCCCCGCGCTGTGGGGTCGCGGGGGCGTCGAGAGCTGCCGCCTCGTCAATCCGAACGCCCCACCACGGGAGGCGCCGGCGAACCGCCCCTCAAGGCAGCGGCGGGCGGCGCTGCGTCCAACCGGAGCGCGCCGCTGCTTCGTCTCGCTCTGGCGTTCGCCCGCGCGCAGCCGGCTCCCGCGCCGCGGCATTGCGGTCCGGAGGCAACCGGTTGTCCAAGCCGGGCGCGGCGGCTGTTCAAACACGATAGATACCTTGGCCCAATCTACCTTGGCCCAATCTACTTTGGCCCAGTCCACGACCAGCGCAGGCGGCAGGAAAGCCGTTTGGCCGCCGCGCCACGCTTCCGTCCGGTAGCACACCCCCTCGAGTGCGACGGGCGCGGTAGAGCGGCAGCCCGGCTCCTTGGGCCGATCCGCGAGACATCCGGTAGCTTTCCGGCCCAGCGCCCGCGTGAGCAAGGTAAGGGCTACCAACGGGAGGAGCCGCTGCGATGGGCCGCTCGGAGGTTTTTGTCTATACCGGCACAGAGGCGTCTCTGACCGCGCTCGCCTACTCGGGTAGGTCGTGACTCGGCGACCGGCCCTGGGAATCGGCCCCAACCTGGTACCAGATTGGGGAGTAAGGATGATGTCCTAGTATCTGATCGGCCAAAAACTCCTGCTGCTTAACACCAAACAGCGGACGTGGCCGGTCTCGCCGGTTCGCAAATGGGCTGGGCCCGGTGCTGGTGCGCGGGACGGCGTGTCTACGCCGCTGGCGCCGGTCGCGTAGAAGCCTGAGCGTGGTTCGGGGCGCCGCGCGCTCCCCGTCGACGGCGAAGAATGTCGGGGACGGCCTGCGGAGCGGAGGCGGAGCAGCGGAGCTATTGCCTAGTGCGCTTTGGTCGTACTGGATTGCGCGGTTGCAGAGGGGTCCGGGCCGCGCGGCGATTTGCCGGCAGCAGGCGGCCCAGCTTCGTGAGGCGACCCATCGTCCTGAAGGGGCACTGCGCCCTGAACGGGCAAGGCGTCTAGAGCCGATGCGGCGTCATGAGAACGACCTGCGTCATCAGAAGAAGCGGTGTCATGAAGGGGAGCCGCGACAGCTTCCTCGGCCTTCTGGCCGGGTTCGTTGGCGGTCTCCGCATCGTTGTACATCACGATCAGCGAGATACGGCGGTTGCCGGGCAGCTCGGGCTGATCGGGAAAACGCAGTTGGCGGTCGGCGAAGCCGCGCACCTCGGCAATGCGCTCGGGCGGGAAGTTGTTGTCGATCATGATGCGGCGGGCGCTGTTGGCGCGGTCGACCGCCAGTTCCCAATTCGTATAGGTTTTAACACCGCGAAACGGCTTGGCATCGGTATGGCCTTCGAGCACGACCCGATTGGGGAGCTTGTTCAGTTCTTCGACGATGAGAGCGAGAATCTCGTTGCCTTGCGCGCTCGGCGTGGCGCTGCCGCTTTGGAAGAACATGCCCTGCTCGGTCTCCAACAGCTCGATGCGCAGACCCAGGGCGGTGACCGTCATTTGCACCTGATCTTTGAGGGCGTCAAACTGCGACATCTCCTGCATCGACTCCTGGATGTGCTCCGCCAGCCCTTGCATGTCATCGCGGCCGACGGCAAGGCCGCTGCCCGAGCCCGCCTGGCCGCTGCCGAGCTTGTCGCCGACACCCTTGGGGTCTTTGAAGTAAGCCGAAACGGCTTCTTTGGCCTCCTGGTTGGCATTCATCAGCCACAGGACCATGAATAGGGCCATCATCGCGGTGACGAAGTCCGCATAAGCGACTTTCCAGGCGCCACCGTGATGGCCGCCTCCGGCGATGACCTTCTTGATTATGATTGGGGGCTGGCCGTGGCCGCCTGCGCCGTCTTCTTGCACTCGGCCTCCATTTCGGAAAAGCTCGGGCGCTCCCCGTGCGGGATGGTGCGCCGGGCGAATTCGAGCGCCATGATCGGCGGGTGCCCTTTGACGAAGGCCACCAGCCCGGTCTTGAGAACCCGGTAATACGCTGCTTCGGCCTCATCGGCCGCCTCGATGGCCGACGCCAGCGGCCCAACGAAGCCGTAACAGGTCAGGATGCCCAAGAAAGTCCCCACCAGGGCGGCGGCCACTTTCTTGCCCAGCTCCTCGGGCGGCCCGCCAAGCGACTCCATGGTGACGACGATGCCGAGCACGGCGGCCACGATTCCCAGGCCCGGCAGCGCATCGGAAACCCGCGTCAGGGCGTGCACGGGCTGGGCGTTGTGCGCGTGGTGGACTTCGAGGTCGGCGTCGATGAGCTGGTCGAGGTCGTGGGGCGGAATACCGCCGGTGATCGCCACGCGCAGCGTGTCGCAGACGAAATGCAGGGCGTGATGGTCTTTCAAAAACGCCGGGAAGCGTTTGAAAATGTCGCTCTGCTCGGGCTTCTCGACATCCTGCTCGAGCTTCATCATGCCGCTCTTGCGCGCGGCCTGGAACAGTTCATTGAAGAGCTTGAGCGTCTCGAGATAGAGCTTCTTGCTGAAGCGGCCCATGGAGAGAATCTTGCTAAAACCCTTCAGCAGGCGAATCAACACCGGCAGCGGGGTCGAGATCAGCATGCTGCCGAGGGCGGCGCCCCAAATGATAACGAATTCACTGGGCTGTACAAGAATCTCAAGCTTGCCGTGGTGCATGAGATAACCGCCCAGCACCGCCACGGTGACGACCACAATCCCGATGATCGAGAACATTCCGTCCCCTCTGCCTTTATCGGCTGCGCGAAGAGAAGGTTTACGGGCCGGCAACGAATCCGGAAGGGCGTCTGGCGGGCACAACGGGCGGTCTTTGAAAGGTTTGTGTAACCTAGAAACAGGAGCCCGTCGCAAGGAGCCGAATGTCGTCACCTTACCCGCCCGCGCCGTACCCGGCAGAACCGGCCGGCGCGCCTGTTCGCACCTGGAACGGAGTTACGCCTCCGGCCGTGGAACCGCGACCGGTGCGGCGCAAGCCCCGCCTATGGCTGCACTTGGTGCTGTTCGTGCTCACGGTCGCCTCGACCTGGTACATGCAGGGTTTTCTCTATTCGGTCAGCTTGATCACGATTCTGACGGCGCACGAGTTCGGGCATTACTTTGCGGCGCGGTACTACCGGGTCAAGGCGACGCTGCCGTACTTCATCCCGTCGCCCTTTTTGCTGGGGACGCTGGGGGCCGTGATTCGTATGTCGCCGTACATCCCCAACCGGCGGGCTTTGTTCGATATTGCAGCGGCGGGGCCGATCGCCGGGTTGGTGATTGCGATTCCGGTGAGTATCGCGGGGCTGGCGTTTTCGGTACTGGTGCCGAGCAGCGTGGAGATCAACTCGCCGTTTACGTTTGGCTTGCCGCTGCTGTTTCAGGGGCTGGCGTGGGTGATTCTCGGCGCGCCCGGCGAAAACGACGTGCTGGTGATGAATAGCGTCGCGTTCGCGGGCTGGGTAGGGCTATTCGTGACCGCGCTGAACCTGTTGCCGATCAGCCAGCTCGATGGCGGACACATCAACTACGCGATTTTCGGGCGCAAGAGCCGCCTGATCGCGGTGGCGACTTTCGTGACCCTCGCCGGGGTGACGATCGTGCAAGGGTTTCACTATTCGCTGATCCTGGTGCTGCTTTGGTTCATGGGCATCGGCCATCCGCCGACGCTGAACGACGGCATGGATTTGGGCCGGCCGCGGCGCATTGTCGGCGCGGCTTTGCTGGTGGTGTTTATTCTTTGCTTTACGCCGGTTCCGATTGAGATGTAGCGTCCGGTCGAGAGGGAACGCCGTCGGCGGAGTGCGATTCACGCTCGGCAGGAGGCGCGCCCAGGCGATTGCCTGTGGTATCACTCGGAGCGTAGTGCGTCCATCGGATCGACGGCAGCCGCTCTGCGCGACGGAATCCAGGCCGCGAGCAATGCCACCGCCACAAGCAGCAGGAGGGCGGCGATCAGCGTGGTTGTATCCTGCTGTTCGACGCCGAACAGCATCGTGTCGAGCTGGCGCGCCGCCGCTAACGCTCCCACAACACCGAATAGCGCGCCGCCGAGCGTCCAGCGGGCGGCGTGGGACAACACCAGCCTCGTAATGGCGCCCGGCGTGGCGCCCAGCGCCATTCGCACCCCGATTTCCCGCGTTCTCTCAGCCACCAGAAACGCCATGACGCCATAGAGCCCGACCGCCGCGAGCGCCAGGCCCGCCGCCGCGAACAGAGCGAGCAGCATGGCGTTGAAACCTGGCCGCTCCGCGAGGCGGCTGACTTGCCCGGCTAGCGTGTCGATCGAGACCGGCAGCGTCGGGTCGAGGGCGGCGATTTCCGCTTTCATCCATTCGGCCACCATCGTGGGATTGGCCGCGGCGCGCAGCACGATGCCGGCGCGGCGGCCTTCGTCGTTCGACATCAGCCGCTCGGCGAGGGCTCCGGGAGCGTGCTGGCGCACGTGATAATACTCGGGGTCGGCCGTGCCGGTAAGCCCGGCATTTTTTACGTCCGCCGCGACGCCGATGACGGTATACCAGTTTTCCTGCAGTCCGAGCTGCTTGCCCAGCGGGTCTTCGTTGGGAAACATGCGGCGGGCAAGCGACTCGCTCAGGATCAGCACGTTCTGCTTCGGGTCGCGGTCTTCTTCACGGAAGCCGCGCCCTTGCCGAATGGGGATGCCGAGCGCGGTGAAATACTCGGGGGTGACGGCGCGCCAGACCACCATGCCGCCGGTGCCTTCCTCCATCGGCTCTCTTCCCTCAATGAGAATCCGCGAGTAAATCATGGCGTGGGTGCGGCCCGCCGGCGGCAGGGTGTCGCTGATGGCCATCGCGGTGACGCCGGGCACACGGCGGAGGCGGCGTTCGAGTTCGTCAAAGAAAAACTGCCGCTGCGTGATTTCGGGATAGCGCTGCTGGCCGAGCACGATCGAGGCCGTGAGCACGCTGCGCGTTTCCATACCCAGCGGCTCGTTCTGCAAGTTCCACAGGCTGCGCAACAGCAGTCCCGCGCCACTGAGCAGAACTACTGACATCGCCACCTGAGCCGCAACCAGCAGATGGCGTCCGAGCGAAGCGGAAGCGCCGACCGTGCGCCCGCCGGCGAGATCTTCGGGGCGCGGCCGCTTCAGGGCAGGTGCGAGGCCAAACAGCAGGCCGCAGACAAGCGAGGCGCCCAGAGTGAACAACAAGGCGCGCGGGTCGAGTTGCGCCTCCTGCAAACGTGGGATGCCTTGCGGGGCGAGCGATACGAACCAGTGCAGCAGCCCATAAGCGACGAGGCAGCCGCAAGCGCCTCCCGTGACGCCGAGCAACAGCGTTTCCGTCAGCGCCTGCCGGACAAGCCGGGCGCGGCCCGCTCCCAACGCCGCTCGCACGGCCGATTCGCGGCGGCGTCCGGCGGCGCGCGCCAACAGCAAATTGGCGACATTGGCGCAGGCGATCAACAGCACGGCCAGCACCGCGCCGAGCAGCACGAGCGAAGCAACGCGGGCGTCGGCGACCTGGCGCTCACGCAACGAGCGCACCTGCAGGCGCACCTCCTTGCGAAACTGCGCCGGCACGTATTCGAGCGATTCGGTGAACAGTGGTCCGAGCGCGGCTTCCGCCTGTTGCACAGTTACACCGGGCTTCAAGCGCGCGAACGAGCGCAACACGCGGCCCGTGTTCGGGCGCTGCTGGCGGGCCACGTCGAGCCGCTGCGGGATGAGCAGGTCCAGGCGGGCCAGTGTCGGCAATTCGAAATCCCGCGGCAGAACGCCCACGATGCTGGCCGGCTCGCCATCGAGGATCAGCGACTTGCCCACCACGCCAGGATCGCGCGCGAAGCGGCTCTGCCACAGGCCGAAAGAGATGAGCGCGACGTTGGGCCCGTTGGGCTCGTCCTCTTCCGGCGTGAAGCTGCGGCCGGCCAGCGGTTGTATTCCGAGCGTCGCCAGAAAGTTCGATTCGACGCGCGCGCACTGCACGCGGACCGGGCTCTGGTCGGCAATGTCGCAATCGGTGACGCCGCTCCAGGTCGTAAAGGCTTCGAACGGTTCCTGACGCTCACGCCAGACGACGTAGTCGGAGCCCAGCATGAACTCGTTGGGCTCGATGGGCGCCACCAATCCAACCGAAACCAGGCGGTCTTCATCGGGGTACGGCAGGCTGCGGAAGAGAATCCGATCGACGACGCTGAACATTGCCGTCGTCGCGCCGATGCCCAGCGCCAGAGTGAGGACGGCCGCGGCGGTGAACAACGGAGAGCGTTGTGCCGAGCGCACGGCGAAACGGCAGTCTTGCAGAACCGATTCCACGGTCGGGAAGGAGCGCTGCTCGCGGTAGGTCTCTTTGACTTGCTCGACGCCGCCGAAGGCGCGGCGAGCGGCCTGGCGCGCTTGCTCGGGGTCCATGCCGCGGGCGACGTTTTGTTGCGCCGCAAGGTCGAGGTGATCGCGGATTTCGGCGCTCAGATCGTGCTCGGATTTGTTCTTGCGGAATAGGGCGCGCAGGCGGCTGAAGAACTCGCGTAGGGTCATGGCGTGGACTCCCGTGGCAGAGAGCCCTTACTCTAGCGCGGCTTCTGTAGTCTTTCAACAGGTCCTCGCAAAATGAGGACTGTTCGGGCGTGCAACAGGGACTCGCCGGACCAATTACACAGGCGAGGCGGGCCTGCTGGGTTTCAGTGATCGCGGTCACTCAAAAATCGACAAACCCCACACGAGGAACCGAACACTATTGCGCCGGCTCTATGATCAGTAAAAATGATTTTCTGACCTGCTATACTATTTTGGATTAATGGGCTCTATCTGGATTCACTGCTGTCCGGCTATAAGTCGAACAGAACCAACTGGTTGGCGGAATGGAGTA
>JBBDWJ010000055.1:593-8048 GCA_040902925.1 Bryobacterales bacterium | reverse complement strand
AGCGTCGGCGATGACCAAAAATACCGTGCTGCTAACCGAATACGTGCGGCAGTCGATCCGCCGGGGTCTGGTCAAGAACCATCTGGACGGCAAGGGTGAGCTGCAGGCCTACTTCGTCGATCCCAATCTGGAGCGGCCCGTGGAAACGGCCGTCGAGCACGGCGAGTTCAGCAGTTCGCTCGGCATGAGCCCGGAAGCGATGCGCGATCTGCTCGAACGGTTTCGCAAGAGGTTTCCGACGCCGCAGTCGAGCGCTGTCGTCGTTACCTCTTCGGGCGCGCGGTATTTCCTGCGCCAGATACTGGAGACCTCGCTTCCAAGCCTTACGCTGCTGTCGCATAACGAAATCCCCTCCGACGTCACGGTGCGCTCGCGGGGATTGATCGAGTAGAGAGGAACAGGCCGTGACGATCAAGTCATTTTTTGCGGATACCGTTGCCGAAGCGATTCGCGAAGCGCGCAAGGAGCTGGGCGAAGAGGCGATGCTTTTGAAGTCGCGGCGCGCCCCGGACGAAGCGCGTCATCTGGGCACGTATGAAGTTGTGTTCGGTACCACCGAAAGCCTCGCGGCCGCCGTCGCGCCGGCTGCCGCTGTCACTGTCAGGACCACGGCCGCGGCCGCACCCGCCGTTTCGGAAGGCATTTGGGATATCCCGTTCGAGCCGCTGCCTGCTCTGGTTCCGGCCGCTGCCGAACTGCGGCCTTCGGGCGCCAACACTCTGTTTCACAAGCTGATCGAGATGGATTTCGACGAGCGGCTGGCGGCCGAGTTCTCCGAGCGCGTTCAGGCGCGTCTGCTCACGGACGGCTTTTCAGCGTCCAGGGATTCCGCGGCGAGCCGCGTTGGGTTTGGCGACGAGGCCGTCACGCGCGCGATATCTCTGGAGACCGCGCGCCTTCTGCCGCAGAATTCCAGCCTCGATGGCGGCGTGGCCGCGCTCATCGGTCCTCCCGGCGGCGGGAAGACTTCAACGATCGTGCGGCTTGCTGTTGCGTACGGTTTGGCCCACGGGCGGCGTGTGGTGTTGTTGGCGGCGAACGACCATCGCGTCGCCGCTTCGGGAATGCTCCGGCAATACGCCGCTCTTCTCGGTGTGGAATTCCACGACGCCGCCGGCGTGCCTCAGCTTCAGGACCGTGTGGAACGCCGCCAGGAAGGCGAGTTGATCCTGATCGACACGCCGGGCTATGGGCCGCGCGATCAGGAACAGGCTCGGGAGTTGGCGGATTTTCTGGCGCGGAGCGGCGAGATCCAGAAGCATCTGGTGCTGCCGGCTACCGTTAAAAACGAGGATTTGCGGTCCGCGGTCGAGCGCTTCGAGGCGTTCGGAACCGGCCACTTGCTGTTCACCAAGCTCGATGAAACCGCGGGTTGCGGCTCCGTGTTTTCGCTGGCGTGGGCCGTCCGCAAACCGATCTCGTTCTTTACCACGGGGCAGCAGGTTCCCGGAGACATCGTCTCCGCAAGCCGCTTTGACCTGGCGGCTTTGCTCGGAACGACACGCAATGCAGCGATGGCGTCAGCGGCTTGAGGGGGATAGTCGATGGCCACTAGCAACGTTTATCCTTGCGAACCCGGCGAGAAGTTGGACAACCAGAACCGCGAGAAGTTGATTCTCGAGAACCTCCCGTTGGTCCACTGGATAGCCAGCCGGCTTCACGAGAGCTTGCCGCCGAGCATTCCGCTCGAGGATCTGGTGTCGACAGGCATTGTCGGGTTGATCGCGGCCGTCGATAACTTCGACCCACGCTACAAGGTGAAGCTCGGTTCCTATGCGCACCACAGAATTCGCGGCGCGATGCTCGATAGCATCCGGGGCCTCGACGGTATCTCGGGTCCCAACCGGCAGCGCATGAAGAAGGTCGAAGCCGTAATCTCGAAGATCGAGCAGGGCGTGCAGCGGGCGGCTAGCGAAGAGGAAATCTCCGCCGCGCTGGGAATTCCGCTGGAGGAGTACCAGACCTGGCTGGTCGAGCTGCAGGGCGTCAAGATGGACACGCTGGAAAACGGAGAGGACAATGCGCCCGGGCTGCTCAATCTTCTTGCTTCCGATCATGGGGACACGCCTGGCCAGCAGTTGGAGCGCAGCGAACTGGAACGAGTCCTGACGGAGGGAATCGACAAGCTGCCCAAGAGAGAACGGATGGTGCTGAGCCTCTACTACAAGGACGAGCTGACGCTGCGCGAAATCGCGGAACTGATGGATCTTCACCTGACGAGGATTTCGCAGCTCAAGGCGCAGGGGATCCTTCGCTTGAGGGCCTACCTCGAGAGGTACTGGCCCATGAACTGTGGAGTGACATTATGATCGAAACCCGCAGTGCGGAAGCGGCGCAGGGCGAAGGGCTGATCGGGACCTGGTCCCGCTCCGTCGAGCAGGTATTTGAACGCCTCACCAAAGCGAAGTCCCAACTGCAATGGGCGCGGCAGCAGTCCGGCTCCTCCGAAAATCTCGCCACGCTCGAATGGTGGGAAGCGAAGTACGAGGCCGAAAGCGCGCATTGTGTCTGGATCGGCATCGCCGGACCGGCGGCGGTTGAGATCGGAAGCCTGGCGCAGGCGATTGCGTCAGCCGGCAGCGGCCAACCCGGCGCGCAGTCGTTTTCGGCGGAGCACACGGTCGAAGCGCTTTGCCAGGCCTTCGCGGCACTGCTCGCAAAAGAAAGCGGCAGGGATGTGCGGTTCCAAGGCGTGAAGCGATTGGACGCCGCACCCGCGGCGGAAATTCTCTATTCCACCGAACTGACCCTGACGCCTGGGCCGGTGGCTCCCATGCTGGTGGGATTCCAAGCGGCGACGAACTCGATGTTTCAACGGTTGACTGGGGACTTGCCGGGGCAGGGCGCAAAACAGCCGGGTCCCCAAGCAAACAGTCCTTTGGGGCTCTTGCTGGATCTCGAGTTGCCGCTCAGCGTCCGTTTCGGGCGGGTCAACATGCCCTTGGAAAGTGTTCTGGAATTGCGGCCCGGCTCGGTGGTCGAGCTCGATGGGTCGCAGGAAGACCATGTGGATCTGTTAGTTAACGGCAGTTTGGTCGCCAAAGGAGAGGTGGTTGCCGTCGACGGCCACTACGCTATCCGCATTCTGAACGTCTTGAGCCGCGACTGCCGGATGGCCGGAGTTGCGCCGGACGCGGAAGCGAACTGAGGGAGCTAGGAACGAGCTTATGAGCGCTTTAATGGAAGTAAATCTCCCGTATGTGTCTCTATTGGTGGGAGTTGTCGCCAGTTCGATGCTGTACGTGGTCGTCCTGTACCAGGTCCAGAAGCTGCGCTGCAGCGTGGTTTTCTACAAGCAGCGCGTAGAAGGCCTCGAAGACCGGCTATCGGCGGCGCTTGGCAACCCGGTTCCGCGACAGGCGGAAACGAGCCGGGCCGCTGAGCCGAGCCGCGCCGCCGAGCCGAAAATCCCGGCCCCCGAGGCCACCCAGCAGAAAGTGCTCCATCTGCACGGTTTAGGGCGCTCGAGGGAAGAAATCGCGCGCCAGGCGGGCATTCGGGAAGCCGAAGTCGACTTCGTTTTGAAGGTCAGCGAACACGTCGGAACGCCCGGCGCGGCCCTGGCTCTTAGAAAAATATCTTAGAAAGCCTTCTTTTTAGTGCGATGAACACAGGTAAGAGACCCACAAGGAGGCAACCATGCGGATAAGCGAAGGTTCGACTCCACGGCCGTTGGATCCGGCCGACTCAAAAGTACAAAACACATCGCCAGCTCCCACCTCAGCTGCAAGAGAGGGCGCGGCGTCCGCCAAGACCGGCTACGGAGATGTTGTGCATTCCGGTCAAGGCAAGGCACTTCTGGAACTGGCGGCGGAGTTAAGCGCCGTGAGCCGCCAAAACCGGGTCGCGGAGATCCGGGAGCGGCTGGTGACGGGAGACTACGAGGTCAGCTCCAAGGACGTTAGCCGGGCGATTGTCGAAGACATGATATCGAGAGGTTTTCGCGGCGCTTTAAAGGACTAAAGCCGGCGCCAAGGGACTGTAAATGGGAAATCTGTTTGCCTCGCTGGACGCGGCCGCGGGGGCGTTGCGCGCCTTTCGCGACGGGATCAACGTCTCGCAGAACAATATTTCGAACGCGACGACGCCCGGGTTCGCCAAGCAGACGATCCAAATGGAGCCGCTGCCGTTTCAGCTCTACTCGGGCGCCATGGGCGGCGTGCGGACGGGCGCCATTGTTGACAGCCGCAGCAGTTTCGCCGAGCGCGCGGTGCGGCAGCAGCTTTCTACGCTCGGCAACTTTACGCAGCAGGCCGCCCGGCTGGCGCAGATCGAGGGCATTTTCGACGTTGGCGCGGATTCGGGCATTCCCGGCGCCATGGACCAACTGTTTAGCGCTTTCGCCGAGTTCAGCCAGTCGCCCGAGAGCCCGGGGGCGCGGCAGTCGGTGCTGGAAGCTGCCGGGCAGGTTGCCGCAAGTTTCCAAGGGGCGGCGAGAGAGATCTCGCGCCTGACAAGCGACATCGACGCGGATTTACGGGCCACCGTCGAAAAGATCAATCAGACCGCGTCGCAGATTCAACAATATAACCACCGCATCCTGCAGGGATCGGAGCCCGATTCCGGGCTGCAGGCCGTGGCCTTCGCGGACGCCGAAACACTGGCCGAGCTGGCGGATGTGGAAGTCCTGATGGAGCCCAACGGCACGATGACCGTGCTGCTGGGAGGCCAAACTCCGGTCGTGATCGGGGATCATTTTCAGGCCATACGTCTGGAGTCGTATACTCCGGCCGGGGCCGTGAATCCCGGCGCGACGCCCTCGATGCGGCTGCTCGATTCCGAAGGCCGGGATATCACAGGCACGATTTCGCAGGGGGCGTTGGGTGGATTGCTGCAGGTCCGCACGGGTGTTTTGCCTGCCCTGGCGGGCGACTCGATGCAGAACGGCAGCCTCAACGAGCTGGCCCGGAATCTGGCCGAGCGCACCAACGAAATTCTGACCAGCGGGCTGGTTTCCGCCGGCCCGCCGCCGGTCCCCGGTGTTGCGCTGTTCGAGTTCAACCCGGCGAACAACGCCGACATCGCCCGCTCGCTGACGCTGAACCCGGCGATCACGCAGGATCAACTGGCCGCGATAGCGCCTGGTCCGCCGTATGTTTCCAACGGAACGGCGCTTGCGTTGGCTGACTTGCGCAATTCACGGGCGCCCGAGGACACCGTCAACGGCATGACGTACTTCGAGTATTACTCCTCGATGGCGCGCCAAGTGGGCGACGGCGTGCGGTCGATGCGCCAAGAGGAAGCCCGCTCCAACCTGCTGGTGACGCAGGCCCGCGACCTGCGCACGCAGCTCTCGGGAGTTTCCTTCGATGAGGAAGCCGTGAAGCTGGTCGAGTTCCAGCGAGCCTACGAGGCGAACGCTCAAGTCGTGAAAATTGTGGATGAGATGATCGAGAGCGTCATCGCGATGTTGCGCTGAAGCCGGGTGAGGGCATGATACAAAACGTTAATCCCGCAACCGAGCACTTTCTGAACGCGCTGTCGCAATTGCAGCAGCGCTTGCAGACTGTGCAGCGGCAGCTCTCCTCGGGCCTGCGCATCGAGCGGCCCTCGGATGCTCCCGACCGGGTTTACGACGTGGTCTACCGGCAGTCACAGATCCATCACTCTTCGCAGATTCTCAAGAACATGGCCCGGGTGCAGGCGAACGTCGAGGCCGCCGACGCGGCCCTGCTGCAAGCCGTCAGTGTCATCGAGGAAGCCATCGTAACCGGCGCGCAGGCGCTCAATATCAACACCGACACACTGAACCGCGACGCCCTGGCGGAGGAAGCGCGCAGCTTTCACGAAGCGCTGGTGAGGCTTTCGCTGACCAGCACCGAGGGGCGTTTTGTCTTCGGCGGCGACGAGAACGGCCAGGCGCCTTACCAGGTCAATGCGGCGAACGGCAACGGAGTGGACCGCCTCTCGACTTCGCCGGCCACCAAGCTGGTTCTGGATTTCGATGGCGGCCGCTTTCTGGCCGGGCGAACCGCGCAGGAGATTTTCGATCACCGCGAGCCCGACGATAGCTTGTCGCAGGACAACGCATTCGCGGCCGTGCACGCGTTGCGGACGGCGATCGAAGCCGGCGACAACACGGCGATCGAGGCATCGATGGCTAAGCTGCACGCCGCCCACGAGTACTTGAACCGGCAATTCGCGTTCTACGGCAGCGTCGGAAACCGCATTCGCGATTCCATCGACCAGGTCCAGAAAACCGAAGTACGCATGCAAAGCGAGCTGAGCCAGATTCGCGATACCGACGTGGCCGCGGCCGCGGTGCAGCTGACCCAGATCCAAACCAGCATCGAGGCGGCGCTACGCGCTCAGGGCAGCACGGCCGGGGCCCCGAATCTGTTCGATTTCCTGCGCTAATCCCCGATTCTCCGCGCTAGTTCTTCCCGCCGCTAATTTCCTTCGAAATCCGTCCCCTGCCTTCGACAATGGTCTTAGGGTATGGGAATGCGCCTTGAAACGGAGCCCGGGATTGCGGGCGTCGCCGCAAACCTGATGATGGCCTGGGAATCGGGCGACCGGCTGTTGCTCGAAATTGCTGTTCGCGACGCGGCGAGCGAACTCGATGAGGGGAGCCACGCTTCGGCGTTCGCCAACGAGCTGCGAGAATTGCTGCTCTGCGTCGTTCAGCAAATGAATCGGCTGCTTCTACCAGCTCAGACGGGCGAATTCCGGCGCGGACGCCAGTGGGAAGTCTGCTACGGCCTTCTGCGGCACGCGCAGGGAGCGGCCGCCGGCGCCGCCAACTCGAGTTTGCAGATGCGGGCGGGCGCGCTCAATTAATCCTCACTTTTATTGGCCTCTTCTTTACCGCGGATCTGGGAGCTTGAGTCGAGCCGCGATTGAGGCATTCCAATAGACCGCTTTTCTTGGGTTTTTCCCGAACGAAGACTGTTCCACGTCGCGAAGCTCGTTCCGTGCTGCGTTGTTCCAAGACGCCGCTGCGGCGCCATCTTCATTCAACGTGCGCTCCAGCGCTCGCCGTGAGCCTGAATATAGTGCGAAATATCGCCCGCTCAAAATCGTAACGAAAAAAGTACAAAAAACCGCTCTTGACTTTCGACACTAGTTTTAGAGAACGCACAACGACGAAGCTCACCGGCAAGCCGGGAGGCTTCTCAGAAAAAGGATCACAGTATGGCATTCACTATTCAGACTAACGTTGACTCACTGGTCGCCCTGGAGAATCTCCGGGTAAACAGCGACTTCCAGAGCCAGACGATCCGCCGGCTGACTTCCGGATACCGGATCAACAAGTCTGGTGACGACGCCGCCGGCTTGGCCGTGGCGAACCAATACCGCAGCAACGTTGCCGAACTCACGCAAGGTGTTCGCAACGCGAATGACGGCATCAGCACGCTGCAGACCGTCGACGGCGGACTCAACAACATTTCGCGCCTTCTGGACCGCATGAAATCGCTGGCCGCGCAGTCGGCCTCCGACACGTTCCAGGGCGAC
>JBBDWJ010000055.1:0-583 GCA_040902925.1 Bryobacterales bacterium | reverse complement strand
TGGACGCCGAGTTCCAGACGCTGCTGACGGAAATTGACCGCCAGGCCGCCAACATCGGTCTGGACACCGGCGGCACCAACAACACCGCTGCTTTGAACGTGTACATCGGCGGCGGCGGAGCCGTGCAGGCCAACTCGCAGATCACGATCGACCTCACAACGGCCGTCGTGGACGCCGCGGGCTTGGGCATTGATGCCGACGCCATTGACGATTCCACCAACGCGCTGGCCGCCATCACCAACATCGACCTCGCGGTGGCTTCGCTTGGTCTGTCGCAAGGCACCGTCGGTACCGGCCAGAACCGTCTGCAGTTCGCGGTGGAACTGGCGCAGTCGCAGATCTCGAGCTTCTCGGCCGCCGATTCGCGGATTCGCGACGCGGATGTCGCCGCCGAAGCCGCCAACCTGACGAAGGCTCAGGTGCTGCAGCAGTCGACGCTGGCCGCCCTTGCTCAGGCCAATGCGGCGCCTCAGGCCGTGGTTTCGCTGTTGCTTGGCTAATGACAATGGGTCATGAACGCGCTTGAACCTGTTTTGTTCGGGGGGGGGAGAGCAAGTTTGTGCACTTTGGGGGGGTGATCCGG
>JBBDWJ010000054.1:0-8050 GCA_040902925.1 Bryobacterales bacterium | reverse complement strand
CGGACGTTGGGCGCAGCACGCTGCGCCCCTACGCACGGGAGGTCGCTGCCCTTTCTTGTTGGCGCGGATCTAATCCGAAGTTCTTGCTCCCAAGGAAAGGAAGTTGTTTGTTTTGTCTAGGGAAGGCGGTTTGGCGGGCCTTATTGTAAGCATGTAATATGTGATAAATGTTCTTGCATAAGTTGATTGATTGTGATATTATGTAAGCATGTACGTGGCCACGGTGCCTAACCGCAACTCCCCTCCCGCCATCCTGCTGCGCGAATCCTATCGCCAGGACGGCAAAGTCAAGACTCGCACTCTCGCCAACATCTCGCATCTGGCTTCTCATCAGATTGACGCGCTCCGCTTGGCTTTGGCTGGCTCTCTGCCAACTGCTGGCTCGCCCGTGCCCGATTCCTTCCGCATCTCCCGCTCGCTTCCTCACGGCCATGTCGCGGCCGTGCTGGGTTGCTTGCGCCAACTGCAACTGGACTCGATCCTCGATCCCGCTCCCTCTCGTCAGCGCGATCTCGTGATCGCCATGATTGTGGCCCGCGTCATCGAGCCGGCCTCCAAACTGGCTACCGCGCGCGGCCTGCACTCCGACACTCTCCAGCACAGTCTTGGCGAGGTGTTGCAGCTGGATTCCGCCGACGAGACCGAACTCTACCAGGCCATGGACTGGCTGTTGCCACGGCAGCCGCGCATCGAACGGCAACTGGCCAAACGCCAACTCCGCAACGGCGGCCTGGTGCTTTACGATTTGACCTCCACTTACTTCGAGGGCCGCCACTGCCCGCTGGGCAAACTCGGCCACTCCCGCGATGGCAAGTCCGGCAAACTGCAGATCGTTTTTGGCCTGCTCACCAACGCTTCCGGATGCCCGGTCGCAATCGAGGTGTTTGCCGGCAACACCGCCGATCCCAACACCGTCGCCACTCAGGTCAACAAACTCCGTCAACGCTTCGGGCTCTGCGATGTCGTGCTGGTCGGCGACCGCGGCATGATCACCAGCGCCCGCATTCGCGAAGACTTGCCCGCCTCGCACGGCATCCAATGGATCTCCGCTCTGCGCGCCGACCAGATCCGCAAACTGGCCGCCGGCGGGCAGTTGCCGATGTCTCTTTTCGACAAGACCGATCTGGTGGAGATCGCGCATCCGGACTTTCCCGGCGAGCGCCTGATTGCCTGTTTCAATCCTCTGCTGGCCGAACAGCGCTCGCGCAAACGGCCCGCTCTGCTGGCCGCCACCGAGGAGCAATTGGAAAAGATCGCCACGGCCACCAGGCGCCCCAAGCGCCCGCTCCGCGGCAAGCTAAACATCGCTCTGCGCGTGGGCAAGGTTCTCAACCGCTACAAGATGGGCAAGCACTTTCAGTTGCACATCGCAGAAAACAGTTTCCATTACGAACGTAAAACCGACAGCATCGAGCGCGAGGAAAAACTGGACGGCATCTATGTCATCCGGACCAGCGTCAACCAGGAAGCCTTGTCGCCCCAGCAAGTCGTGGCCAGTTACAAGAGTTTGTCCGGCGTCGAGCGCGCCTTCCGCAGTTTAAAGACTGTCGATCTGCGGGTGCGTCCCATCCATCACCGCCTGCCCGATCGTGTCCGCGCTCACATCCTGCTGTGCATGTTGGCCTATTACGTGGAGTGGCACATGCGGCAGCGCTTGGCCCCGCTGCTTTTCGACGATGACGACAAGCCGCAGGCACACGCTGCGCGTACTTCCATCGTCGCTGCCGCGCAACGCTCCGCCGCCGCCAAGCGCAAGGCCCTCACCAAACAGACCACCGAGGGCTTCAAAGCGCAGAGCTTTCAAACGCTGCTGGGCGACCTGGCCACCATCGTCAAAAACAGAATTCAGCCCAAGGACAAAGCTATCGCCGCGTTCGACATGCTCACTCAACCCACCGTGATTCAGCAGCGCGCCTTCGACCTGTTGGGTATCCCCTTGCGCTGCCCTTGACCTGCCCTCCGTAGGCAGCAAGCCCTCCCCTAGATCCCACTAAGCTCTTGCTCTGCCTGGACTTGTGGCGCTGGGCCTTAAGAACTTCGGACTAAACGCCGGTGGAAGAGTTGGCCGTGACGTTTCCCTTCCGCCGCGTCTTTTCAGCCGCATCTTTTCGACCTGCCGCCTGCCTCCGCCAACGAGACGTACCCCAGCCCGCGGCCCGCGGGCGTCACAGCAAAACGAAATTTCTATCTACCCGTTTTTTCAACGACTTGGAAAAGCCCGGTGCTGGAATCGTAGGCGGCGGCCGGTATGGTGGAAGCAAAAGCAGATGCTTGCCTGGCAAGTACCCGGCGGTCAACGGTTTGCCTTTGTCTAGGTTCAAGCCGCGACCGCACCGGGGCGCCGGGCTGAATTGTTTTTGGGGGAGCGAAGAGACGATGCGACAGGTTAACAACCGCGGGGCGATGCTGCTGATGACGCTGGCAGCGTTCTCGATATTCTGCCCGAGCGCCAAGGCGATCCCACTCACGCGTGTGCAGGACACTCTTTACAACGCCAACGGCAGCAACGTCGCTGGGACGGCGACGATTCAGTGGAAAGCGTTCACGGCTTCGGATGGCTCGACCGTGGCGGGCAGCTCGATCAACGTCAAGATCGTGCGAGGCGTGCTGTTGGTGGATCTGACGCCCAACGAGGATGCGACGCCCGGTGGCACGAGCTACCAGGTTTCCTACCTGCTCGACAACGGCTCGCGTTCGTCGGAAACGTGGGTGGTTCCCGTCAGCGGAAGCCCGGTAACCGTAAGCCAGATACGGGTCAGCCCGCCGCCCGCGATGGGGTCCGCGATTGGGCAGGCGCAGGTGAATGGCCTGGTGGCCGCTCTCGATGACAAGGCCGGGGTGAATGATCCGAACGTTTTTTCGGAGCCGCAAACGATCCAGAACAACGGCGCCGGGCCGACCGTGCCGCTTTTTGCGCTGCGGCAACAGGGCGGCTCGAACTCGGTCGGCTTCCGCATCCCCACACTTGGCCAGAGCACGCTTTATACGCTGCCCTCGGCGGATGGGGTCGCGGGCCAACGGCTGACGACCGACGGCGCCGGCAATCTTTTCTGGGCCCAAGCGGTCGGCGCGGGCGAGGGCACGGCGTACGAAATTTTTCAGAGCGGCGGCACGTCGCTGACGCAGCGTAATGTCGCTAACTTTTTCAATGGGCTGCAGGCCAGCGACAACGCCGGGCAGACGCGTACCGACGTGCAGCCCGTTTACGGCACGACCGCCGGCACGGTGACGCAAGGAAATGATTCCCGCCTTTCCAACGCCCGCACTCCCTTGGCGCACGCTTCCACGCATGGGGCTTTGGCCTCCGATCCGGTAACGCCCGAAAGCATCGGCGCGCTGAAAGACACCAACGACACGATTCTTTCGACCATCGCGACCGCGCCGGCGTTGAACGTACAGGCCGCGGTCAGCCAGTCAGCTCCAGTGCAGCAATGGCTGGGGTCGGACAGTTCCGTATTGGGGTTGATCTCTCCGGCCGGCAGCGCCTTCTTCCGGGAAATGGGGCTAGCGGCGCAGATCGGCGGCAACGTCGCCAGCCAGTTCTTCATCATCGACAACCTGAACCGCTTCGCGTTTACTTCCTTCGCCGGCACGCTCGAGATCTCGCGGTATGACGACAGTGGAGTCTTTAAGGACAAAGCGTTGCAGATTTTTCGCAACGGCGACACCAACATCAACACATCGTTGCTGGTCAGTGATCTGCGGCCGACGGTCGGCGCGACCAAGCTGACGGTCAAGGCGGGAGCGGGGCAATCCACAACCGCCCTTCAGCAATGGCAGAACAATGCCGGAACGACCCTCAGCGGCGTGGACGCGGGCGGCAACGTACTGCTGGAGGGAACCTACGTCGAAATCAAAGACCGCGCGGCCCCGGCCACGCCCGCCGCTGGGCGGCTGCGGCTCTACCTGGATTCTTCGACCGGCGAGCTATCGGTTCGCAAAGCGAACGGAACGGTGATCTCGCTTGAGGCTGGCGGGGTTGTTTTTCACGACGCGGAAGTTCCCGGAGGAACCGTCAATGGAGTGAACGCCGTGTTCACGCTGCAGACCGCTCCCAGCCCGGCCCAGAGCCTGCAATTGGCAGTCAACGGCGTGATTCAAAAAGCCGGCGTGGATTTCACGCTCAGCTCGGCCACGGTTACTTTCCTTTCGGGGGCGATTCCGCAGGGCGGAGATCAATTGCTGAGCTGGTACAGGTCCGGGCCGTAATGGAATGCGTGCGGCCAGTTTCGCACCGCCGCTCTTCCGCAAGGACCAGTCGCTACAGGACGGACCGCCTGGCCCCCGCTTGCGCCGGCGGACCGGCGAGAGCCTGCCGGGACGCCGACCCTACTGCATGTTGTACTTCTCGGTCAGCAGCCTCTGGAAGCGCGGGCGGTAGATGAGATCATAGGCCAGCTCCTTGCCGGGAAACATCGCCAGCGCGGCGTTGCGGGCCGAGGCGATCAACTCGCTGGCTTCTTCCACCGGCATCTTCTCGTCCTGGCTGATCACATTCATCACCATCGACATCATGAACTGCAACCGGCGCACCCTTTTTCTTTCCGCATCAATCTCGCCTTTGCTGGGCATGAGCCACGTCCTTCGCTAAGATTAATACGTGTCGCTTCCCGGCGGCCCTGACGACGCCGGGTGGGTCCTTAGCTCCTCGCATGGATCCCAGGAGGTTTAGGCGTGCCCCAAGAGTTTTCACTGGACGATTATTCTTCCGACGAGCTGGTGAGCATATTCCGCTCCAATACCCATTCCGCCGAGATGGAAGCCGAAGCGATTCACGGCCTGCTGACGTCGGCGAGCTTGAAGTCGCTGATCGTCAGGGAGAACGTCACCGAGTTGCCTACCGGCTGGGTGGAAGTAAAGGTTCTGGCGTCGGAAGAGGGGGAAGCCAGGCAGCTCATTGTGGCCGCTCAAGAGGCTGGTAGCGCCCGCGACGCCGACGGTTCGCCGGAGGAATAAAAGTGGTCAGCGCCGCGATGGCGTGCGGGCCCTCCGCGTGCGCTGGAAGCGGTTTGACGTATGACCGGCATAGATACGTAAGCCGCACGGAATCATCAACATCCAGGTGATTCTCCGCGCTGCATCCGTGTTGGCGGCCAGCAGTCGTATGCTATAGTACGCGCGTAGGGTTGCTTCATCACGGGGTTGGGTAGAGTTCGAGCGACCCTAGTCAAAAATTTGGGTGAAAAGTTTGGGTGACGGTGCATTCTGAGCGGCATTAAGCCGTGCTCGTGCTATTTTTGATTGGGACATTCCTCCTAGCCAGGGTCTTCGGAGGGGTTCGGCTTCCTTCCAGCCGGGGACCATTCGCCACAACGGCCATAACACTTCCAAGGTGGACTTCGATCAGCTACACACGTTTCTGGAAATCGTCCGCCTGAAGAGTTTCTCCAAGGCGGCGCAGACGTGTTTTCGCACTCAGCCGGCGATCAGCGCCCAGATCCGCCAGATGGAGCAGGAACTAGGCACGCAGCTTTTTGAGCGCTTCGGCAGCCGCATTTCTCTGACGACGGCCGGCAAGATATTCTCCGACTACGCTCAGCAGATCCTCGAAACGCGCCGCCAGGCGTTCGATGCCGTGCGGGAGCTGGACCGCGTGCCGCGTGGCGAGGTCGTCATCGCGGCCAACGAAGCTACCTGCATCCATGTGGTGCCGCGGGTGTTTTCGAACTTCAAAGAGCGCTTTCCTGAAGTACAGTTACAAGTGATTCGTTCCTACGGATCGCAGACTGTGCAGTCGGTGATGGACAACTCGGTCGACTTCGGGATTACGCAGTTGCCGGTCCAGGAACGCCGCCTGCAGGTGGTGCAGATCCACAGCGATGAGATCCGACTGATGGTGCCGCCGTCGCATCCGTTGGCCAAGGCGTCCTGCGTGGGGCCTGACCAGATCGCGCGCTACCCGCTGCTTTTGCCCAAGAGCGGGCGAACGCGCAGCCGGGTCGATGAGTACCTTGCCGCAGTGGAAGACGAATTGAACGTCTCGATGGAACTGGAATCGAGCGAGATGATCAAGCAGTTCATCATGGCGGGGCTTGGCGTGGGATTCATGGGCGTCTCGAACGCGCAAAGCGAGCTGCGCCGTAAAGGGCTGTGCTCGATCCCGCTGGCGCCGCTGCCGATGGTGCGAACCCTTGGGTTGATCTACCGCAAGGACAAGCCTCTTTCGCGCGCGGCGCTGGGTTTTATCGATGTCGTGGCGGAGTTCGCCCGCCAGTCGGAGTCGGATGGCCCTCTTAAAGAGGCGGGTTTTCCGCCAAAGACGGCCCCCAAAGCGTCATGAGATGGGTTGCTAAAACGCGCACGGTTCGCATCGCCACTCACGAAGGCGACCAGGTATATCACTCGATCGAGGATGTTCCGCAGGAGCTGCGCCAGATCGTCAAGCAAACCCTGGAGGGGCCGAACTCGGAAACGGTGCTGATCGCCAACCAGGAAGCTTACGACCGTTTGAGCCGGCAGTTCCGGGAGCTTCCCGACGGCTTCGAGGAGATTGCGCGTACGCCGGTCGAAAGCGCCGCCAAACCTCCCGTGAAGCTGTGGGCCTGGACCGCCGCGGCTGTGCTGATGTTGATTCTCTCGCTGGCGTTGGCGTGGGGCTTTCTTATCCGAACCGGTACATCGTGAGGCCGGAAAGCAGCTTCGGATAGAAATCCGTCGATTTCTGGGGCATCACGCCGCCCGCAAAAGCGATCTCCGCTACCTGGTCTACTTCCACCGGGCGCAACAGGAATGCCGCCTGGGCTTTCCCCGAGCGCACTTCGTCGACCGCCGGCTGGAATCCGCGCACGTAGCGAATATTTTTCAGTTCACGCACATCTTCCTCGGAGATCCCGAGGGCCTTTCCGAGCAGCTCCTGATGGAGAACCGCGACTTCCAACCTGGCCGCGGCATGCGTGCCGGCAGCGCTGTTTTTTCCGGTAAACAGATAGGCGCCCCGGTCGCTGGCGAACACGCCCCCGATGACGCACGCTTCCGGCGGCGAAGTATCGAGCTTCTTCCGTAATGCCTCTGTCGAATCCAGCCGCTCCACCTCGAAAGACTCCTTGGCACGCTCCAGCACCGGCGCGGAGCCGAAGCCTGACAGGCCGTCGAGAATGCGGTGCGTCGCGAGGACCACGAGCCCGCTGCCGCGCATGTTGACGAAGGTCATCATGACTTTTCCGGCGCCGGGCAGGCCCGGGTTTTCGCGGAAGAAGGTCAGCGCGGTTTCGTAGCGGTGGTGGCCGTCGGCAATGAGCAGCTTCTTGTGCTCCATCGCGGCTTGAATTTCCGCGGCCGCGGCGGGATCGCTGATCCTCCAGAGGCGATGCACGATGCCGCCTTCATCGGCAGCGAGCAGCGGCTCGGTTTTCGCCGCCTTCTCGAGGTGGCGGTCGATGACGAAATCGGGGTCGTCGTAGAGCGTGAACAACTGCTCGAAATAGACGTGCGTATGGCGCGCGAGCTGCAGCCGGTCGAGCTTGGGGCCGGAATGCGTCAGCTCGTGGCGGTGCATCACGCCGGCTTCGTACTCCTCGAGCTGGAACAGCCCGATGAACCCTTTGCGCTCCAGCGTCTCACCGCTGTCGGGATGCTCAAATCGTTGGAAGTAGGGGTAGAAGCCGGGCTCGGCGTCCTGCGCCAGAATGCCCTCGGCGATCCATTGATCGAGCGTCTTGGCCGCGCGCGTGTAGACGTTGTTGGCCTCGTTGTCCGAAGGCTCCGGTTTGCCCTTGATCACCCGGATGACGTTATAAGGGCTGGCGCGATAATACTGCTCCTGCAGCTCGTCGGGAATCTTGTCATAGGGCTGCGAGACGAGGTTCGCCGCCTCACCCGCCTTCGGCGTGTAGCGGTACGGTTGAAAAGGGAAAACTTTGGCCATGGGGATTTCTAAGGGAGGATTTCAGCATAGCGGCTGCGTTGAAGCGTGTCGAGCGAAACGGTTAGAGAAGCGGCGCACCGCGGTACACTATCAACGCCCTGGCCTGTGAGCGCACCGATGACGCGCTTTGAGGATGGCTCGGGCTCGCAGACGCCCGAGCGGAACAAACCACTGCCTTCATCATGA
>JBBDWJ010000053.1:0-8095 GCA_040902925.1 Bryobacterales bacterium | reverse complement strand
AGTAAACCAGCGGTTTGACGCCCAGACGGTCGAGCACGAGAAACAGCTTTTTCGTCGTCTTGTCCCAGATGGCGAACGCGAACATGCCGCGCAGTTTGCTGACGAGCCCGCCAATGCCCCACTCGCAATAGCCTTGCAGCAGGACTTCGGTGTCGGTATCGCTAGTGAACTTGTGGTTGCGGGCTTCGAGCTCGCGGCGCAACTCGGGGAAGTTGTAGATCGAGCCATTGAAAACGATGGCCGTGGCGCGATCGGCCGCGACCATCGGCTGGTGGCCGGCGGGGCTCAGATCATAGATGGAGAGGCGGCGGTGGCCAAGGGCGGCGCCGTCCCAAGCCTCAAAACCCGCGTCGTCAGGCCCGCGGCGGGCGATAGCCTCGCTCATGCGCAGGACAAGCCGCTCAGCCAGTTCCGGGTCCGGTTCTCCAATCAGGCCGACAATTCCGCACATACCTTATTTATCGGAGAGGTTTGCCTTTGTCGGAGAAGTTCGCCAGGATTGCGCTGAACCGGATCCCATCGAGGCTATGTGTAGGGTGGCAAACCTCGACCTTCGGCACGGTGGATTCAGAAACAGTTGCGGGCACTGCGCAGCGAACCCGGTGACAGCCTAAACCCAGGCTAACACAGCCCTTGGGCTACCGAGGTCGACCCGTCCGGCATGGATGACTACAAGTAGATCGTCCGGTCGGACATGCGGCGATTTCCACCTGATCATCGGCGGAGCTACTTCAGCCCCAGTTCCTTCTTTTTGCCTTCCAGCCAAGCCTCGTATTCCTTGCGCAGCGCTTCGTCGCGCGGGCTGGGGTAAAGCTCGCTTGCGGTGTATTTTCCGGTTGCCAGCTTGTCTTTGGTCCAGATGTCGTGCAGCTCGGTGATTTTGGCCGCGTTGACGACGTCTTCGACGACGTGCGGGGGAATGAACGTCAGCCCCTCGCGGTCGCCGAGCACCAGGTCGCCCGGCATGACGGTTGCGTTGCCGATGCGCACCGGCACGTTGATGCCCGTGAGCATGACGTTGCCGATTGCGGTGACGTGAAATCCCCGCACGTAGACGGGAATGTTCAACGGGAAGATGCCGTCGAGGTCGCGCACCGCGCCGTCGATGACGAAACCGTTGCCGGTGGCGGCATGGATCGCGGTGGCGAGGTTGTCGCCGGCGAAGGTGCCTTCCTCGATCTTGCCGAATAAATCGACAATGAGCACGTCGCCGGGTTGTAGCTGATCGATGACGCGCTGATTGTTGTTGCGTCCCAGGCCGGCGGCTTTCGCGTCCGCCTCGATGACGTCATTGACGTCAGGCCGCACGGGCATGAACTGCGCGGTGAAGGCGCGGCCGACCAGTTTCTGTTCCGGATGGACGAGCTGCCAGCCACCCTCCCATTGGTTGAGAAAACCCGCGCGGCGGAGCGGTCCAAAAACCATCTCGGACGAGGCGTTCTTGAGACCGTCGATCAGTTCGTCGGGGATCTTGGGGCGTCCGTCGTCGAAACGGCCGAACGGGTTTTTGGCGGTGTAGTGGATCAGATCTTCTTTGGTGAAGCCCTGCAATTGCGCCCACGTGGGCGCGGCGCACAACACGAGGAGCAGGATGCACTTTGTCATGGGCACGAATGTAGCACACCAATGGGGTTGATTTTGCTGCCGCGAGGCCCGCGGACCGAGGCGTAGCGTGGCTGGATACACAGAGACGCGAGGGGTCGCGGTCGCTTGTAGCCCCTAGGAGTGTCTTAACGGAACGGGGTGGCCGGCGGCTTGTGACTTTCCCCGGGCCGCAATGACCCTGTTGGCCCCGGGTTCCGAAAGTTGGCCGTTTGCGATACGCTGATCCCCAATGCCCTCGGCACATACCTTGCTGGTTGTCGATGACGAAGCCGCCTCGCGCTATTCGGTCAGCCGCGTTTTTCAATCGCTCTACCGGATCGTCGAAGCGGCGTCGGTCGCCGAGGCTCGCGAGCGCCTGCAATCGGACCGGCCCGATATCGTTTTGCTCGACTTCAACATGCCGGGCGAAGACGGCATGGTGCTGTTGCAGGAGCTGCGGCCTGATCCGGACGCGCCGGCGGTCATCATGATCACCGCGCACGGCTCGGAGCGCGTCGCCGTCGAAGCGATGAAGGCCGGCGCGTATGACTACCTCGCGAAGCCATACGAGCTCGACGAGCTGCGGTTGGTGGTCAGCCGCGCGATCGAGCACCAGGAGCTGCGGCGCGAGCTGCATGGACTGCGCGAGCAGCTTGCCGGCGAAGGGCAGTTCGGGCGGATGGTCGGCGCGTCGTCGGCGATGCGCGAGCTGTTCCAGAACGCCGACCGCGTTGCGCAAAGCGACCTGCCTGTTTTGCTGCTCGGCGAAAGCGGCACGGGCAAAGACCTGTTGGCGCAAGAGATTCATGCTCGCAGCCCGCGCTCGAAAAAACGTCTCGTAGCGCTCAACTGCGCCGCGCTGCCGGAAACGTTGGTGGAAAGCGAGCTGTTCGGATACGAGAAAGGGGCCTTTACCGGCGCCACGACCGCCAGGGCGGGGAAGTTCGAACTCGCTGACGGCGGCACGTTGTTTCTCGACGAAATCGGCGATATGGACCCGGCCACGCAAGCGAAAATCTTGCGGGCGGTTGAGTCGGGCGCGGTCGAGAGGCTCGGTGGGTCGCGCCCCATCGCCGTTGATACGCGCATCATCAGCGCCACCAACCAGGAATTGCAAGCGGCGATCCGCGAATCGCGTTTCCGCGAGGATCTTTACTTTCGTCTCGCCGGAGTGACGCTCTACCTGCCGCCGCTGCGCGAGCGCCGCGAGGACATCCCCCTGCTGATCGAACGTTTTTGGAGCAGCCAGCAAGGCAAGTATAAAAAGCAGGGCCCTGAGTTGACCCGCGAAGCCTTGGCCGCGTTGGAAGGCTCGTCGTGGCCCGGCAACGTTCGCCAACTGCACAACGTGATCGAAAGACTATTCGTGATGTCGGGAGGCGAGAAGGTCACGGCTGGCGACGTCACCGCGGCATTGGGTCCAGGCTCGCCTACCGCCACATCGTCGCTCGAAGGCCCGCTCAGCGCGCCCGACCTGCGCGAAGGCCGCCGCCTATTCGAAGTCGAGTACTTGACCCGCAAGCTGCGCGAGTACGGCGGCAATGTCACGCGCACCGCCAAGGAAATCGGAATCGAACGCCAGAGCCTGCAAGAAAAGATCAAGAAGCTCGGGATCGTTAGGGGTTGACGGACTCGCTGCACGCGGCGCGACACCACTAGCTGCCGCGCCATCGCCAAGGGCGCCGTGGCGTGAATTTCAAAGTGCTATCCTGTCGCCCAGGATCGGGCGGCCGCGGCTGATCGGGCCACCGCCCATCGCCAGTTAGCATCGCCTCCGCAACGCAGGCTTGAGAACGCGAGGACGTATTGAACGAATTGCCAGGAAAAACCGCAGTCGTCACCGGAGCCGCCACGGGCATTGGCTTGGCGATGGCGCGCAAGTTCGCCTCTCTAGGCATGAAGGTGGTGCTGGCGGATCGCGACGCCACCGCGCTCGAGAAGACGGCAGCCGAGTTCGGGCAAGCCGGCTACACCGCGCTGGCAGTCGAATGCGATGTGACCGTGCCCGCTGATGTGGAGCGCCTGGCGGCCAACGCCTACGAGAAATTTGGCTCGGTTGACGTGCTGTGCAACAACGCCGGAGTGCTCGGCCGCATCCTGCCGAGCTGGCAGCAGCCGCTTGAAAACTGGAAATGGGTTTTCGATGTGAACGTGCAGGGCGTTGTGAACGGCATCCATCATTTCGTGCCGCGCATGATCGAGCAGAATACCGAGGCATACGTGCTCAACACGGGCTCGGTCGCCGGGCTGATCACGGGCCCTTTCTTTGCTCCCTACAACGCCAGCAAGCACGCCGTGGTGGCGCTGTCGGAGTGCCTGCATCACGAACTGCGCGCGATGGGGACGAAGGTGAGTGTCGGCGTGTTGTGTCCTGGGTGGGTCCACACCGGGCTCGCCAAGCTGGAGGAGAAGCTGCCGCCCGAGTTGCGCGCCGCCAACGCCGGAATAGAACCTCCGGCGGCGGCCGTCGCGCGCGACCAAAGCGTGCGGCAGATGGTCGACGCCGCCATCAGCCCAGCGCAGATCGCGGACCTAGTGGCAGGGGCGATTCGCCACAACCGCTTCTACATTTTTCCGCAGCCGGAACGCAAAGCCGACGTGCAGTCCCGAATGGAAGACATTCTCGCCGAGAGCATTCCCGTGTTTCCGCCCGCACCCAAAAAACACTGAAGGGCGGGAAACGCTTCAACCCGTCCAGCCGGGCCGGCCGCCGCAGCGCTGGCAGTGTACCGCGCCGAAAATGTCTTCCCACTTGTCTTCGTTCGAAGCGGCGTAGTCGATCAACACGCGCATCGCCTTAGACTTGTCGGAAAGACCGTATTTTTGCGCGGCTGCTTCGAGCATGCGCACCGCATCCTGCTGCACTTCAAAGGTGACGGACTGCTTGACACCGGCCATCAGAGAATCTCCCTTTCTGAAATCCTAACGGACAGCCGCCCAATCTTGCGCTCCGATCGCGGCGGCGGTTTCCTCATACCCCAACCCGATCCATCGCTCGACGCGCGCCGGGTTCCACTCAAAACACTCGCGAATGGTGCCTAGCGAGCGCCCATGCCCCAGATAGCGAACACGAACGCGAGCCAGGTCTTCCGGTGCGGGCTTGTGGGTTTCGCCACGCAAGAGATTGCGGATAAAAAGCGTCGTCAGGCGGACCACGCGTGGCGCACCGCACGGCGCACCGCGGAATAGATCGACGGCGACGATATCATCCGCGCCGGTCGCAACGGCTTCCTTGAGAGGCACAGGATAGAGCGTGCCGCCATCGACGCAGATGCGGCCGTCTACGCGCACCGGCGACATGATTCCGGGCAGCGCGCAAGCCGCCAACAGGTGCCGCTCGCTGACGGACTCGTCTTCGATAACGCGCATCGCACCGCTGAACATTTCCGCCATGCAGACACGCAGCCGGCAGTGCAGCGGGCGCTCGCCGAAGCGCCGCGCAAGCTCCGCCGTCCAGGCTCGAAAGCGCGGAATCTCACGCGCATAAGGATATAGATGAAAGCCGTTGGGGCCCGGAAATTCGGCGGGCAACTCCGTCCAGATCCGCCGCAGCTCGTCGCTTTCGAGGCCGCGCGAGACGAGAAAACTGTTGATGGCTCCGATGGAAGTCCCCAGCACGACATCGGGATGCCAGCCCGACTCGGCAAGCGCCCGCCAGGCGCCTATCTGGTAGGCTCCGAAGCCTCCGCCGCCCGATAAAACCAAGGCCCTCATTGATCCGCGTGATGCCCGCCCGAGTGCGTGCCAGTAACTAAGATGACACACTTCCAGCCTCGCGACGCTGAAGCGCCAGCGCGCGGCTTGGTAGACTGCAAGGCGTCGCATCACTGCGATCCCATTCATGACAAACCAAAATCGGCAAATCACGCTTGCAGCCCGGCCCGCCGGCTTTCCCTCCGAATCGGATTTCAAGCTGGTTGCGACGGCAATTCCGAAGCCCACCGACGGCGAATGCCTCGTGCAGGGTATCTACTTGTCGGTTGATCCGTACATGCGCGGGCGGATGCGCGATCGCGCCTCTTATGTTGCGCCCATACAGCTCGGGGAAGTGATGGGCGGCGGAGCCGTCGGCCGCGTGCTGGAATCCCGCAGCGATAGTTTTCAGACAGGGGATATTGTCGAAGGCATGCTCGGATGGCAGGAATACGCCGTCGCGCCGGCGAAGACGCTGCGCAAGGTGGACCCGGCCCTGGCGCCGATCTCGACCGCACTCGGCGTGCTCGGCATGCCGGGGCTTACCGCATACTTTGGTTTACTCGACATTGCCGACCCGCGCTCCGGCGAGACGGTGGTCGTCTCGGGCGCCGCGGGAGCGGTTGGAGCCACAGTGGGCCAGATCGCGAAGATCCGCGGCTGCCGTGTTGTGGGCGGCGCCGGAGGCGACGAAAAGGTCCGCCACCTCGTCGGCGAGTTGGGCTTTGACGCCGCCTTTGATTACAAAACAGCCAAGGACTATGGAAGCGAGCTGAAGCGGCTCTGCCCCGGCGGCGTGGATGTGTATTTCGACAATGTGGGCGGCGCAATCACCGACGCCGTATTTTCGTCGCTGAACGTGGGCGCTCGCGTCAGCGTGTGCGGCCAGATCTCGCAGTACAACGTCGAGGCCGCCGAGATGGGTCCGCGCCTGTTGTGGCACCTCATCGTCAAGCGCGCCAAGGCTCAGGGATTTCTGATATTCGACTACGCCAGCCGCTACGAAGAGGCGCGCCAGCAATTGGCCGAATGGGTGAAACAGGGCAAGATCCGCTACCGCGAACGAATCGCCGAAGGAATTGAAAACGCCCCCAAGGCGTTCCTTGAAATGATGCAAGGGAAGAATATCGGAAAGCAGCTCGTGCGCCTCTCCCCGGAATAGAAAAGGACGAACTTTCGAGTAGGTTGTAAAAAAAACTGAGAGCCGCAGATGCACGCAGATGAACGCAGATGATTCGCGCGCCAGCATCGAAACTGGTTGACGCAATGCCGCGGCCCGCCAAGCGTCTGTCAGCGGGAAAGCAGGCGCTGAATGTCGGGAACGATCTCGTCGACAGTGCCCGGTTCGGCCCCGTCGTAGTAGCCGCGAATTTGGCCCTGGCGATCGACAAGAACAAAGCGGGTGCTGTGCGTGATCAAGCCGGAGCCGGGTCCTCCGTCGTCCACGGCCAGGTGAAACCCCTTGCCGATCAACTGGTAGAGCGGCTCCTTGCGGCCCGTCAGGAACAACCAGCGCTCCGCGTCGGCGCCGTAGCGGTTGGAGTATTCGGCGAGCGCCTCGGGCGTATCGCGTTCCGGATCGACGGAAAACGATACCAGCCGCACGTCTTCGAGATCGGCCACGGCCTCTTGCAGCCGCGACATTTTGGAGGAAAGCAGCGGGCATGGGCCGGCGCAATGGGTGAAGACAAAGTCAGCGACCCAGACCTTGCCGCGCAGGTCCGCGAGGGTCACGGTCGAGCCGTCGCGCTCGACAAGCTCGAATTCGGGCAGCGCTCCGAACTCCGCCAGCTCGGGGCCTTGGCTCAAGGCAGACGCCTGCTGGAACCAGTGCGCCCCCGCGATCGCTAAGCCAAGCGCGATACCGGCTAGTGCCGACAGCAGTAGTTTGAGCTTGAGGCTCATGAAAGTCTTTCCTTATTGTGACAGGCCGCGCTGCCGCTCTCAGCCGGCTGTACCCAGAGCGGCGAAGTGCGGTCGCTTAGGGCGGGCCGGAGCCGTGGTCCTCATGGCCCAGCCGGGCCGTGTGTGCGGTTCAGGCCGAAAATCTTGCTCTGAGGGGAATTCTGCCCCCCCTATTTGCGTATAGCAGGGTGAGGACATGCACAATGACGGCAGGAAGCCTCGCGGTCGGGGGCGAACCGACTTTCGTGATACCGATACCCGGATATCAACATCTGTATGAGCAGCACTCCGATGCGGTTTACCGTACGGCGCTTCGCGTCACCGGTAATGCGGCCGACGCCGAAGATGTGCTGCAGAACGTTTTCTTGCGCCTTCTGGACCGCAAGCTGACGGTCGATCCAAATTGGTCTCCGGAAGGGTATCTGCGCCGCGCCGCTACGAACGCATCCATCGACTTGCTGCGGCGTAAAGCCGCTTCCCATGAAACCGCGATGGATGAGGGGCGCGACTTTCCCGGCAAGGAAGGGACGGCCTTTCTCAAGCAACGCCTGCGCCGCGCCCTGGCCAAACTCGAACCCGCCGAGGCCGAGTTGTTCGTGCTCTGTTATCTGGAAGGCTATTCCTACGAGGAGTTGGCGAAGCTGTTCCAGGTGGAGCGCGGAACGATTGCCAGCCGTCTGTTTCGCACCCGGGCTGTCCTCCGGAAAGACTTGAGCAAGTAAGGGGTTGAACGCCATGAACGAAGAACGGTTTGACGAGCTTCTCAAGGAAATGCGCGAGGAAGGCGTGCCGGAGGGGCAGGCCGCCGCGGCCCGCGAGCGGGTTTTGCAGCGGCTGGCGGGCTCGAGCTCGGCGGCCTGCGCCGAGGTTCGGCCGCAGCTCGCGGACTACCTGGCGGGACGGTTAACGCCGT
>JBBDWJ010000052.1:4747-8128 GCA_040902925.1 Bryobacterales bacterium | reverse complement strand
GACCGCAAATGTCCGCCGCCCATCGGGTTACGCGCCAGTAGGGTTCGTCTAGCCGCTGCCAGCCCGCAGTCGTTGTCCAAGCCTCACTCAGCTTCGCTGCCCAGAAAAGCGCGTAACGCGGCCCGCGTCAGTTTCACCACGGGCTGCTAGGCCAGCGCCTTCTGCTTGCGGATCTTCTGCCACCAGATCTCGGGCCGCCCGTCCGGGCCGACGTGCGGGTTGGGCTCGGTCATCGGGCCATAGAGCTCCGGCCGGCGGGCTCGAATGTAGGATTGTCCCGAGGCGACTTTGATCTTTTCGGGGTCGAGCGTCGCGACGACAACCTCGTCCCCCAGCGAGCGGCACTCTTCCAGAATTTCGCCAAAGGGATCGAGCACCAACGATCCGCCGGGCTTAATCGTACCGCCCTCGACGCCGATGGGGTTGGTGTAGACCGCAAAAATGCCGTTCTCGTAGGCGCGGGCGGGCAGCCAGCGCATGAGCCAGCCGCGCCCTTTGGGACCGTCGAACTCCTGGCGGCAGCGCGCCGGATCGCGCTCGCGGTCGTGCCACACCTCAGGCGCGACGGTTCCGCGGCCCGGCATCGGCGAGGGCAGGCAACCGGTGACGTGCGGCATCAAGATAATTTCCGCGCCCATCATGGCCGTCAGCCGCACGTTCTCGACCAGGTTGTTGTCGTAACAAGTGAGAATGCCAAACTTGCAGCCAAGCAGGTCAAACACCGTGTAGCGGTCGCCGCAAGTCAGGTGATTGCTGATGAAGGTGTGGATCTTGCGGTGCTTGGCGACGTATCCCTCGGGAGATACGACGGCATAGCAGTTGTAGAGCTTACCGGCCTCCTGCTCGACGAGCCCGGCGGCCACGGCCACGCCATGCTCGCGCGCGATCTCCACAAGCCGCGCCGTCGAAGGTCCCCCGGGGACCGGCTCCGCCAGGGCTTCGATCTGCTCGCGGGAAAGGTTCTCGAGAAACGTATAGCCCGGGATGGCGCACTCATGAAACGACACCAGTTCAGCGCCCCGCCGGGCGGCCTGTGCGGTCAATTCCGCAATTCGCCCGAGATTGTATTCCTTGTCGGCATCGCGCGCCTCGAACTGTGCGGCGCCGGCTTTTAACTCACGCATGCATTTGATTCTAGTGGAGGGCAAGGGCCGAAGCGCGAAGAAACCGAGGTGTCGAGGCTCTGGTCCCTACTCGCCGAACGCTTCGTCGATGATCTTCTGCTGCTCGAGCTTGTGGCTGCTGGCCGAGCCCGTCGCCGGACTTGCCGATGCGGGCCGTGAAATTCCGGAGAAGGGCAGGCGGCCAAACAAGCTATCGCCCATGTGATAGCGAATAAATCGCCACGCGCCCATGTTATCCGGCTCTTCCTGAACCCAGAACGCGGGCGTGCCGTCGGCGTATACCTTCAATGTCTCCTCGAGATGTTTGTCCGCCAGCGGATACAGCTGCTCGACGCGAACGATCGCCACATCGCTGCGCTTTCTCTCCTCCCGCGCCTGGTGCAGCTCATAGAAAATCTTGCCCGAGCAAAGCAAAACTCGCTTGATGGCCTTGCGTTTGCCGAGGTCATCCGCGATGACGCGTTGAAATTGCCCGAAGGTGAATTCCTCAAGAGAAGAAACCACGCGCGGGTGGCGCAGCAGGCTTTTGGGCGTCATCACCACCAAAGGCTTGCGCCAGGGCCGCACGACTTGCCGACGCAGCAGGTGAAAGTACTGCGCCGGCGTCGTCGGATAAGCCACCTGGATATTGTCCTCGGCGGCAAGCGTCAGAAATCGTTCCAGCCGCGCGCTGGAGTGTTCCGGACCTTGGCCTTCAAAACCATGCGGCAGCAACAGCACCAGGCCGCTGAGCCGGTTCCACTTGTCTTCGGCGCTGGCAAGAAATTGGTCGATGATCACCTGAGCGGCGTTGACGAAGTCACCGAACTGCGCCTCCCAGCACACCAGCGCGTCCGGCCAGTCGAGGCTGTAGCCGTATTCGAAACCCAGCACGCCGTTTTCCGACAGTGGGCTGTTGATTACCTCAAACGGGGCCTGCCCCGACGCCAAGTGCGCCAGCATCACGTAGCGGCCGCCATTTTCGATGTCGCGCAGCACGGCATGGCGATGGCTGAAGGTGCCGCGCTCGCTATCCTGCCCGCTCAACCTCACTCGCAGGCCTTCGGTGAGCAGCGTGGCGAACGCCAGCGCCTCGCCGGCTGACCAATCCAAAGGCCGTTCGCCCTCGGCCATTTCGTGGCGTTGCTTGAGCAACTGCACCAACCGTTTGTGAGGGTGAAAATCCTCTGGGGTGCGGCTCAGCTTTTCGAGCAGCGCCTCCAGCCGCTCGCGGATGACGCCGGTCTCGACGTCTTCGGTCTCCGACTCCGGCCCCCCGCGATAGCCGCTCCAGATGCCCGTGTAGCGCTGCGCCCGCTGCACGTAATCTTCGCTGCGCGCCACCGAGAGCTCTTCGTCGAGGTGCTTGCGGCGCTCCTCAGCAATGCTGTCCGCCTCCTCGCGCGTCACGCCGTCGAGCGCGAGCAAATGCTCGAGGTAGCCTTCCCGCACGGATTTGCGCTGCGCGATGGCGCGATACAACAGCGGCTGCGTGAACGCCGGCTCGTCGCCCTCGTTGTGGCCGTGGCGGCGGTAGCCGTACATGTCAATCACCACGTCGCGCTTGAAGGTCTGGCGGAAATCCATCGCCAGCCGGATCACTTGCGCCACCGCTTCGGGGTCCTCGCCGTTGACGTGGAAGATCGGAATCTGCAGCATTTTCGCGAGCCCCGAGGCATAAACGCTCGAGCGCCCTTGCTCGGGCGTCGTCGTAAACCCGATCTGGTTATTGACGATGACGTGAATCGTGCCGCCGATGCGATAGCCCTCGAGCTCGCTCATGTTGAGCGTTTCCTGGACGATGCCCTCGCCGGCGAACGCCGCATCGCCGTGAATCAGAATCACCAGCCCGTGCTCGCGGTCGAGATCGCGCGCGCGGTCCTGCTTGGCGCGCATGCGGCCCACCGCCACCGGGTTGACGAACTCCAGATGGCTGGGGTTAAAGCACAACGAAAGGTGGATGTTCTCGCCGCCCGTGGTGCGCCAATCGCTGCTATAGCCGAGGTGATACTTGACGTCGCCGCGGCCGTCGTGGAATTGCGGGTCCACATCTTCGAACTCGCGGAAAATCTGCTGCGGGCTCTTGCCCATGATATTAGCTAGTACGTTGAGACGCCCGCGGTGCGCCATGCCGAGGACTATTTCGCGGATGTCGTGAACGCCGGCCTGCTCAATCGCCAGGTCCAGCAGCGGAATCAGGCTTTCGGAGCCCTCCAGCGAAAAGCTTTTTGCCCCGACGTATTTCTTCTGAATGAACTCCTCGAAGATCACCGCGTCG
>JBBDWJ010000052.1:0-4737 GCA_040902925.1 Bryobacterales bacterium | reverse complement strand
GAGAATGCGAAGCTGCTCGTCGCGGCTCAGCGGCAGCCGGTTCTGTGAGCCCTCCATACGCTCCTGCAGCCAGTCGCGCACCTTGATGTCGTCGATATGCATGAACTGCGCGCCGATGGAGCGGCAGTAGGTGTTGCGCAGGCGCTCGATGACCTCGCCAACAGTCTTGGGACTGCTAGCGCTTAGGGTGGACGGCGAAACCGGCCGGCCCATGTCGGCTTGCGTCAGCCCGTAGTAGCCGGGCTCGATTTCGGGAGGGCTGGGCCGCGGCAAGCCCAGCGGGTCGAGATTGGCGGCGATGTGGCCCCGCACGCGGAAGTTGCGCACGAGCTTGTCCACGCGCCCTTGCAGGCCGGTTGCTTGCTCGATCCGTCGGCCGTCGGCGCGAGCCGCCGCGCCGCGCGCTTCAAACAGGCCGGGCGGCCGGAACGTCGGTCCTGCCAGCCAGGCGCCGGCGTCCCAGGCGCCAGACCGCCCGCCGCCGTTGATTTCCGCCGAGATTTCCCGGAAGTACTGCCGCCACTGGGTCGGGACCGAATCAGGGTCTTTCAGGTAGTCCGAGAAGAGGCCCTCGACGAACGCCAGGTTGATATCGCCCGGCCAACTGCTGCTTTTTTTCATTTGGGGGGCTCCCCGCCGCGTGCTTCAGCCGCAAAGTACGCGCGCGAAAGGAGGATACATTGCCGTTCCTCTCATGAGAACACCGCCGCGGAAAGCGGTCAAGCGCTTCAGCCTGAGGGTAATATCCTATTCATGGAACGTTACCAGCCTGAGGCCGAACGGATAGTTGGACCACTTTACCGCTGGACCCACCACTATAACCGGACGGGTTACCGGTCACAGCGGTACCGCATTGGCTGTGACATATGCGCTCACCGGATCGGGCGGCGGACCGATGTAGTGAAAGGCCTCCGCATATTCCACCCCATATTGCCTCCCCAGGTCGGCGTTGTCTCCACACACGAAATGCTTAATGTATTGCCGATCGGCGGTGTCGTCGTTGTCGCCCAGCATCGGCAAACGGCGTCCCTGAGCTGCCAAGCTCGCGCGCAGAGCCGATCCTGACTTGCCCGCCGGCCCTTGCGTGACATTCGCGACGTTCACCTCCACCTTTTGATCGATATAAGGGCTGATGTCGACCACGCGGTTAACCATTTGGGGCCCGCGCGCGAAGTAGTATTTTTCCTGCACGGCATGCGGCTGCAAGCCGGCCTCGAAGTGCTCGGGATAATCCCAACGGCTGCCGGCCATCCAGCAGGCGGCCTCAACGCACGAAGCCGTCACGTAGTGATCGGGATTTTCCTCGTAATGGCCCCACGGGTCGTAGCAAAACACCGTATCGACCTTCAGCAGCCGAAACAGGAAGATCAGCCGCGCCCGCATTTCGAGCCGCGAGACGCCGTCCATGAGATGGTTGCGGTAGTTCAGGTCATAGACCTTCTTGAGACCGAGGCGGCGGCCGACTTCGAACGTGTCGCGTTCGTTATTGAGTATGACCTCGCCTGTGGTGGCCCCCAAGCCAGCCATCTCGTCGTTGGATGTCCGAATCAGGACCCCCGTGTAGCCCTCCGCAATCAATTTCAGCACGGCGCCGCCGGCAAAAATCGGCACATCGTCGCAGTGCGGCTGAATGGCAGCCAGAACCTTGCCCGCATGGGGCCGGCCCGCCTGCGCGCGCTCCAAAAAAACTTCGCCCGGAGCGCTTCGATTGCGTTCGGGAACCTGCGGCAGCGCGGCGGCGCTGCTCGAAAGCAATCCCCCGCCCAGCGCACCGCCCAAAAAGTTGCGTCTCTGCATACGGCAGCCTCCAGCCGCACAACGTAGCACAGCGGCGCACCAGCTTAGGTGCGATGGCAAGGGAGTGATGTGAGAGGGAAACCCGCGCTGCCTCGTGGCGACCGGCGTCTACAAATCAGCGGATAGGTAAACCTAGCGAACGGCCTGCACCGGCTGCGGCTGGTCTTGACCGAGGCCGCAGGCCGCATGAATCGCCCGCACCGCGTCTTCGAGGGCTTCCTGCCGGACGACGACCGCGATTGTCAGCTCGCTCGAACCTTGAGCGATGGCGATGATGTTGATGTCCCGCCCGGACATCGCGTTGAACAACCTGCCCGCCATTCCAGGCGTGCCGCGCATGCCTTCACCAACCGCTGCCAGCAAGCCGACGCTGTGGTCGATGCGGATCGGGTGCACATAGTCGTGAGCCAGCTCGATCGCCAGCTCGCCGCGCAGCGAGTCCATCAAATCTTCAACGTCCTGAGTGCGCACCAGCATGCAGAAATTCTGCCGGAAGCTCGAGCGGGTGAGCAGCAGGACCTCGACGTTGGCGCGCGCCGCGGCCTCCAACGCTCGCGCCATCAACTGCGCGCCTGACATCGACGAGCTCACCGCTTCAATCGAAATTAGCGTGACGTCGGGCAGCGAGGTGATCGCCCGCACGCCGCAGGCGCCGGCGAGCTTGGGAACGATCCGCGTGCCGGGCTTCGAGGGGTCGAAACTGTTCTTGATCCAGACCGGAATTTCTTTTTCGACGACCGGAGCGAGCGTGCGGGGGTGCAGCACCTTGGCGCCGTTGTACGCCAGCTCCGCCGCTTCGTCGAAGGTGACTTCGGGAAGCACGCGCGCGTCGGGAATCAGCCGCGGATCGCCCGTCAGAATGCCGTCCACGTCGGTCCAGATCCACAGCTCGTTGGCTTCGATGGCCGCCGCGATCAGCGAAGCGGAAAAGTCCGAGCCGCCCCGGCCAATCGTGGTCGGGCGCCCGTCGGCGGTCGATCCGTTGAACCCCGTGACCACGGGAATGCATCCCGCCTCGATCAGCGGCAACAGCCGCTTGCCCGCCTGCACGTTGGTCTCATCCATTAGCGGGGAAGCGCAGCCGAACGCCTCGTCGGTGACGATCACGTCCGAGCCGCTCACTGCTTCAGCCAGTACGCCGCGTTGGTTGAGCAGTGCGCTTAAGAGCAGCGCGGAGAGCTTCTCGCCGGTCGCGATGGCTTCGTCGACCGAACGCGGCGGCCGTTCGCGCAGCATGGCTATACCCCGCGCGATGCGCCCGAACTGGTCCAGCAGCTCGCTGATCCGCACGTCCACCGGCGCACGCAGGTCGCTGGTCAACAAGGCATGACAGGCTTGGTGGTGGCGTTCGCGCAGCGCGCTCACCCGCGCCTCCAAGCCGTCTTCGTCACCCTGCTCTGCCAGGCGTAATGTTTCGAGCAAGGTGTCGGTGACCTTCGACATCGCCGACACGACGGCCACGATAGAGCTGTGCGCAGCGGCTTGGGCGATCAGGTCCGCGGCGCGCTCCATACATTCCGGCGAACCTACGCTGGTCCCGCCGAACTTCATCACAATGAGTTGTTTTGCCATCTCCAGACGACCCGAAGTCTTTTCTAGCGTATCAAGACGGCGCAACCGTTTTGGGCGCGACTGCGCCCCATAGTCGGCAGCGCTGGCCGGCGGTTCAGCCGCGGCGGGAAATCACCGCTTCGTCCACGCCCCGGCCCCTGGGTTCCATTTCTGCCCCGATCGCGCTGTCTTTGAACAACCCAATAAGAGGTACCGCTTATTGACGCCCTCCAGGCGAGGTTGTATCTTGTGGATAATCAACGGAGTCCGGTCTCGAGGCCGGCCCGGTCTTCCGCCCTGGGAAGACGCCCCCCAAAATGTTCGGTCGCCCTTTTGCGAAATCGAGAGTCGTTGGCGCATGCCCGCCGGCACGCACGCGGCGATCGCCCACATGCTTTGTGGCGGCGCTCCCGGCGTTGCTGCAGCCCAACCCGTTCGCTCCCGCCGTCGACGCCGCCGGCCTCGCATTCAACTCCGTAACGTTCTGGTCGGTGTTGGCATTCCTGCTGAGCGCCGGTTGCGTTTACTACCTGGTTCGCTGGCTGTACGAACGCAGAATTCTGCGACAGCAGGAGAGCCTCAACCGCCTTTACGCGCTTTCGGAAACGATCCTCGAATCGCACGACTCCACGACAGTGCATAAAGAGATCGCCGAGGTCTCCCGGCTTGTGGCCGGCGGCACGCACTGCTACCTGCTGCTACTCAACCCCAGCGCGCAGCAACTTGAGTATGAGGCGGGAACCGACTCGCCGCCGCTGTCTGCCGTATCGCTGAGCGCGATTTCGGGAGCGGTGACCTGTTTCCGCAGCCAGACGCTCACCGAGGTTCCCGACGCCGAAAACTCCCCCTTCGTAAAAACGGAGATCGTGCGGCGGCTGGGCCAAAAGGCGTTGTTGTACGTGCCGATCCTCGCCGGGGGCGCCTGTCTCGGTGTGATCGAAGTCGAAGATCGCTCCCACAAGCGGATTTTCTCGCGTCAACAGAAGACGCGCGTGCGGCACGTGGCGAGATTGGCGGCGTTGGGGTTGCGGCTCGGCGACCAGCGTACGCTGGAGGCCAACCTCCACCGCACCAAGAAGATGTCGGCCGTCAGCGAGTTGATCGAGGCCGTTGCCGAAACCCTCGTTACGCCGTTGAAGCGCCTCGACGAGCTGTCGCGCAACACGGCGGAGAACGGCGCCGGCGTCGCGGCGCGGCTCGCGGAAGTGGGCCGTGAATCGCGTCGCGCGCTGGCCACTGTCGAACAACTGGCGGAGTTGGCCCACTCGCGCCGCGGCCATCCTCGGGAGGTCGATCTGCACGAGTTGCTGGAGGGCGTCCGCGAACGCCTGATCGAAGACGGCCGTATCGTGCACCTGAACCTATCCCGATCGCCCGCCCGCATTGCCG
>JBBDWJ010000051.1:0-8130 GCA_040902925.1 Bryobacterales bacterium | reverse complement strand
ACCGATACCTCAGCGTCCGTTCGAACGTAAAGTTATCTTTTGCGTTCAGGGAGTCTTGTCGCCCTTGTTGTCGAACATCGTGCTCGACGAGTTCGACCGGGAGTTGGAACGGCGCGGTCTCCGGTTTGCGCGGTATGCGGACGACAGTAATATCTACGTTCGTAGCCGGCGAGCAGGGGAACGAGTGATGGAAAGCCTTAAGCGATTCATCATGCGCAAGCTTAAGCTCCAGGTGAACCAGCAGAAGAGCGCGGTGGCACGGCCATGGGCAAGGAAGTTTCTCGGATTTAGCTTCACGAGCGCGGGCATACCCAAACGGCGGATTGCGCCGAAAGCGGTCGGCCGGTTCAAGCAGCGAGTTCGGGAACTGACAAGCCGGAACCGCGGTGTGAGCACCGCAAGAATGGCCGAGGAACTATCACGCTATCTACGGGGATGGATCGGCTATTTCGGAAAGTGTGAAACACCATCGGTGTTGGAAGGTCTTGAGCAGTGGCTCCGGCGCAGACTCCGGTCTGCGATCTGGAAGCAGTGGAAGCGGGGCAAGGTGCGGTTTGCCGAGTTACGGCGCCGGGATGTGAGAGCCGAGTTGGCCGCTCAAACGGCGGGCAGCTCTCATGGTCCTTGGCGATTGGCGGACTTACCGGCGCTCAGCATCGCATTGCCCAATGCCTATTTCGACTCGCTCGGGATTCCAAGATTGACTGTGAAACCTATCGCTTAACCCGCCGAACCGCCGGATGCGGACCCGCATGTCCGGTGGTGTGGGAGGGGAGGAGCCGCGAGGCTTCCCCCTATCCCAATCCCGATTGCCCCCGATTGCCCCGATTGCCGGAAATGCGGCCTAAAAAGGCGCTCTTCGCCTTCGGCGCACCCAGACGGCCATGACTGCTGTGGAGCCGAGAAGATCGATGGCAAGAAGACTGTAAAGGGAGGGTTCTGGGACGGGTTCGGGGGCAGCCGCGCCGCACGGCGACTCCCCATACACCGAGCCCGGGACAAGGGCCTCGGAACACGACTGGAAGGTGACTTGCAGTGAGCCTTGTCCGCCAACCGGCATATGGAAGAAAAAAAGTAATTGTTGCGAGAGCACAGCGACCCCCGGAATCAGATCCGCATTGCTCAACGGATCGCCGCCGCAAACTTGCCCTACGCTTGTTGGGCCGTCGTAGGATCCGCTCAGTCCGTCCGGATTGGGCGGAGCGTTAATGTCCGGGAAGTCCGACGTGGCGGAACTACAGATCCTGTTCGGATTGGCAAAAATGAATGTGGTCTGGGCGATCCGATCTACGATTAGGTCACCTGTTGTCGACACTGTGGCCGAGAGATGCGCCCGGGGCTGTACGGAGGTTTCCCCCAAGGTGCGCGTTACGTAAGTGAGATCAAACCCTCCACCGTGGCCACCAGGATCTTCGTAATTGAATGTGGCGGTGAACGAGCCCGTAACCATGAACCCTTCCGGCGTATCGCCAACCGATAGCGTATCGAAGGTAAAAAGACCTGCCCCGCTACCGGGGAGTAGAGTGGCCGAATCGGTGAACATGGTATCGGCGAACGCCGCCGTACCGAAAACAAGAAAAACGAAGGAGCAGGTGATTCCTGCAAGGTGCCTTCTGAGTAGTCTCCACGTTGCCATTGATGCCTCCTCTGCTATCGCTGACAAGTCTGACGCGACACAGGCACGCAATCTGCGGACCTGCCATTCCATGGGGGGAGGCGAAGATCGGCGATCATCCGTTTTGGCGTGAAACCATTCCTGCAATTTTACCGACCCAGAATGGTGCTGGCAAGCGAGAAATGAGGGATAGCCTCGAAATATATGTAAACTCGGTTAACCCTGGCGAGCGGCGCGGGTCGCGGATTGGGATTGGGGTGGGCGGCCTCGCGGCTTGGCTTGCAGACTCCGCCCCAACTCCGTCTCCAGACGGCTGACAAAGGCTTCTTCTCCCAACGGACGGCCGCTGTAAGTCGCTTCGCGAAGCGCCATGGCCTCGGCCAGGCCAAGGGTTCGAGCCGCGAGGAACTCGGCCCACTCCGCGCCGGGATCGAGTTCGCTCCACTCCCAGGAGTCCAACAACCCGCTGGGATCGCCTCCCTGGCTGTGCGCCGCCGCGCTTGACCAAGGATACGCAGCGGGATCGTTCCCCAACCCGGCCCGCACCGGGTTCAGGTCCACGTACAACAGAGCCCGCCACAGGTGAGTCTTCGCCAGGGGGCAGGAGTAGAAGCGGTTCTGCCACAGATGGCCACTGCGCCGATAGCGGCGGTTGAAACGCCAAGCATAGCGGCCGTGGAGCTGCCCCAGAGCGCGGGCAAGCCCGTCGGGCCGCTCAGGGACGGCTACCAGATGAACGGGATTGCTCATCAAACAGTAGCCCGGTAGCCGCACGCCGTGGTGGCGTGCCTGGTCTCGCAGATGGTCGAGGTAAAACCGGCGGTCCTCGTCAACCAGGAAGACCTCTTGCCGGTTGTTGCCGCGTTGGGTGATGTGATGCGGCACGCCCGCCGCCACGTGCGCTTGGCGGGGCATGTCGTCAACGACAAGTTAACATATATTTCGAGGCTGTCCCTGATTTCCCCTGATTTCCCCCGATTTCCGCAGATTTCCCGATTTCCCCGTTGTACGGCGCTGGGAAGCCGGAGACGAGCGGCGGCTAAAGAGGAAGAACCTTCAGCCCTGGAATCATTTTGAAGTGGCGCACGTTGCCGGTTCCGAGGGCATAGCCGTAATGCAGCGCCGTGATCCCGATCAGCAGATCGGCGGTTGCGATGACCAAGCCCGCCTTCTTCATCCCGGCGTCGATCTCGGCGGCCAGCACGCCCATCTCCCGCGTGAACGGTTCCACTGGAATGACGGCGAAGATTTCGTCGAGATAGAGGCGGCGCTTGGCGGCGGTTTCCGGCGTGTGGGCGCGGCGCCAGCCGTGCTCCAGTTCCATCACGGAGATGGAAGAGAGCAGGAACTCGGTTTCAGAGTACTCGACGGACACAGACGCGAGAAACTCGCTCACCGGGCGTTTTTCCCGTTCCGCCGCGATAAACACGCTGGAGTCGAGGACTAATCCCATGCGGGCGGTTCAAACGAGTCGCGGCGTGCGTCGATACCCGCTTGCACGTCCTTGGCGAAGTCCGCGTCCGGGATGGGCGCGTGGCCGAGCTTGGATTCGTAAGCCTTCGCCAGGGCGATGCACTCGCTCAGTTTGCGGCCTGGGCGGGCGGGCGCGGAAGATTTCAGGACCGCCACGGGCCTGTGGTCCTGTTCGATGACGATCTCGACGCCTTGCCGCACTTTGTCCAGCACGGCATGCAGATCGCGGGCCACCTCGGCTTCGCTCATGTGGACGGTCGCCATGACTTCCATTATGACCCCTCTTCGGCCCCGGAGTCGCCGTCTTCGCCGGTCAGCTCAATTTCTCCTGATCGCCACCGATCGGCAAAATTGGAACAGATTAGCGGACGTTCCCTGCGCTCGCGCAAGCACGGACATGCGCCAACCCGCCCGAAAACCGCCTCCACTGCTGCAGGATCGGCAGTTGCCTGACTGTCCCGCGCATCTCCTTCAGGGAATATAAGCACGCCTACAGGCAGGCCGCCGGTTGGATCGCCAAACAAATGGCGCGTCGGGGCGTTAGCGTGCCATGCCCCTTGCGCCTGTCGGCAGCCACGATCACCGGGCGTAAGGGCAAGTCGGGACGGGCTCGGCTCTATCGCCAGATCGTAACCCAATCACAGTTGAAGAGCGGTTGCGCCGCTATCCGGCCGCAGCGATACGGGCCTTTGGTGGACGGCCCATCGGTCTGGGCTCAAGGTTGCGGGCGAGGCGAAATTTCCAAGGACCTGACGAACCGAGAATCGCCGAACGCGCGACGCTGGTAGATCGCTGTACGCAAGGCATGCGGGTTCGGAGCGGCCCAGCGCCCCACGGCCGTGCCGCTGATTTGGGGTCGCTGATTTCCGGGTCGCCCGAAACGCTGAGGACGAGTCGCCTTGGCCGGCCTGCCTGCCCCAACAGATCCACTCACAACGACCGGTAGTACTCCAGGGCCTGCTCCGCCGCTTGAATCGCTTCCTGCCGCGCGGACTCGCTCTCGAAGCCGGCCGCGGCGCGGAACCAGCGGTCTGAATAACGCAGGTAGAGCATGAGGTGGTCGATCGATTCCTGGCGGCGCACTTTCGCGCCATCGCGCAGGAAGTATACCGGGTTGGAGTGCGCGAACACGGTCAGATCGCGCGGCAGGATCAGCTTTCCCTCGCGGCCGGGCTCCGAGACGCGCGCCGCGACCCAGGCGCTGCGGTCGAGGTCGATGCGCGCCTCGATCTTCGCTTCATAGATGCCGGCGGCGGTGCGGGTTGGCGCGGCGCTAGTGGCCGCGGCCTCGCCGTTGACGATGATCTGCAGGCGCGTGAAGGGATGAATCGATTGCGCGGTGGCGCGCGCGGTGACGGTTCGCGGCTCGTGAAACTCGACGGCCGCGCCCGATTCGCGCCCGTCGGCTTCGAACGTCAGCAGCGGGCCGTTGGTGATGAAGCCGTTGCCGGCCTGCAGCGCCTTCAACCACGCGGCGTAGGTCTGGTCCTTGCCGACTTTGGCGTAAAACCGGCTGCTGCCGACCGGGATGCCTTCCGACATCTTGTCGGTGCCGGCCGCCAGCGGCAGACGGAAGCCTGCGTTGAGGTAGTGATAGTAGAGCTCGAGGCCGGGCAGCAGCGGCAGAGGCGGCAGGCCGGCGGGACGCTCCATGCGCCAAGGCTCCCAATGCGGCGGCGGGCCGGTCGGGTCGTCGTAGGTGATCAGCTCGACGGCATCGATCAGTCCGAGGGCGATGTCGATCGGCGACTCGGTACCGGGAAGGTTGCCGAAGTGCGCCCAGTTGACGACAGCGCCCTGCGCGCGGGCCTCGCGGGCGGCCGGCGCCAGATGCAGGTGGCGATTGGTGGTTTTCTGAAAAATGCCGCCGAACGGCTGGATCGGCTCGATGAGCTTGCGCAGCCCCAGCAGGCAGAGGTGGCCTTGCTGCCAGTCGCGAAATTCCTGTCCGACGTAAACGGAGTGATCGGGCGTCGACACCGCGTCGAGCTTGCCGGTAAAGGTATCGGTATCGTTGGTGAAATCGCCGACCAGCAGGTTGAGGACGGCGACGTCTTCGGCGCGCATCTGCAAGTGGCACTGCGCGGGCGTCAGCAGATGGACGTGCGAGTCGCCGCTCAGATACCCGCCATCGCGCATTTCGATCCAGCGCTCGAGGCCAAAGGTCTGCTCGGAGGCGCCGGAGTCGAGCGGCTGGCGGAGGGGCAAGGTTTCCAGCCCGCGGCGGATCTCGACGTTCGCCCCGCGAACGCCGGTGGGAATCCGGAATTGGCCGTCGGCGTAACACCAGCGTTTTTGCAGGTAGTGGACGTGCGGATGATCGCCCTCGATCTCGATGGTTTTGCCGTCGGCGTCGCTCACGATGACGGCAGCCGCCAGCGCCCGGCCGCCGCGGCTGTCGGCGATGCGGCCGGTGAATTGCGCGGTCTGCTGCGCCGCGGCCAGCCCGAGCAGGGCGGCCAGAACGCCAGTCGAAGCCATACGCCACAGGACGGTGCGCTTGTTTTCCATGACGTGTGATTCCGATCTTGCAACAGATCGGCCGCGGGTCACAACTGGGGCGGACGAGAGCTGGGTGAGCGAGCACATCGTGCCGCCACCCCAGGAGTACCCGCCGGTCCACGCTATCCAGTGCGAGGCAATGGCTGAAACCCTCAGATCGACCTTCGGCACCGACCTCGTCAGCTTCTCTACCCAGTCCGCCTGTTTGCCCACGCTGCTTTTAGCCGCTGGACCGATCCCAACTATTATGGCTCCTCCGACGGCTTGCGTGGTGCTCTTCGCGGAAAGACTCGGAGGCCGGGACCGCACACGCAAGATTCAGGTAGTGCAAAACTGGTTTGCTGAGTTCGGGATCACGACCTAAACTGACCGCAGCCCGGCCTTTTTCCCAGGAGCTCGTTTCACCAAATCACGGTATCCCGGGCCATAAAAATTCCCTTTAAGGTCCTTTAAGTTTCCCGTCCAAGGTTCCGGTCCGCGCCGGCCCGATTGTTGAAAACACAGGGGGGATGATTGGGTTCGTTTGGCGGGTTTCGGCTCCCGGCGATCTCGGGCCATCGAAGCCAGCACACCGGACCGAAACCGCCGGAAAGCGGATAGACCTGCTCCATTGGACGCGCCTCCCGGGTCCCTCCAGGGGGCCCACGGCTCTGATTTCCCCAGCGATGTTGAAAATAAAGGGTAAATTGGCTTCGTTTGTGCCGTTTTCTTCCGCCGCCGGTACCTGTGCGCTGGGTTTGAGCGCGTCCCTGAGCCCAGGATAGCAGAAGCCTGCAAGCGTCAAGAGGGAGGATGCAGTCCCGCCGGTTCAGCTCGGTGGTTCCTTCACCGAGTTACCCCGATCTGCCTCAAAGCTATCGCACGATTCTCGTAGTCCCGAAATCGAGCGCAAAATGATCCTTATTGAACGGTTGGTAGCTGTATTTTCTATCGTACGTCGTAACCTTACAAAGCCAGGCGAATACGCCGCCTAGTCTTGCTGCCTCCCGTTCAACCAGGGAGCGTCGAATAAGCAACATCTGGCCCGTCGAGGGTGTGATGTTCGCGGTCGTCATCTCTCTGAGGTTGTATGTCCAGTCTACCCACCGTGCTACTTCGGTGTTGTCGTTCTCGACCTTTACGGCGTCTGGCGCGCACCGAAACTCAAAGCTCTTTGCAAGAAATGGCGATGGCAGCCAGACGGAGCGGTAGGATCGCCACCACTGCCAGCGGGGCACTGCAATCGGTCTTGATCGAGCGGCAAGCCGCCAGAGTAGCCAGTCAGAGTATTCTTCTCGCCAACCGTCTGCCGGTTCATGCTCGTACGCACCTCCAAAAACCAACAGGGACTCCGGCTCCCAACGGATCACGCGCCAGGAGTCCGCGGCAAAAACACGATTGATGTCTGGGCTACCCGGTCCTGTACAAGCTTGAACCACCCCGATGATATCGAGGTCGTGGACCGTGTTGCCGTTCTCTTGCATGCGCCCACTTGCCTCGGCGATGACCCAGTCTGCCCCGATTTGCTGTTGCCACATCTTGTAGAGTTCGGTCTTGAAGCAAGCACGGGGCTCATCCACAGAGCCCCTCGTGCAATCGCCACTAGGCCAGACCACGGGCGTCTTCCCCGGAGAAACCCGCCATAGCCCCAGATCGACGGGGCACGTTTCCGTCGCCAGACGCATTGATTTGTCCATCGGCCCCCCCCATACATCCGCCGCCCAGGCCAGCGTCCTCAGGAATGCCGAGCGATACACTTCGCTTAGAGGAAGGTCCAAGCACACAAGGTGGTCGTCATCTTGCCGTGTCCAAAAGGGAACGTAGGGTCCTCTCAATGGTAGTCCAGTGGTTTCGACAAGGTTTGACCATTCAAACGCCCATTGGGTCAGAAACCCTGGACACTCTTCTTCTCGGTCCATGGCCTCCGCGTGCCTCAAGTACACGGGTGGCAAAAAGTTCTCGACGTGCTGCAGAAAGAATGGATCTATTTGGAACGTGGCTGGAGGAGGTCCGGAGTGCAGATGCTCAGGTCTCGGGTTCCCCATGAATTCCACGGGTTCCGCGTAGAGTTCGTTGACTAAGAGCCATGACAGAAGAGATGGTTTTGAGAGGCTCTGCAAGACCACCTCCCAGGGCGGCATGGCGGCACCCTGCAACTTACCCTGATGAAGGGCAAGCAGCCCCAATACTGCCAAGCTCTCCAGATCCTGGCGGGCCATCCAATTAAGCGTTTCGTTCGTAGTCTCTGCCCCGAGTTCGACGTCGGCGAGTAATGACCCAAGCGACACACACGCCCTTTCCCCAACCAGCCCTGATGGCCACGTGAGTCGTTGGAACAGAAGGTCAAGCCCAGAGGACTCTGATGTTGTCACTGGCCTCCTCCAGGAATCCATGCCGGAGTTGGAAGGTCGAGCGGCACAAGCTGCAAAGTCGTGTCAGTGGCAGCCCACGCCACTTTCATGGCGGTTTCAGCCTGTCCCACAAGCAATAGAAACTCTACCAAGCGAGATCACTGCTGTCCGGCTAAAATCTCTCACTGGCCGATAACCGGTGGGGAATCA
>JBBDWJ010000050.1:0-8171 GCA_040902925.1 Bryobacterales bacterium | reverse complement strand
GATACCCTCCGCCCTGGCGGTGCGCAGCGAGCGCTCGTCGAGATCGCCAACCAGACGCTCTCCGCCGGAGCCGACGTGTCGGTATGTGTCACCCGCGGCGGCTGCGACATGGCGGCGCAGTTGAAGACGGGAGTTCCCGCCTGTGTTCTGGAAAGAACCCGGCGTTTCGACTGGGCCGCGATACGCCGCTTCGCTCGATGGGTTCAGCAGCAAAAGCCCGACGTGATTCATTCCCACGGCCGCACCACGCTTTCGTTCCTGGTGTTCGTGAAGACGCTCGGCCTGATTCGCCAGCCGTTGGTCATGCACGATCACACCGGGAAGGCGCGGCGGGACACGTCGGCGCCTCTGTGGTTCCGGGCATTAGCCCGCCGGCATATTGCGCACTATGTCGGTGTATGCGCCGAGATGGACGGCTGGGCTGAACGCAGCGGCATTCCAAGTGGACGGCGCAGTCTGATCCCCGGCGCGCTGGATCTGCGCAACTGCCCAAATAGCGTCGTCAGAGCGTCAGGCGTGCGCGTTACCGCTCCCGGTCTTCGGGCGAAGTTCGACATGCGACGCGAATTTCGCGTTTCGCAGGATGCCTTGCTCGGGGTTTGCCTAGGCGGTGTGCGGCCGGAAAAGGGAATCGACATACTGCTGGCGGCGGTCGCTCAAAGCAGCCGCCGCGGCGCGTTCAAGATCGTCGTGGTGGGCGGAGTCCGCGACCAGAAATACTGGAACGACTGCCAGCGGGAAACCAATCGCCTTGGGTTGGAAAACGAGGTTTTCTTCGCCGGCGAACGAACAGACGTGCACACGTGGCTCGACCGCTTCGACTTTGCCGTGCACGCTGCGCGCTCGGAATCGGGGCCCTTGGCCGTCATCGAGCATCTTGCCGCTGGACTCCCACTCGTCTCGACACACATCGGCGGGATAGCCCAACGCGCCGCGGAACTCGGCGTCGAACGCTTCGTACCGCCCGACGACTCGGCTGCGCTGGCCGCCGCAATCGACGAACTGCTCAGCTCGACTCCTCGCCAGCTATCCGAACGAGCCCGCATCGGAAAACAGATCGCCCTCAACCACTTTGATATTCGCGCCGTGATGCCGGCCTGGCGCCGTGTCTACGAAAAAGTCGCGCAGCGCGAGTTTCCTGAGCCGCGTGCGGCGGAAACGGCGGCCTGAACCCGCGCCTCGCTGCCTGAACGGAATACTCTGCATCTGCTATGGACTCTTGTCCGCGAACCACGGGATGGATCGCTCGCTGACGCCGCCATGAAACTGCTGATCATCTCCAACATGGCTCACTACCTGGCGTCAGGCCATGTGCACGGCTGGGGACCGGCGGTGCGCGAAATCGACCATCTTGCGGAGGTCTTTGACGAGGTGCGTCATCTGGCGGCGCTCCACCGCGGACCGCCTCCACCTACCTCATTGCCCTATACCTCGCCCACGATCTGCTTTCTGCCTTTACCGGCCTCGGGAGGGCGCGGCTTTTTGGCGAAGCTGGGGATTCTAGTCCGCTCGCCGCGCTACCTGGCTGCCTGTTGGCGCGAACTTCGACGTGCTGATGCCGTTCATGTGCGTTGCCCTGCAAACATCAGCCTCGAAGCGTTGCTGCTACTGCGCTTCATGAAACGGCCAAAAATTCGCTGGGTGAAGTACGCCGGAAATTGGCGGCCGCACGAACGTGATCCATTTTTCTATCGCCTGCAACGGCGATGGCTCGAGCGAGGCATTCACAAAGGCCTAGTGACGATCAACGGCGAATGGCCCAACCAGCCGCCGCACGTGATTTCGTGCCACAACCCGTGCTTCACCGAAGCAGAGCTCGAGAACGCCAGGCTCCAGACACGCGACAAGCAACTCGGCGAGCCGCTGCGGCTGTTGTTTGCCGGACGCTTGCGGCGTTCGAAAGGCGCTGAGCGGGCATTACGTATCCTCGACGAGCTACGAAACCATGGCCTCAACGCCAGGCTGCACGTCGCCGGAGACGGCCCCGAGGCCGCGAAGCTCGAGGAGTTGACCTCACGGCTGGGGCTCGCCGGCAGCGTGAAATTCCATGGCTGGCTGTCGCGGACCGCTCTCGAGGCGCTGTATCACCAGGCGCACTTTTTCTTACTGCCCTCGTCAACCGAAGGCTGGCCAAAAGTGCTTGCCGAAGCGATGGCGTTTCGCTCCGTGCCGTTGGCCGGCGCAGTTTCTTGTATTCCCCAGGTCCTCGAGCACAGCGGAGCGGGGATTAGCTTGCCTGTTGACGACGTCGCCGGCTTTGCCAGGGAGATCGAGCGGATTGTGCTTAGCCCGGGCCTGTGGAGCCGCATGGCGAGCAACGGGCAGCGAGCCGCAGCCGAGTTCACCTACGAGGCATACGTTGAGCGGGTCTGCCAACTGCTGCAGATCGAACACTCGCGCTCCAAAAAGCAATCAACCGCAGCCGCGGCATGAACTCTCACGGCCTCAGCAGAAGAACTCATCCCGGTAGCCACGCGTGCGGCCCCGTCAGAAGGCGAAGCAAACTCCATGAACACGAAACCTACGACGTTGCTGATCGGTAACCATCTCTCGGGAGCCGGCGTGAACCCGAGCGTCTGCGAGTCGCTCGCCGTTCGGCTGCGGGAGCGCGGCTGGCAAGTCCTAACCACGTCCGGCAAGCTGGGCCGAATCGCGCGCCTCTGTGACATGCTCGGCACGGTTTGGAGCGCGCGCCAAGACTTCGATGTCGCCCACGTAGACGTTTACAGCGGTAAAGCCTTCCTGTGGGCCGAGGCTGCCGGCAACCTGCTGCGTCTCATCGGCAAGCCGTATGTCGTTACGTTGCGAGGCGGCGACCTGGCGCGATTCGCGCGCAGGCGGCGGCGACGCTTCACCCGCATTCTCAACGGGGCTGCGGCTGTCACTACCCCTTCGCGTTTTCTGTTCGACCACTTCGAGGCAACGAATCAGCGAATCAGCCGAATCGCAACGTCCACAGCGACGCCTTCCTTGCGCGAGCATCCCGCGGCCCACCACCGCGGATCAACCGGTCAAACGATCAACCGGTCAACGGCCCCCATCCACCTGATTCCGAATCCCATCGATGTCGCGGCGTACCGCTACCGGCCGCGCACGGCGCCACAGCCGCGTTTGGTCTGGTTGCGGGCGTTTCACCGCATCTATGAGCCCGAACTCGCAGTCACGGCGCTCAGCGAGCTGGTTCGCGAATTCCCTGCCGCTCAGCTCGTGATGATCGGCCCTGACAAGGGCGATGGCAGCCTGGCGCGGACCCGCCGCATGGCAGAACGGCGCGGTCTCGGCCAGCACATCTTGTTCCCCGGCGCGGCCGCAAAAACCGCGCTCCCTGGGTTGCTCGATCGCGGCGACATCTTCCTCAATACTTCGCGCGTGGACAACACTCCGGTCAGCGTTCTTGAAGCCATGGCCGGCGGGCTGTGCATCGTCAGCACCGATGCCGGCGGCATGTCTTATCTGTTACGCCACGAACACGACGGGCTGCTCACGCCCTGCGGACGCCCCGCCGAGATGGCCTCGGCCGTGCGGCGACTGTTGCGCCAACCGGCGCTTGCCGGGGAACTTTCGCGTAACGCGCGGCGCAATGCCGAGTCCTACGACTGGTCCACGATTCTTCCGTTATGGGAGCGCCTGTTTCAGACAACCGTCGGCGCTTGAATGCCATGAGTCATCTTGTTGCCTTCTACCATCACTTGCCCGCCTGGATTCGTCCGGCGGCGGCCACGCTGCGGGGTGCGCAGTTGCGGAGCCAACGTTACGGTCCTGACACCGACCGGCTCGTTGAGGAAGCCATGGAGCGCGAATACTGGAGTCCCCAGCGCTGGCGCGATTGGCAGCAGGAACGCCTCGCCCAGGTTTTGCATCGCGCCGCAACTCGCGTGCCCTTCTATCGCGATGCCTGGGCGCGCCGTAGAAGCCGCGGCGATTATTCCTCATGGGAGCGGCTCGAAAACTGGCCCATTCTCGAAGGGGAAAAGCTGCGCCGCCAGCCGCTGGCGTTTCTGGCCGATGACTGCCAGCCGCGCCGCATGGTGCGTGACCATACCAGCGGCACAAGCGGCCGGCCGCTCCAGCTTTGGCGAAGTCAGCGAACGCTGCGCGCGCGTTACGCCCTCTACGAAGCGCGCCACCGTCTGTGGTACGGCGTTTCGCGGCGTGACCGCTGGGCAATGGCCGGCGGCCAACTGGTGGCCCCGTTCAGCCAAACGAAGCCGCCGTTTTGGGCCTGGAACGCCGCCATGAAGCAGCTCTACGTTTCCTCGTATCATCTGTCGCCGCGCTACTGTCCCGCGATCCTCGAAGCGCTCGAGCGTTATGACGTTCGGTATCTGTGGGGCTATCCGTCTTCGCTTTATGCATTGGCGGAAGCGGCCTTGGCAACCGGTGTACGGAAAACCTTTCGGGTCGCCATAGCAAACGCCGAGCCGGTGTTCGAGCGCCAGCGGCGGGCTGTTCGAGCTGCTTTCGGCTGCGCGCTGCGGGAAACCTATGGCATGGTCGAGTTGGTCGCCGCCGCCGGCGAGTGCGAGTTTGGCGGGCTGCATTCCTGGCCCGAGATGGGCTGGACCGAAATCCTCGACCAGGGCACACCCGTCGAAGACGGCCAGGCTGGCGATCTCGTTGGCACAAGCCTGCTGGAGGCCGACATGCCTTTGATACGCTACCGCTTGGGAGACCGCGTGGCGCGGCGAGATGCCGAATCCCCGTGCGCGTGTGGCCGCACGCTGCCGCTGTTCGATCGCATCGAAGGCCGTGACGACGACATGCTCTATACGCTGGATGGGAGGCGGGTCGGACGCCTTGATCCCGTCTTCAAAGGCAGTCTGCCGATTCGCGAAGCCCAGATCGTTCAGCCTTCCCTCGACCGCGTCATCGTTCGCTACGTGCCCGCCGGCGGCTACACCCCGGCAGCCGGCGAGTCAATCCGCGATGCTCTGCGGGCCCGCATGGGTCCTGTTGCCGTGGTGCTGGAACCGATGGAAGAGATCCCGCGCGGCCCCAATGGCAAGTTCCGCGCCGTGATTTGCGAGCTTCCGCCCGCCGAACGGCCAGGCGCGCCCCGCGACCGCGATCACCAAGAAATATCCACACTAACGAGCATCTGAGGACCGGTACTTTGCCGCCGGCCGGATCGGCGACAGGTCCATTTTTCCGGTCCCGCACCGTCCCATCCCATCCCAAGGTTCTGTCTGGGGCTACCTGTTTTTCACGTCACCCGTTTTTCACGTCACCCGATTCTTCGGTGAGCTGAAGATCCGCCGCAATACTGGCGGCTTTTGAAGACCACATTCCAGCCACTCTCTGAAACCCTACGGCGCCGCGCAAAACGCCGGCGGCCGGCAATTCCGTGCTGCCATTCGGCCGGGCCGAAGCCGAACTCTCCAAATACGGCAACAACTATGCAATCCCCAAGAATCGTCACGGTCATTGTCCCCTGTCGAAATGAGGCTGATCACATCGACAGATTTCTCGACTGCCTGTTCCAGCAGAAACTACCCGATGGCACGGAACTCGAGGTTCTGATTGCCGATGGCGGCAGCGACGACGGCACCCGCGCGCGCATCGAGCCCTACAGTCAACGGCGCCGGCGAATCGGCGTCATCGACAATCCAAAAAGAATCGTCTCGGCCGGCCTTAATTCCGCCATCCGGCAGGCGCATGGTGAGGTCATCCTGCGCATGGATGTCCACACCGTTTACGCGCGCGACTATATCGCCGAGTGCCTGCGCGCCCTGCACGAGAGTGGAGCCGACAACGTCGGCGGACCGTGGGTCGCTGCCGGCTCGACCTATCTGTCGAAAGCGATCGCAATTGCCTTCGCCTCGCGGTTCGTTTCCGGGGGCGGCCGGGCGCACGATCCCGCCTATGAGGGGGATCTCGACACGGTCTACCTGGGCTGCTGGCGTCGCGAGGTCTTTGAGAAATATGGGCTGTTTGACGAGGAACTCGTGCGCAGCCAGGACAACGAACTGAACTTGAGAATCCAGCGCGGCGGGGGAAGAATCTGGCAGACGCCGCGCATCCGCTCGCGGTACGCGCCCCGCGGTTCGCTGCGGCAATTGTTCCGGCAATATACGCAGTATGGCTATTGGAAAGTGCGGGTCATCCGCAAGCACAAGATCCCGGCTTCGGTGCGGCAGTTGGTTCCCGGCGGATTCGTTGCCTGTCTCCTGCTGCTTGCCGCGGCCACGCCCTTTAGCGATTGGGCTTGGAGATGCTTGCTTGGGCTGATCGTCCTTTATGGAGCGGCGAGCCTCGCTTCGAGCGCCACCCTTTGTGGAAATCGCTCAAGCTGGCGGTATCTGCCGGTGATGCCGGCGGTCTTCGCCACGTACCATTTCGGTTTCGGCTACGGATTCTTACGGGGAGTGGCTGATTTTGTCGTGCTGCGGCGGACCGGCAGACCACGGTTCGCTGTTCTTACGCGAAGCTCCACGGTGTTGTCGTCGAAGTGAAGCCCGACGCTGTCGTTGTGGGTCGGGTTGTCAGCGCCAGGAACCGGCACCCTAGCGGTTTGACGGAGGTGGCTCCACCCTCACGGACGGGCTTTTGGATCGCCTGCGGCGATGGCGGCGTACGGCGATGGCGGGCTCAGCCCAGTGCGGCTATATGAGCAGCGGCCTGCCCGCCGTGACTCTACGCTCGGGTCGCGGTTCGCAATTCCGGCAGCCGCTTGCCGGTGGCCCCGCCAGAGGTTCGCGCGCGGAAGCCCACCGAGCCATCCCGCGTCACAAACGTTTTCGACATGCGGTCGTGCCAGGTCAGCTTTTCCTCATCGGCGATCGACCAGGCGAATCCCAGACCGAGAGACATCGTGCTGAGGATCGTACCCACCGCGCGCGCCCGGCGCTGGCCCTTGCTGGGCGGCTCACCATCAAAATTGAGCACCCGTAGGCCCAGCCAGTTCATTCCGCTGGTGCCTCCCAGGTAGCCCACATAGAACACCCAGTAGAAGCAGACGATCACCAGGAAAGCGATCGCGATCGAGCGCAACCCCTCCAGGTCGGTGAGAGCCACGCCTCCCATCAAGTAGAAAACGCCGAGAAACACGCCGACCGCCACGACGATGATCGAGAAGTCCAGAACGCCCGCCACCGCGCGGATCGCCAGCGGTGCGATCGGCGCCGCGGCGGCGACGTCGCGATGGTAACGGGGAGGCGGAACCGCTGTTTGGGCCTCCGGCGCCGGGGTTTCAGCGCGCGGCGAGAGTTTCTCAAGGCGCGCTGCGGGTTTTTCGACCCGCATTGCAGGCTTCGCCGCCGCGGGCGCGGTCACCCCGTTGGCTGGCTTCGGCAGCGGCGGCAGTTTTTGGGAGTCGGGTACCGGCGTTACGCGGCGCCAATTCCGCTCGGCCTGCGGTTTGGGACCCGCCGGGCCTACCGGCTGTGCCCTCAGAAACGAAACTTTTTTCGAGGCGGTACCGGCGCCGGCGGCCGCGGCCATGCGCCCCACCAGGGTCACATGCTTTTCCGGATGCTGGTTCGCGATCCCTTCGGGGCCGGGAGCCTGACCGTCACTCTCGCCGAGCTTCTGGCGGTCGCGATAGCCTTCCAATTTGCGGTTGAGCTCCTGCTTCCAAAGAGGCTGCCGCGTGGGCGGCGGCTCGCTCAGGCCCGTCGCCGGCAGGGATGCCAGCGCGGTGTCGCTCTCCAGGCCGGAGCGCCGCCAATGGGCCCCCATCCGTAGCTGTAATGGACGGCCGCAGCGCGCGCAGCGATGCTCCGAAGTATCGTTGGAAAACCCGCAGTGGCTACAACTCATGGCTCCTCCAGCCTGACGAGCTGACAGGGCTACGCCTGTCAACAAACGATTGCCGACCTACCAGTCGGCGGCTTGCGGGAAAAGCCGAAACCGGACAAAGTGTGCTGACGCCTTTAGCGGCGCGAACACAACACAGTTGCGGGCGCTGTGCAAACGCAAGCTGGGCAGCTCGCGAACATTTATTGTAGCAATGTTGCCAGTCATATGTCTTGTGCGCTGCTCTGGGTCGTGTTCTAAACCTGCGGGTCGGTCAGTTTCACTCTATGGACTCCGCAATCGCCGCAGGCGATCCGAGCCCCATCCGCGAGGATGGGGTGACCAGCCTTTCGCGGGAGGCCGTCACGATGCAGGGTCTCGCCCCTTGCACGGTTCGCCGCGACTTTGAGATGTGTGGCCCCACCCTTGCGGATGGG
>JBBDWJ010000049.1:0-8173 GCA_040902925.1 Bryobacterales bacterium | reverse complement strand
TTGTACTACATTATGCAAAGTACTTTGTAGCATTATTTCACAGCTTCCTGTCACCGTGTTTCGCGCCGCTGAAACCTCGCAAGCCCGTTCATCTCTGGCCGGCGCGAAACGCGGTGACTGTCCCCATCGCAATACAGCGGCGCATACGGGGATTTCTTCCACCTAGTCGCAACGCAATGCTTTGGCCGGGTGTAACGACGACGCTCTGCGAGCCGGCAGCCAGCAGGCAAACAATCCCACGGCCACCAGTAGCAGCGGCACAGCCGCGAAAACAATCGGGTCGGTCGCCGAGACGCGAAACAGCAGTTGCCCCATCAGCCGCGTCACCGCGAAGGATGCCGCCAGGCCCAGCACGAGCCCCGCGAACAATTGCATCAGCCCGCGCCGCAGCACCAGCCCGATGATATTGCCTGCCGTGGCGCCCAGCGCCATGCGCAAAGCGATCTCTTGCCTGCGGCGGCCCGTTGCCTGCGCCATCACCGCATAGATCCCGACCGCCGCCATCAGCAAAGCAATCAGCGCGAAGATGGAGAACAGCGTCCCGAACACGCGCAGATGCCAGCGCGAGCGTTCCTGCATTTCGCGAAGCGTCGAAACTTCAAATAGCGGCAGGTTCTGGTCGAGACTCTGCACCTCGGCGCGAATATCCGCTGCCAGCGCCGACGGGTCTCCCGCGGTACGAACAACCAGCGCCAGCGACCCGAAATTCTCCTGGCGATACGGCACGAAGACCACCGGGTCGGGCATCGCCTCTTCGCCGCGCTGCACTACGTCCGCCGATATGCCCACGACGGTGATCCAGGGGCCGGGCTTATCGTCCTGATAGAAGCGGAAACGTTTCCCAATGGCCTGCTCACCGGGCCAGAAGCGTTCGGCGAATGGCCGCGCAACAACGGCGGCTTCACGGCCCGGCGTGCCATCCAGATCCTCAAAGTCGCGCCCGGCGAGCAACGGAAGATTGACTGCCTCGAAGTAGGAGGGCGACTTCACAACCACCGCCACGGAAGGGCGCTCCGCATCGGTTGCCGGCGCGGCGCCTTCGACCTCGATCCGGCGGCCGCTGTAGCCCATGCCCGGCGGATTCGACACCAGCGAGGCTTGCGTGACGCCCGGAACGGCGGCGACACGAAGCAGCATCTGCTCGTACAAACGGGCCTTGGCCTCAGCTTCCTTGTAGCGCTCTTCGGGAAGCGACACGCGCGCCGTGAAGATGCGGTCGGCGGGCACCCAGGCGTTGATGTGCTGATGCTCGAGAAACCCGCGCATGAACAAGCCCGCGCCGGCGAGCAAAACCACCGCCAGTGTGAACTGAAAAACCACGAGCGCGGCAGACAGGCGGCCGCCGCGAACACCCGCGCCGGAGCGCCCGCCGTCCTTCAGGGTGCGGTTCAGATCGACGCGCGAAGCCTGCAACGCCGGCGCCAGGCCGAACAACAGTCCGCTGCCCATCGACACCGCCGCGAAGTATCCGAACACGACATAGTTCATCGAGAAATCGATCCAGTAAGGTTTGCCGACGTTCGCAACCGCGAGATCAAACGCCCTCACGCCCAACACCGCGCAAGCAAGCCCGCAAAACCCTCCCAGCAGGCTCAGCAGCACGCTTTCGGTCAGCAACTGCCGGATAATCCGCCAGCGCGACGCGCCCAGGGCGGCGCGAATCGAGACCTCCCGCTGCCGGCCGAGCGCGCGGCCCAGCATCATGTTCGCCACGTTGGCGCAGGCGATCAGCAGCACAAAGCCGACCGCCGCCAGCATCAAAAGAAACACCAATCGAATCTGGCCGCCGTTGAATCGCTCGTGAAACGTCAGGACGTTCACGCCGATGTCCTTGTTCGTTTCCGGAAACTCGCTCGCGAGACGGCTGCCGATCACACCCAGATCCGCGGCGGCCTCCGTGGTCGTCGTTCCTGGCTTCAGCAGGCCATAGAGCATCAGCGGGCGGTGGTCCCGCTTCTCGAGCTGCTCGCCGGGAGCCAGCGGCATCCACAAGTCTTCGTTGCTGGGAAAACGAAACCCCTCCGGCATGACGCCCACGATCGTGGCCGCCTGCTCATTCACGCGGACGGCGCGGCCGACCACGTCAGGCGAAGCGCCATAGCGGTCCCACCATACGCCATAGCCAATCAACACAACGTCTGCCGCACCGGGCCGGTCGTCATCGGCGAGGAAGCCGCGCCCCAACACCGACTGCGTGTGCAGCATGCCGAATAGCCCGGAAGAAACGCGGCCGCGGCGGTAACGCTCCGGGGGGTTGCCTTGCTCGCTGAGGATCGCGCCGTCGGGGGCAACAGCCTCGAGGGCTTCAAACGACGAGTTCCCGGCCCGGTATTCGCGAAAATCGGGATACGACATCGACGACTGCTGGTTCGTGTCGGAAAGGCGATGGTTGCGAGCCGTCACCAGGCGTTCGCCGCCGGGGAATGGCAGCGGTTTGAACAACACGGCATTCACCAGCGTAAAAACGGTGGTGTTGGCGCCGATCCCCAGGGCCAGCGTGACCACGATGGCCGCGGAAAACCATCGCTGGGCCCAGATCAAACGTAGAGCAAAGCGCAGGTCGCGAAGCATGATACCGGCTATACGTAGAAGGGCGGCCGATTGTTCAATTTTTTTCGATCCGCAACCGGGCCCCAGGAGCGATCAGAGAGCCGGGGTCGAACGGAACTTCGAATTCTCGAGTCGTGGATAAGGTGTTAGGGCTGCCTACGAGGGGTTCGAGCCGCGCTCGTTCGGATGAACGCACCCCGCGCGCATCAGCGGGACGTTGGTGCAACGCTGTCGTGCTCGATGATTTTGGCTAGCTCAGCGATAGTGGGGTGCTCGAAGAAAACCGCGGCCGGCAACTCGATGTCCATCGTATCGGCTATGCGGCCGGCGATTTGCATCGCGGTCAGGGAATTCCCTCCCAACCGGAACAGGTTCTCGGTAACGCCGACTTGATCGAGCCCCAGCACGTCGGCCCAGATCTCCTCCAGCGCTTTTTCGAGAGGCGTGCTCGCCGCGACGCATTCGGAACGCCGCCCGAGCCCGTTGCCGTTAAAATTCAGCCCGAGGATGCCGGCCAACTCGCGCCGGATGATTTTCCCGGTACGGCTCTTTGGGATTTCGCCGGCGATCAGAATCTGGCGGGGTGTTTTCTGCGGCGACAAATACTCCGCGGCGAACGCGCGTATCTCTTCCGCGTTGGCGGTCATGCCCGCCGCCAGCACCACCACGGCTGCAACTTCCTCGCCGAGCGTTCCGTGCGGCACCGCGAAGGTCGCCGCCTGCGCCACCGCCGGGTGATTCAGCAGCACCGCGTCAACTTCGAGCGGAGCAATTTTTTCGCCGCCGCGATTGATGATTTCCTTCAGACGCCCGTTGACGAATACGAAGCCGTCTTCGTCGACGTAACCCAGGTCCCCGCTGCGGAACCAGCCGCCGGTGAACGCCGCCTGTTGAGCCTCGTCGTTGCCAAGATAGCCGGCCGTCACCGTGTCGCCGCGCATCACGATCTCGCCGACTTCGCCGGCGCTAAGCAAACTGCCCGACTCGTTCATGATGGCCAGATCGATAAGCGGTACGCCGACCGAACCCGGCTTGCGCGTTCGCGCCGCCCCGTTGTCCGCGCGTCCGTCGCCACGCCGTTCGCTAAGCGGGGCCAAGGTAGCCGAGCAGGTTTCTGAACAGCCGTAGAGTTCCAGCACCGGCGCGCCAAGCTCTTGCTCCAGCGCGTCGGCGACCTTGGGCGGCATGGGCGCGGAATTTGTAATCGCGAAACGAAGTTGACGCCGCTCGCGAGCCGCGCGATGCCGCGGGGCTTCGGCAAGCACCGCCTGGTGAATCGTCGGTACTGCCGAATACCAGGTGGGCTGAAAGTCCTCGACCCAATCAAAGAACAGCGCGGCCTCGAACTTCGATGGGCAAATGATCGTGCCGCCGGTTGCGATCGTCCACAAGCAGCGCATCAGTCCGTGCGTGTGGAACAACGGCATGACGTTGAGGTAGCGGTCCCCGAGGCCGAGACGAAGGTGCCGCGCGGCGAGTTGAATGGCCGCGCAGATATTGTGATGCGTCAAGACAAACTGTTTGGGCCGCGAGGTGGTTCCCGAGGTGTGCAGCAGCAGCGCCCCGTCTTCGCTACTCTTTGGTGGTTTCCTCTCAGCTATCGCCGCGGCGCCGCCGGTCGCAGCCGGGATCGCCGGCAGGGCCGGATAGAGCTTTAGATTGATCCCCTCTTGGATGCCCTCCTGCCACCCTTGGTTTTCCGCCGGAAGCTCCACGACAGCCAAACCTCGCCGTCGTGCGACTTCGATCGCCGCGGAACCCTCCATTGCCACGATCGCGGCCGCGTTCTGGTCCTGAAAACAGGCTTCCAACTCAGCCTCGCGAGACGCTGGCGCAACCGGCGCGGCGATCCCAACTTGGACTGCTCCAAAGAAAGCCGCCAGCATTTCTGGACCATTGGGTAAGCACAACGCGACATGGCCGTCCGCCGTCAGTCCAGCCTCGCTAAGGAGCTCCGCGATCTGCCCGGCACTCTTCGCCAGCTCCCCGTACGAGAGCGAAGCTCCTCCAGGCACGATGACAGCAGGCCGGCCGGGCTGACGCTGCGTCTGCGTTTGGAGAATCTCGTCAAGTCTCATAGAGATCACGGCTTGCGTTCCACGGCGGCACGCGAAAACGGCGCTCGCCGGTCTGTTGGTCAGTCGGCGATGCGAAGGCCGCCGCTCGGATTCCTGGGGAGAAGGCCGGATGCGCGCTAAGAGCAAACACCTAGCAAAAATTTAGTGTAAGGGCGGGGCCGCGCCGCGACAATGCATCTTTTGTACTACGACAGATGACGTGGAAGGATTACTCCATTGCCATTCGTGTTGTATGACGCATGGTTGATCGAGCAGGCGGCCACGAGTCCGCAAGAAACCAAGCCTGGCGGAAGCCCTGCCACTGCCGCCGCATCGATTCGTGCTTGTGGGGAACGACCGACTACGTAGGCCGCAGGGTGTTCCGCTACTCATCGCCGAGGCCCCACATCCGGCGCCACGCCCAGTTGAGCGTGCCGGGCGGCACCCCGGGCGTGGGTTCGCGTTGCACCAACACCGGAACGACTTGGCCGTTGCTGCGCGCGCCGACGCGAAACGAAAAGATATACGAGGGCTCGGAGCCCATCCGCAAGTCGGCCATCGTAATCCCCTCGGCCGTTTCCTGGACGCGATAAAAACCCCTGGTAAACCATCTCAGCCGCGCAACCGCCCAGTTGTCATGAATCGGCGCCAACAGCGACGGGTTGTTTGGATGCGCACTGAACTCAATGCGGCCCGACGAGTCCAGCAGGGAGTAGTAGCCCTCGAGGTAGCCGTCTGGCGTCATCACGATGACACGCCAGAGCACCGTGTTGAAGAACGCCGGCGTGGCGAGAAACGTCTCCGCGGGAATCTGCTGACTGCGCAAGCTCGCGCGAGTCACGGAATCGACGCGGGCCTTGATCGCGACCGTAGCCAGCAGGTAGGCGGAACTGAGAGCGAGGGCGATCATACAAAGCCGCGCGGCATGCGCCCCGCGTGTCGAAACGCGCCGCAACGACAGAATCACCGCCACAGCGAGGGGGATTGTGTACAGCGGATCAATGATAAAGATCGTCGACCAGGCGACGGGATAGTCGCTGAAGGGAAGCAGAATCTGCGTGCCATAGACTGTAAAGCAATCGAGCAGCGGGTGCGTGGCCAAGCAAAGCCAGACCGTCAACCACCAACGTCCGCGAACGCGCCGCAACTCCGGGTGAATGCGCTCGATCAGCAACGCGATGAGCGGAGTGGCAAGCGTTAAGAAGAAAACAGCGTGGGTAGCGGCGCGGTGGTAGGTGAGTTCCGCCACGGGGTCGCTGCGCGGGATGAACACATCCAGATCGGGCAGCGTTCCGCAGACTCCGCCCCACAGCAGCGCCTTGCGTCCGGCCTGTGGGCCGAGCATGGCGCCGCCGATCGCGGCCCCCAGCAGGAACTGTGTCACCGAGTCCATCCGATCAGTCTAGCGGGAGACGCGGGAACAACAGGAAAGCATCCCGGCCGCTTACCCGCCCATTCTCAAGCCCTTGCGAAACGAGTTTGCAAAATGTAAACTAAGCTATGCGGGTGATCAGCCGCAGGGCGCTTCGCGATTTCGCGGTCAAGCATCCGGACTCGACCACGGCGCTGGACCAGTGGCTTCGCATTACGCGCCGGGCGGACTGGTCAAGCCTCACCGCAACCCAGCGGGACTTCAATCATGCCGAGGCGGTTGGGCGACTGACGGTCTTCAACATCAAGGGAAATCGCTACCGCCTGATTGCCCGAGTGAACTATCGCACGCAGCGAGTTTTTGTCCGCCATATTCTGACTCACGAGGAATACGAGCGGGGTAAGTGGAAAGAATGAGGAGCCCAAAAAAGATCGACGAAACGGCCTACGCCAAGTTACTCGGCGCGATCCTGCCACGCCCGATTCGCACGGAAGCCGAGAACGACAGGGCAATTGCGTTTCTGGATGAATTGGACCAGCGCGAAAAGCCAACTCCGGAAGAGACGTTAGTGGCGGAGCTTCTAACGATCCTCGTGGAGGATTTTGAATCCAAGCACTATTCCCTGCAGCCCTCCACACCGCAGGAGCACCTACAAACCCTTATGGAGGACCGTGGCTTGCGTCACAAGGACGTTTGGCCGGTTTTAGGAAACAAAGGTTCTGCCTCCGCCGTGTTGAACGGAAGCCGCGCGATCAGCAAGACTCAAGCGAAGCGCTTGGCCGAGTTTTTCCGCGCACCAGTCGAGTTGTTCCTCTAGATCACACTGCTTACGACTTTGTTTGCCGCAATAGCGCTTTGATGTGTCCGACGGCATAACCCCAACCCGCGCGCTGACCTTCATCATTCGGCAGGCTGGGCACGTGGTCGGGGTGCAGCAGGCGCGGAATCCCCCGCCTTACGGAGCGCCGCCAATGCGGCTGCCATATCAACCTGGGAGTCGCGCTGCTTTCCGAAGCTGAATACTTTGGCGAGGAAACTCTAGGCTAGGAGATGGGCAAATCGGGGTAAGCCGGCAGGCGCAGAGTCTGCCTATGCTACCGCGACGGCAGGTTCGTGATGCAGTTCCAGTAACAGATCAGAGTCGACCGCTTCGAGAGCATAGCAGCGACCGCTGTCATCACTGAATTCAGTCAAAAGAGCGCGATCATGGAGCAACCCCACGACTGTGCCGACCTGTCCACGCTTCAGACCCTTCTCGGGCCGATCCTGAAGCAGCGCCACGGCCAACAGCAACCGCGGCCGGAAGATTGGATTCGTATCCATCGTTCTCATATTACAAAGCAAGTACGAGTCTGGCCAGATTCAAACCCCGGATTCAACCCACTTCCTCATTCGCCCGGCGCAACAGAGCCCGCATGTAGGCGATGCAATACGCCGTGCCCGCGCGATTCATCCCTTTATCTCCGGCCAGCGCGGGCACATGGTCGGGCACCATCATGCCATCGAAGCGCGCCTGCCGCAGCGCCTTCATCACCTGGTACATATCCATGTAGCCTTCGTCCTGAAACGTCTCGACAAAATCCGGCAACGGGCTCGTGACATTGCGGAAATGAATCTCGAGGATCTTGCCGCGGGCGCCAAAGTCGCCGATCATCTCAAACACGTTCTTGCCCATCTTGCCGCCGCCTTCCGACCAGGTGCCGACGCAGAAGGTCAAACCCCAGTGCGGGCTTCTCTTCCCCTCGATCTGCTCGGAAATCTCTTCGGCGCGCCGGTAGCCGTCATAGTGAACCAGAACTTTTGCGACGCCGTTCATTTTCGCGAGCGGCGGATCGTCGGGGTGCAGCGCCATTTTGACTCCGGCCTCTTTGGCCACGGGCAAGACAGCCTTCATGAAATAGGTGTAGTTGGCCCAGATTTCATCCGCCGTGTATTCCCGCTCGAAGCGCTGCTTCTCGACCTTGTTTCGAAAATCAGAAACCTTGAACTCGCGGGCGCGGTAGCCGCGCGGCGTATCCACCTCCGCGGTCGTGTAGGTATTAGCAGGATGGAAATCGTAGCTTGTAATCGGAATGCCCAGCTTGCCGCTGTTGCGTAGAAAGTCTTGAAACGCTTCGATCTCTTTGTCGCGGCCAGGGCGGCCGAGCTGAACGTCGAGCGAGCGGTAGGCGTAGTGGACTCCCGAATAAATCTT
>JBBDWJ010000048.1:744-48262 GCA_040902925.1 Bryobacterales bacterium | reverse complement strand
TGAGTGCGTCCAGGTCCTCCACCCCGGCCCTCGGCCGCGCATAGGTCAGGTATCAAAAGCTGACCCAAGGGAAGGGGACGCCGGAGCAGCTCATTGAGAGGTCGTTTGCATTCCTTCTCGAACGCGAGCCGAACACCAGCATTCTTCGGCGTTTTGATCTGCCGGTGATCCAGAGTTTCTTTCCTGAATACGAGAGCGCCATGCGGGATTCGGCGGAGTGAGGGCGCGCGCATTCCTCGGCCGTCGGGGGGCGCTGATGAAAGCGCTTACGTGCTATCATGGCGGGCCGCGGCGTGAACCGGCACCCGGCTTCGATCCCTCGGCCTACGCGCCTTATTGGAGAACCCAGATGTTCATGAACGCAGAACAACGCAGCCCTTCGCTCGCGCTTTTCCCGTTGACACTTGCCTGCCTGCTTGCCGCCTGCGGCGGGGCGCCCGTGGAAGAGAGCGCCGAAACGAAAACCCCAAGTCAAAAGGAAGTCACCGTGGAAGAATTCGGTAAGTCCCCCGACGGACAAGCGGTCCAGATCTATACGCTGGAGAACACGCAGGGCATGCAAGCCCGCATCACCAACTATGGGGGCATCGTCGTTTCGCTCACGGCTCCGGACCGCAACGGCGCGTTCGCGGACGTCGTGCTGGGAAACGACAGCGTGGAGAAATATGCGCTGAGCCCCTATTTCGGCGCTCTGATCGGCCGTTACGGTAATCGCATCGGGAACGGGCAATTTACTCTCAACGGACAGACGTACACGCTGGCCAAGAACAACAACGAGAATGCTCTGCACGGAGGCATTAAGGGATTCGATAAAGTTGTTTGGACCGCCGCCCCAGGCAGCTCGGCGGATGGGCCAACCCTGTCGCTGACCTACACCAGCGCCGATGGCGAGGAAGGCTATCCTGGCACGCTGAACACCAAGGCCGTTTACACGCTGACCAACGACAATGGGCTGCGCATCGACTACGAAGCCACCACCGACAAGCCGACGGTTGTAAACCTGACCAACCACAGCTACTTCAATTTCAAGGACGCCGGCGCCACGAACATTCTCGACCACGTGCTGACGCTGAACGCCGATCAGTTCACTCCTGTCGACAAAACGCTGATTCCGACCGGCGAGCTTGCTTCGGTCGAAGGCACGCCGTTTGACTTCCGCCAGCCGACGGCGATCGGAGCGCGCATCGATGGCGACCACGAGCAGTTGAAGTTCGGAGGGGGTTACGACCACAACTTCGTCATCAACCGCAGCGCCGAGGGGTTGGGACTGGCGGCCACTGTTGTCGAGCCCACAACGGGACGCCGCATGGAGGTGCTGACCACCGAGCCCGGCGTGCAATTCTACAGCGGCAATTTTCTCAACGGCACGATCACGGGCAAGGGCGGCGCGGTCTATCAGCAGCGCGCCGGTTTCTGTCTGGAAACACAGCACTATCCGGATTCGCCGAACAAACAGCAGTTTCCGTCGACCGTGCTCGAGCCGGGCCAGACTTATCGCACGACCACGGTGTATCGCTTTTCGACGCAGCCGTAAACGGATAAATTTAGATCCTCTGGAAATGCCGGGTTCTTGCGGCGCGATTCTCACTTGGGCGCGCGTCGTGGGCTGGCACGGAGCGCAAGTAGCATCGCGGCCGGCAGCTTATCGTGAACCCTTGCACACGAAGGAACAGCACTCAATAAGGAAGTAGTTAAGAGATGGCCATTGTCGCGGGAGTAGATTTCGGAACTCTCAACGTTCGCGTCTCGATATTTGATAGCCAGAAAGGCCGCTTAGGCTTCGCGTCAGCCGAGTATCCGCTGCTTCGCAAACGCGACGACCCCGACCACGCAACGCAAAAGCATGCCGACCACATGTCCGCGCTGGTGAAGGCCACGCAGGACGCGATCCAGCAGGCCGGCGTGCGCGGCGAAGATGTTGCGGCGATGGCGCTCGATACGACCGGCTCCTCGGTCGTTCCGGTTGGCGAAGGTTTGCAGCCGCTCGACGATTACTACCTGTGGTGCGACCACCGCGCCAAAAAAGAAGCCGCGGAAATCACCGAAACCGCGCGGCGCGAAGGCCTCGAAGCGATCCAGTGGTGTGGCGGCGTGTACTCCTCGGAATGGGGATTCGCGAAGCTGCTGCACTGGCTGCGCCAGGACGAATCGAATCCCAAGCGCCTTGTCACCGCCCTCGAACATTGCGACATGGTTGCGGCCACGTTGTGTGGAATCACCGCGGTCGAGCATCTGCCTCGCAGCATCTGCGCGATGGGCCACAAATGGATGTGGAACCAGTCGCTCGGCGGCTTTCCCGCGGACAGCTTCTTGACGAAGGTCGACCCGCGCCTCGCCGGCGTGCCGAAGAAGCTCGCGGGGCGCTATGCAACCTCCGACGAAATCGCCGGACGGCTCACGCCCGAGTGGGCCGGCAAGTTGGGCCTGAAAGCGGGCATTCCGATTCCGGTTGGAGCGTTCGACGCTCACTGGGATGCGGTCGGCGCAGGCATCGGCGAAGGCGACGTCGTCAACGTCATCGGCACGTCCACCTGTATCATGGCGATCGCTAAAAGCGTCGGGCTGATTCCGGGACTGTGCGGAGTTGTCGACGGATCCATTCACCCTGATTACTACGGCGTCGAAGCAGGCCTTTCCGCCACCGGGGACATTTTTGAAGCGATTGCGCGGCGCGCGCAAACCACCGTCGCCGAGCTTTCGAAAAAAATCGAGAACTATCGCGGCGGGCAAACCGGCCTGCTGCGTCTCACCTGGGACAACGGCGACCGCACGGTGCTCGTCAACGCCGAGCTCGGCGGCGTCACTCTCGGCTGGAACCTCACTCACACCGCCGAAGACGAGCTGTTCGCCGCGATCGAAGGGACGGCGTTTCATACGCGGATCATTCTCGACCGCATGGCCGAGCATGGCGTTCCGGTGCGCCGGGTCATTAATGGCGGCGGCATCCCACAGCGCAACGAAACCCTGAATCGGATCTACGCGAACGTGCTGAACAAGCCGGTGCTGATTCCGGCCGGCGACGTGACGAGCCTGGGCTCGGCGATCTTCGCCTTTCTTGCCGCGGGCGCGTTTCCCTCCGTTGAGGAAGCGCAGAAAGCGCTCTGCCCCGACTATCGAACGATCGAGCCGCAACCGCAGGAAAGCCGCCGCTACGAGGAACTGTTCCCGCTGTTTCGCGATCTCTACTTTGGCTTTGGCACGCCCGATGGCAAAGCGCAAAATATCGGCCAGGTTTTGCCTAAGCTGCAAGCCATAGCGGCGGCGGCCCGCGCGAAGTAGTCTTTTCCCCGGGCAGTCAAGTAGAGTCTTGAATCACTTCACCGCGCGAGTGATTTCTCTTCGTTCTCGCGCTGTATTTCTATCGGCAAAAGGACTTCTTACTAAGGCCTCACCAAGCAATTGACCCCAAAACATCGGAGTGCTACGTTGGGTCATGCCGAAAATCAGCTTAGGCCCGCTTACTCTCGATTTCGAAGCATCTCCTACTTCGGCGTTAACCAAATACTTCCGGAATATCCTCTCTCTTAGGTCCGCGGCTGATGGAAACGGTCTGGCCGCGGCCGTGGATAAGCCGCTCAAGGACATCGAGCTGGATCACCTCGCGTTCGGATTTCAAGTCGAGCAGGACGTTGACGTAGGAGGCGAGGAAGTCGAGTGGAAGATCGAAGCCGGTACGCGTTCCGACCTGCGGCTATTCAAGACCGAGGACGAGCCGGTTCTCGGAACGAGTACGTTTGGGGATGGCAGCGGCCTGTCGGTTGCCGGCGGGGACGCCTACGTTAGCTTCGGGTTGGAAGGACAGATCGGCTCCAACGTGGAGCGGGAAACGGGCGATCTCACGTTTGGTTTTGGCGCCGAAAAAACTTTGACGGTGACCAACTACAGAAGATTTGCGGCGGCGACCACGCTGCGAACTGCTTTCACCGAAACGCTGCAGAACTTTCTCATCCCCGGCGACTACGCCGACTTGATGGAACTTCCCGAGGGCGGCGCGATGACGGTCGAAGGCCGCGGCGCGCTGCGTTTTTCCGTCAGCGGCGAGTTTGGCACGTCGGCCACGGTTTTTGCGACCGAGATCCCCAGCGTTGACGCGAAGATTGAGGTCACCTCCGGCGCTTCGGCCAGCGTCAGCCTGGACGCGGAGGCGAGCACGGCCTATCAGATCCGGGCGATCCGTAACGGCAAGAAGGTTCTGTTAGGCGTTTACAACAAAGACAGGGCCGGCGTCGCCGTCTCGGTGGGCGCCCAGGCCGGTGTCGCCGCGAGGATCGGTGAATTCGATTTAACCAACCGGCTGCTGAGGGCGATCAGCAAAGACGTGGACCCCGACGAAGCGATTCTCGAAACCGCGGGTCTTTCGGTGGAGCAGCAGGAACTGATCGCGGAGGTCATTACCAGCGGCGTGAACCGCAACCTGGAGGCCTCGCTCGAGCTGGGATTCAAGGCTTTACGGATGGATGAGTCGGCTTTCCTGTGGTCCATCGAGCCGAACAAAACAGACGACAAGGGCCGCGACGCGATTCGGCAGGCGCTGGATGGCGACCTGCGCTCGCTGACGGCCGAGGGCGCTTCGTTTCCCGGCATCGTGCTGCTGCGAACCATCGTCACCGAGAGCATCGAGAAGGAGTCGGCGTTTCGGTTCAATCTGTTCGGCATCTTCAATTTCGTTTCGGTCAAGAGGCTGCTCGCGGAGGGCGAAGTGCTCTACGAGCCGGTGAGCGGCCACATCTTGGTAACCGACAAAGCGACCGCGTCGCGTGTTCGAGCGTCGGTCGCGAACTTCGCGGATGCCGCGAAGCTGCGCAGCGTGGTTGCGGAGAGTTTCCTGATCACCGCGGCTTACCTGGGAAACAAGGTGCTGACGGCGCCCCCTGAATTGACGGCTTGTCACTGGTATTACGAGCAGCATGCCAAGACGAGCCTGCAAGCGCTCAAGGATCATTTTGATGTTGCGGTGGCGCTGGAGACTTTGAGTCCCGCCGCCGCTCAAGAGCACGTGGAGAGCTGGCGCTCCGAGGGACAGTCGGGCCTTTACGCCGAGACGAAATACTTGGCTGGGCACGCCAGGGCGCTTTTCTTCCGCACCAAGACGAAACCGCTCGAGGAAGTCCACTACGTTGAGGCCGGCCGGCGATCTCTTGAACTGCTTGTCAGGCCCGGAGATCTATTCGACGAGCTTCACCATCTGGCGACCCGGCAAGACGTTTGGGACGCAGTGCAGCGGGCGGGCGCGCTGCAGGCTACAACATCCGCGCTGGCTCATTTCGGTTTTTCGGAAGTGCAGGCCAACCGCATGCATTCCTATTGGTCCGCGATTGTCTTCTGGGCGGAAGCGATGGTGCAGGCAGGCAGCAAACTGCTCGAGGTCGAGGAGTTCTTCAAGCAGCGGCGCGGCGGCGTCGATCGTGATGACAAGGACCTCACCAAGCTGCGCAAGCAGTTGCGAAAGCGGCTCATCAAAGTGGTCGACAAAACGAAAGGCAAATTTGGGGAGCCCTGGGGACTGCTGGCCGCGGATGTGTTGAGCGGCCGCGTTGCGTCAGCAGAAGTACGGGTGGTCTGCGACGATATTACCCGCACGTTCCGGCGCAAAAGAGGCGCTGACGTCTGAATTGGCTCGGATGCGGCAACCTCAACGCGGCTTTTTCCGCCCGCCCCTGCCAGCCAACTAACTTTTGCGCTCCGCGTGCGTCGATTCTGATGTGTCGAATTTCAGCCGTTGCGTGGCCCAAATCCACCACTCCGCGGGCTGCCGGGCCACGGGAGTTCTGCGCAATCCTGCGGTGGCGGCGGCTGGAGGGTGTATTCCAAGTTATCGGTCGGCCCGGACTGCCGCCGCCGAATGTCACGGCGCCAGTACAGCCTGGCACCCTCGAATCTCGCGAAAAACAGGAAGGGTGGTAAATATTGCGCGGCTCACGGCTTCTCTACGGCCAGCCCGGAACTTTTTACGCTTTCCGTGCGTAACCCGAACCATGTAAGCGTTCGAAGTAGTAGATAGAGAGTCAAAAGCCTTTTGGCAAGAGAATTGCTGCGCACTTGATAGACCCATGAGAGTCTTCGCCATCTCCAACCGCGGTTTGATCGTCATCGGCGTCCTTGTCGCGTTGCTTTGGGGGCTTATCTACGCGGAACGCTCCCTGACGCTGCAGGCGCAGCAGGACTATTTGGAAGTTTTGCGCTCGACGACTTTGACACCGGTTGGAACCCAATCCATCCCGTCGAATAAGCCTGTCGTCCCGCGTAATCCCGCCCAGGCCTGATCGGCTCTTTCCCTGCTTGGCTCTCCCAGCGGCTCGTTGTTGATCCCGCAAGGTGCTTGATCCCACAATCGGTGCTTGATCCCGCAATCGGTCTGGCGCATTCGAACCGGACCGCGAAACCAAACTCTCTCCCCGCCTTTCGATCGGACGCCATGACGGCGGCATTCTTCGAGGAACTTCGCCAAAATAGGGTATGGGAATCCCGATCTCGCAAGTCGATGCTTTTACTGACCGGCCGTTCGCGGGCAATCCCGCCGGGGTTTGCGTGCTGTCGGCTCCGCGCGACGCGGCGTGGATGCAGAACGTCGCGGCCGAGATGAATCTCGCCGAGACTGCCTTTCTGGTGCGCAACGGCGGCGGCTACGACCTGCGCTGGTTTACGCCCACGGTGGAAGTGGACCTTTGCGGGCACGCCACGCTGGCCTCGGCGCACATTCTGTGGGAGGCCGGCCACCTGCCTGCCGGTGAGGAGGCCCGTTTCGAGACGCGCAGCGGGCTGCTGGTTGCGCGCCAAGCCGGCGATTGGATCGAGATGGATTTTCCCGCCGACCCTCCGGCGGAGACCGCCGCTCCCGCGGGGCTGGCCGGAATGTTGGGATGCGACCTGGCGTGGGTGGGCAAAGGCCGCTTCGATCTATTCGTCGAGACGGATTGCGAGCAAACTGTGCGCGGCCTCAAGCCTGACTTTCGCGCTTTGGCCGAGTTGCCCTATCGCGGCGTGGTGGTTACGGCGGCGTCCTCGGGCGGCGGCTACGATTTCGTATCGCGATTTTTTGGACCGGCCGCGGGCATTGATGAGGACCCCGTGACCGGTTCGGCGCACTGCGCGCTCGCACCGTTCTGGCAGCGGCGGCTCGGCCGCGACCGGCTGATTGGTTTTCAGGCGTCTTCGCGGGGCGGGGAAGTGCGCGTGCAGCCTAACGGGGAGCGTGTGCTGCTGTCGGGGAAGGCGGTCACAGTGCTCAGGGGCGAGCTGCTTGGCTAATGCAATTTTCCCGAGCCCGGAATCGCGCCTGCGTTCGGTAGCTCTGGGGCACTCCGCTAGGAATCGCCTTTCCACCAGCTCAGCAGGCGATCCATGTAGGTCGGCGGCGGTGGCGGTTCCTCTGGAGTGACGAAGCGGATAGCGGCTGGCGGAGGCGGCGCGGGCTCTTCGGACACTTGGACGACGCGGTTCCGCAGCAATACATAGGTTCTCTGTACGCGCTCGCCCTTTTTGTTTTGAACCACAACCGAGTAGCCGGGCCCCGATCCGGATTTGGCTTCGACCCGTTCGTGAACGACCACGGGCAGGTAGCCTTTTAAGCCGCGCTCGATCTTGACTGTCTGGTAGGCCTCGCGCTGGCGGCTCCACAGAAACACGCGCAGCAGGTCGAAGTCGTGGGGCTGGTTGGGCTCACTGCTTTGCGTCCACAGCCAGGTCGGCTTGGTTTCCCCTGGAGCGCCCTCTTTGTTGCCGCCCAGGTCGAAGTAGGAAACAATGCGCCGGCGCTCGGCGTACTGCGCCACGTCTTCCGGGATGGCTGAATAGACCCGCGAGGTGAGCACCCAGCCAGCGCGGCCGGTTTCCAGGCGCACCAGGTACCAATCGTCTTGCCCGGTAGCCGGCGGCGGCGTCTTACCCTGCTGGGGTTCTTCCGCCAAGCGATCGACTACTTGGTGACGCAGTAGTTGCGCGCCCTCGTCGGCGGCAAGCTGATAGATCGTAGGCGACCAGCGATAGGGCTCCAAGTGGACGTTCAAGGTTTCCAGCGCGCGCACTTCGCCCTGGCCTGGGTCGGCCAAGGTCTGCTCGCGGACCTGCGTCAGCAGGCCGCGGACTTCCGGAGTGATGAGTTCGGTGCTCTTCGCCCAGCCTTCTTCGCCTTCGTCGGTTCGCACGCGGACGAAAGAACGCCGCCGGCCGAGGATCCGGACTCGCTCGCTCATTTCGAGGTGCGCCACGACCGGCGCGGCCGGGTGCAGGTCTTCGATCAGGGGCACCGAAACCCTTGCCGCGTATGCCTCTTCGACGGCCGGCGGCTCCGTTTTGGCGGTGCAGCCGAGCGTTACGAGCAGCGATAGCAGGCCGACCACGAGCGCCGGCGCGAGGCCAGCCGTGGCGCGCCTGGGTTCGAGGCAGCGCTCCGTGGCGCGCGATTCGTATGATGGAAGCAATCGGACCATGTCAGAAAGCTTGGATCACCTCGCTAAGCAAATCGATCCAGATCTGCGTTGCGGCGATTGCCGCTCGGCTCTGCCGCCGGAACGGCCATCGGCCTCGGGGCTGCCAGCCGGGTCACAACAAGGTGAATACTACTGCCCAATCTGCGCTCAAGCCGTCGATCAGGCGCTCAGTTGCCCTTCGTGCGGCTCGCTGGTCTGCGCGGCATGCGGCACTCCCCTGGAGTCTGCCGATGATATTGGCATCGGCTGACCGGGCCGGTTCCTACCGCCGAAGTCCCCGGAAACGCCCCAGGCGCCTCGACAAGCGGCCCGGGACGAACCGCAGGCCACACCGGACGGCATCCTTCCCGTACACTTGGCTTCGAACGAAGCGACTCCGATTGGGGCGTATTGGACAACACGCTACCCAAGCATTGCATGTTATCGTTTTGGGCGGTATTGTTTCGGTCCCGGCTTACTGTTGGGGCGCCTGTTCGGTTCCTCGCTGCACAGATCTCCCTATTTCGATCGGCTACACATGGTCTACACCTTTAGGGCAACGAAGGTGATTTGCGGGTAGGTTGCGGAACCAAAATCACCACCGGGGGTGGAAGGGCCCCCGAGGCTTGCGCCGCGCGCCCAAAATGGCGTACAGGAGTAGCCGAATCCACCCTCATTGTGCACGAAACGCTACAAAACCACAATGGGGTGATAAAGAAGGGGTAAACGCGCCTCCGCGATGGCCACCAGGCGCCCATGGGGGTCGACCGCCTTCACTTTCCTGGCTCCCTTGCTGTTGCCGTAGGGGGACACGCGGAAGTCGCGGCCATGCGCGATGTGCGCCGCGGTCGCCGCGTCCACCCGCTCGACGGGGATTTCCGGCAGTACCTGGGCCGGGGCGAGCAGCGCTTCTTCGAGCCGGTTCTGATCCCGCAGACTTTCCAATTGCTCGATGGTTTGCGCCATGGCGAGCGTGAACTCGCCCATGGCGGTGCGGCGCAAGGCTTCCACGTGCGCGCCCGTGCCCAACCGCTGGCCCATGTCGTGCGCCAGCGAACGCAGATAGGTTCCCGACGAACAGCGCACCGTGACGCGCGCCAGCGAACCCTCCACATCCAGAAGCGCAAACTCATAGACCTGCACTTCGACCGCATCGAGCTCGACGGGCTGGTTCTTGCGCGCGAGCTTATAGGCGGGCACGCCGCCGATTTTTTTCGCCGATACCGGCGGCGGCGTCTGCGACAGCTTGCCGCGAAACTCGTTCATCAGCTCATCGAGCTGCGCTTGATCGAGCGTAACGTCTTGCTTGTCGCTGGTTGGTTTGCCGCACACATCATAGGTGTCGGTCGAAAAGCCGAAACGGAGGCTGGCTTCGTAGCTACGGTCGTGATCGAGAAAAAACCGCGACAGGCGCGTGGCTTTGCCCACTACCAGAGGCAGCACGCCGGTGCCGATCGGGTCGAGAGTGCCCAAGTGGCCGACGCGCTTGATGCCGGCGATGCGGCGAAGCTTTTGGACCGCGTCGTGCGAGGAGATGCCTTGGGGCTTGTCGAGGACAATGATTCCATCCATTCACTTCTTATCTTATCGAGGAGTTCGCTCTGAAGGGGATTTGCGTTTTTGGTGCGCGGTGTGTGGTGGGTAGGGGAGAGACACTTTGGGTGTCGGGGTTTTGTTTGTTTGGGCGCTGGGCGCTCAACGACAGGCGGGAGCGCCTGCCGCTGCTTGGGCAGGCCTTGGCCTGCTTTTTTTTGCATAGCGCGACTGGTCGATGAATGTTTTGGCCGGGTGCAGCCGGCCGGGCAGCAACATGCTTGCCTACTTGTCACATCATTGCTCCAGTTGGCGCATCACAGGTACTATTGGCATTGTGTTCACAGACAGGATTGTCTGTGTCACTGTGCATCGCCCCCGCCGGGCGCCCGTGCCCGGATGCCCAGCGGCTAGAGGTTGGCGTCCACTGGTCCCTCCCGGCTTTTGCTGTCCAAGGCTTCTGAAACCGTCGGATGACTTCCGTTCGGTCAGGGCGTCGTCTTCACCGGCCCCAGATAGCGGTCGAACCACTCCAGCACTTCCTTGATCATCTCCGGGCCTGGGTATACAACGTGCCCCGTGTCGAACAACGCCAGCCGTTTGTCCTTTTCGGGCGCACCCAACAGGTGCAACAGGGGCTTCTGATGAGTTTCCACCGGCCCGATGAAATCGTATCGGCCGCCGATCAGCAAGGTCGGTTCTTTCGCCCGTGGGGCGAAATGGACCGCGCTATACTCAGGCGGAAAGTTACGGCCAATCAGGCCCGAGCCGATATGGGCGCCCGCTTTGATGCGGCCGTCGACCGCGCTGAAGATGGGCATGAACGGGTTGCTGAAGCTGAAATAGCCCAGATTCTCGTGATCGATGTCCGGGCGGGTTTCCAGGTAATCGATGGCCCGGCTGAAGTCTCGGGACCAGGCGATGACGAGGTCTCTTGTGAAAAATGCACCCGTTACCGGATGGTCGAGGGAGCGCTCATAGATTCCCTTGTAGACCAGAAAAAGCACCGCCCGTCCGATGCGGGGAAGAAAATCCACAAACCGCAACTCAAAGTTCATTTGATCGTAGGACCTGGATTGGCGGGCAACGCCGCTCGCAAAATAGACGACGGTCTGGTAGGGCGGCTCGGCGTTCCTCGGAAGGAGCAGGTAGGCGATGACGCGCTCGCCATTATATGCCGCGTTGAAGCTGACTTTCTCCTGCCGCCAGTGCAACGGGCTGTCGTCGACGGCTTCGACCACCGGCTCCAGGGGCGTGCGTTCGTAGGAATAGAAGCTGCGATAAATCTCGAAAACCTCATCGCTCACCGGTTTCACCGACGCAAAGTCGGGAGCCTCGCGCTCGATTCGTGCCGTGAGAGCGGCCGGCGGCGCGGCGCCGTATTTTGCGCAACGAAATCCGTTGGTCTCGGAGCGATCCCAGGGATTTGTCCCGGAAAGCGCCCCGAACCGGTAAGGCGCCTCGTTCCAGGAAGCGCCCAGGATGCCACGCAAGCCCCGCTCCTCGTTCCCGATCGGATTCCAGCACCATTCGCGCACATTGCCGGCCATGTCGTAGCTGCCATACGGGCTCAGCCCCAAATGGCTGCCCACCTGCGCCGTGCCTTCGCCGCTGAAATTACTCAGCCGCAGGATCTCGGAAGCCTGCGGTATGGCATGGGCTTTGAACCAGTGGTGGACGGTAGGCAGGCTTTTCCCGGCAAACTCCGCGTAGGCGGCCGCCTCGTACCAACTGACGCCGTTCACCGGAAACTGGCCGCGCCCCTCACCGTAGGCGCCGAGGTGCCAGGTGGATGGCCCCGGCCGGCCGGTTGTATCGCGAAATTCCGCGACCGCTTCCTCAAAGGAAAGCGCCTTGCCGTCCTTCACAAACGCATGCTTCCAGTACTCGGGCTTCTGGTATCCGTCCTGGTCGACGAACTGCTGGAACTGCTCGTTGGTGACCTCATACTTGTCGAGCCAATAGTTTTCCAGCTTGACGGGCGGCAGACCGCGGAACCGGTAGGGGCCTCCGGGTACCGGCAGCATACCGGACGGCACGTCCTTCGCTTGGTGGAGTGTGAACTGTTGAACGGGGGGGTGGGAGTAGCGGGCGGCTTCCGCCGGCGCAAATCCGTCCTTCGTGACTCTCCACCGGAGATAGCCCGGGGGAAGCGCAGCGCCTTCGATCGGCGTCTTGCCAAGGTACAGCCAATCCGCGTCCACGTTCAGGTAGCCTTTGACATACACGTCGGCGCCCGGCGGAGTCGAGTTGATCGACGACGTCGTTGCATAGTGACGCTGTAAGTCCAGAAGCTGGCGATCGTCGGGTATATAAAGCTCGGCCTGTTGGGCCAGCCGGAAAGCCGCGTCGACGTTTTCCTCATCCATCAGCCGGGCGATTTCCGGCAGCGCCACGTTGCGCGCCCACTGGATCCGTGAGTTGTGTACCCACAACCATGCCAGGGAAGCAACCAGCGCCAGAAAAACCGCCAGCCCCGGAATTGCGAATCGCGGCCGCCGCGCCTGGCGCAAAACCATAGTGCGAAGGCTCGGCGAGCTTCCGGTTCCGGTCAGCTCCTGGTGAACCGTCTCCAGCTCGCCGACAATCTCCGCCGCCGAGCCAAGCCGCTTCTCACGGTCCTTCACCAGAGCGCGCTCGACGAGCGTGTAGAGAATGTCAGGCAGATCCTGGCGGAGACGGCGCAGCGGTTCCGGCTGCTGGTTGAGAATCTGGTAGTAGACCGCCGCCTCGTGGGCGCCCTTGAAGGCCGGCTCGCCGGCCAGCATCTCATAGAGCAGCGCGCCGAATGACCAGATATCGCTGCGCGGGTCGGTGTCGCCGCCCTCGACCTGTTCGGGCGACATGTACCTTGGCGTGCCCAGCGTCGAGCCGGTCTTGGTGATCTTGGTCGCTCCGGCCAGCTTCGCCAGCCCGAAATCCAGAATCTTGACTAGCCCGTCGCGGGTCAGCATCACGTTGCTGGGCTTGAGATCGCGGTGCGTGATCCCCTCGTGATGTGCCTTCGCCAGCCCGCGGGCGATTTGCAGGCCGATTGCCATTGCTTCTTCGACGGTCAGCGGCCGCCGCTCGATTCTTTGCTCCAACGTCTCGCCCTCGTAGTAAGCCATGGCGAGAAACATCTGCTCGTCCTCGGTCTCGCCAACCTGGTGGATCGTGCAGATGTTCGGATGGTCGAGGGTAGCCGCGGCCCTGGCCTCGTGGATGAACCGCTCGCGGGCCCCTTCGCGATCGAGCAGATGCGTGGAAAGAAACTTTAGCGCGACGACGCGGTCGAGCGACGTGTCCTGGGCTTTGTAGACCATCCCCATGCCGCCTTCCCCGATCTTGTCGAGGATCTTGTAATGGGAGATGGTTTTGCCGACCATGGTCAGCCCCGCGTGGTTGGACGAATTGTACCGCTGAACGGAAATCCATGTCAGCAATTAAAAAAGAACGGCCTTTTTGGGGTGGAGGTTCGAGAGACAGGGTATTTGGGAAAACAAAAGGCCTTCCAGGGTACCCAAGGATCAAATACGGTGCTGAATACGCGCGTCCGGAGCATCTGAAAAGGCTGCGACAGCGATCGGCTCGCGATCCGCGACGCTCCGGGAATCGAAGCTCTGGAACGCTTTGTCCGGTAAGAGCGCTCGGGCGTGTCCACGAATGTGTTGTCGGGGTGCCGGGCCTTGAAAGTGAACCGGTGGACCCGCGTCTTTGAGGCGGCCTGTGGGGGCGAGGGTCTTACGGTTGAACTACCGCCCCGTCGGAAGTCGAGGAACCTTAGCTCACCTGACGTATAGCGGCCTAGCAGCGCTGGCTCGGGCGCCCGCGGACAGGCGTGAGCGCCTGTCACTCCTTGGGCAGGCTTGAGGCCTGCTTTTGCAGAAATTCCCTTTGTTACCTGACGCCCAACGAATCCTGTGCGGCGGGAGTTTCGGGCAGTACGCTCTCTTCTTGCAATGCTGCCAAGCAAAAGGCCGCAAGATCCGCCGACGCATATTCGGGAGGCTCGACTCGAAAGACTGGTTTTTGGTCGAGGATCCGGCGGTCGACTCCCGGCCATCGAGGCTTTTCCCGGGCGGAAGAGACCACTATGAATGCATCGGCGCGATCGAGGAAGCGGCGGTTGCTTTCCTTGAAGTCTTCGACGTCGTAGCGCAACACCGGCACGTAGAGTGTGGGCTGCCAAAATTCGAGGATGCTGTTGGATTCGATCAACACGTTGTCGCGCCCCGCCAGCAGCCGCTCGAGTTCGGGCAGCACGATCGCCAGCCGCCCCATCGGAGCTCTCACCCAATAGGATTCGCTGGCGCCGGCCCGCAACAGGCGCGCGGTATCGGACATGGCGGCACCGCCGGAAGGCGCGCCGGGATGGGCGCCGATTTGCTTGGCGTCGAACTCGGTTTCACGGCTGATCGCGTACGGGCATTCCGGATCTTCGACGGCGCAGCCGCACGGCTCGCCGCTTGCCGAACAGATTCCGTGGCCGTATTGGGTGAGCTTGAGGGCAGTCCAGTTGCGCTCGCGGGTGGCGGCGATCAACGCGGCCGCGACGGAGGTTTTCCCGACGCTGCGGCTGTGGCCTCCGATGACGACAAGGTTCATTCGATTGGCTCGCCGGGTCGCACGTAGCCGGCCAATGCGCCTTCCAGCGCTTCGAGGCGCGTCCGCAACGACTCCATCTCGTCAAAAACTTTTGGCAGGCGATTGACCAGCGCCAGCCGCTGCAGATGCTCGCGGTGCGGCCGCGCCGGCGTTCCCCAAAACGTTTGGCCGGCTCCGAGAACTTTGTGCGGCAGAATGCCGCATTGCGCGCCGACCACGGCGCGGGTTTCGATGCGCGCTTTTTCGCTGATGCCGACCTGGCCGCCCATCACGACGTAATCCTCGACGACTACGCCACCCGATAACCCTGTTTGCGCCGCGATGACGACGTGGTTTCCGAGGCGGCAGTTGTGGCCGATGTGGACCATGTTGTCAAGCTTGACGCCGTCGCCGATGATTGTCGCGCCCAGCGCGCCGCGGTCCACGCAGGCGTTGGCGCCGATCTCCACGTCGTTGCCGATCTCGACGCTGCCGATCTGGGGAAACTTTTCGAAGCGGCCGCCTTCGAGGATAAAACCGAAACCGTCCGAACCGAGCACGCAACCGGCGTGCAGGATCGCGCGATCACCCACTGTGACGCCCGGATAGATCACGACCTGAGGGTAAACGCGGCAGCCGCTGCCCAGCTTCGAGCCCTCTCCAATCGTGACCCCCGCGCCGATCACCGTGCCGGCGCCGACGCTCGCCGACTCGCCGATCACCACGTGAGGGCCGATCGAAACCTCGGTCCCGATGGCGGCGCTTGCGGCGACGACCGCGCTGGGATGTATGCCGGCGGTTGGCGTTGGCTCGGGATGCAGGCGCCGCAGGATGCGCGCAAAAGCGTTGCGTGGCTTCGCGACGCGAATAACGGTGCGGCCGGCCGGGATTTCCAGATCTTGGGGCGCGAGCAGACATCCGGCGCGGGACGCGGCCGCCGTCTGGGTTGCCTTGGCGCCTTCGACGAAAGCGATCTCGGTGGGCCCGGCCAGCGATACGTCGTTCGCCGCGTCGATGGCCAGCGTGCCGTCGCCTTCGAATCGGGCTCCCAGCAGTGCGGCGATCTGTTCGACTTGCATCCCGCTCTCTCCAAAGTCCGCGCGCCAATACTTGACGGCGGGAGGCCACGAGGGCTGTGTCCGCATCGCCCGCGCCGTTACTAGTATCGTACAGAGATGCGTTTGTCAGTCATCTCGAGCCCGCGGCGGATTTGCCGCGCGTTGCCCGCCGCGCTTTGTTTGTTTGTGGCGTTGAATGCTTCGCCTGCCTGGGCGTGGGGGCCGCTCGGCCATCTCATCGTGGCGCGCATCGCCGAGCGCGAGGTGGGGTCGAAGGCGGCTTCGCGGCTGCGGTTCTATCTCGAGAAAGAAGGCGGCATCGAAAGCGCGGCACGCTGGGCCGGCGACATCGCAGGGGAGCGCCCCGACACGGCGCGCTGGAGCTTCATCCATATCGCGCCCAGCGCCATGGAACTCGATCTGACGCAGCAGTGTCCGGCGAACGACTGCGTCACTGTCAAGATTCGCGAGTTCGAGGGAATCGCGCGGCTCGGAGTGCGCGACCGCACGCAGATCACCGAAGCGGTCAAGTTCATGATCCATCTGATGGGCGATTTGCATCAGCCGCTGCACGCCGGGTACGCGTCGGACGAGGGCGGCGGTAAAATCCCCGTCTTGCTGAACGGACGGCAGATGAGCCTGCTTGATGCCTGGGAGACGACGCTGGTCGAACGATTGGGCACGGATGACGCCGCTATTGCCGACCGGCTTCTGCAAAAGATGACGAGCGCGCAACGGGAGCAGTGGAGCGATGGCAATCTGCGCGATTGGACCTGGGAAAGCCATTTGCTCGCCGCGCGCGTGGCCTACGGGGCGCTGCCTTCGGGATCTCCGAAAGCTCTCAACGAGGATTATATTGCTCAGGCGGCGCAGGTCATTGAAACGCAGTTGATGAAGGCCGGGGTTCGTTTGGCGAGAATTCTTGATCGGACTTGGCCTTAGGACTGTGGTTATAGGCGATTTTGCTCGCCGGGCTTTGCGTCGAGCGGAGGCTCGACGCTGCAAGCTGAGAGCTTGCGCCACATTCGGCTACCCTGGAAACATGCATCGACGGCTCGCACTGTTTTTTCTATTCCTCGCCGCCCTTGCGGTGCGCGCACCCGCGGCCGAATATTTCATCGATTCGGCTCGCGGCGATGACGGCCGCGACGGACTCTCCGCCGAAGCCGCCTGGAAGAGTCTCGATCGCTCCAACAAACAACCCTTTCAGCCGGGCGATCGGCTGCTGCTCAAGGCAGGCTCGAAGTTCGCGGGCCAACTCAAACCGCAGGGCTCGGGAAAAAACGGCTCGCCGATCCGTATCGATCGCTATGGAGATGGCTCGAAGCCGCAGATCGCCGGCGAGGGCGTGATGCCCGCCGCGCTTTACCTCTACAACGTCGAGTATTGGGAAGTGCGCAATCTCGATATCAGCAATCAAGGCCCCGGCCGTAAAGCGAAGCGCAGCGGAGTGTACATCCTTATCGAGGATTTCGGCACGGCGCATCATATCGTGCTCAGCGGGCTCGATATCCACGACGTGAACGGCAGCCTTGTGAAAAGCGAAGGCGGCGGAAATGGAATTCTTTGGGAGAACCGCGGCCGTGAGACGAAATCGCGTTTTGACGGGCTGCTGATCGAGAACAATACCGTCAGGCGCTGCGAGCGCAACGGCATCATGGGATGGAGCGGCCACTGGCAAAGGCCCAACTGGCACCCTAGCCTGAACGTCGTCATACGCAACAACCTGATCGAGCAGGTGCCTGGCGATGGTATTGTCCCGATCGGCTGCGATGGCGCGTTGGTGGAGTACAACGTGATGCGCGACTGCCCGCGGCTGCTGCCCGATACCGAAGCCGCCGCCGGCATCTGGCCTTGGAGCTGCGACAACAGCGTGATCCAGTTCAACGAGGTCAGCGACCACAAATCGCCGTGGGATGCGCAGGGTTTTGACTCCGACTGGAACAGCCGCAACACCGTCATCCAATACAACTACAGCCACGACAACGAGGGCGGCTTTCTGCTGGTCTGCACCAACGGTGAAGTGAAAGAACCGACCAGCGTCGGCAATATCGGCACCATCGTGCGCTACAACGTGAGCATCAATGACGGACTGCGCGCGACAGGAAAGCATGCCGGCTTCTCGCCCGCGTTTCATATCTCGGGTCCGGTGAAGGACACAAAAATCTACAACAACCTGGTCTACTCGAATCAAAAACCAGCCGGAGTCGAGCGCAAGCTGCTGAAGATGGATAACTGGGGAGGCCCCTGGCCCATTGACACCTGGTTTGCCAACAACCTGTTCGTCACCGAGGACTGGACCGTTTACGATTACGGCAAGGCCGTCAACACGATTTTCGTCAACAATCTCTATTGGGGAGATCATCGCGGCGCGCCAGAGGACGCGAAGGCCGTGCGCGCCGATCCGTTGTTCCACATGCCTGGCCTGATTCCGGCCGGAATCCAGGCGATCCTCGGCTATAGCCTCAAAGCGAACTCACCGGCGGCTGGGGCAGGCCTAATCATTCCGGACAACGGAGGCCGTGACTTTCTGGGTCGCCCGCTGCCGAAGGACGGCGCGCCTTCGATCGGGCCGCTCGAGTGAAAGGCGCGTTGGTGTTTTCGCGGTCGTCGTTGCCGGTGCTTCGTGTGCTGCGCTGCAGGCGGCGAACGTGGGGCGCGCCTGCCGCGAAAGTAGCTATATGAAACGATTCTCTCTCTGGTTGCTCATGTTGTGGGCTGTTGCCCTGCCGGCCCAGTCTGTTGGGAATTCGCTGCCAGCGTGGCAGCAGGGTTATCTCGACATCCATTTCATTCAAACCGGATACGGTGATGCCGCGCTGCTCGTTTTTCCGGACGGCACCTCGCTTCAAGTCGATGCGGGAGGAGGAGCGCCTGCCGGCACTTGGCGCGGCGTCGACGCCAAGCCCGACGCCTCACGCCCCGCCGGCGAATGGCTGGCGCGCTACGCCAAACGCGTGCTGCCGAAGGGCGGCGAGGCCGTGATCGACTACGCCTACCTGACGCATTTGCACGATGATCACATGGCATCGTACCCCGAGTTGGCGAAGCATGTTCGCATCAAGAAAATTATTGATCGCGGCTGGCCTGACTACGAATATCCGGTTGAAGCGAGGGAGGATTCAACGGCGAGCGACTACATCCAGTTCGTCAAAGACGGCGTTGCCGCTGGCAAGTTCACGGCAGAGAAGCTCAAGCCCGGCCGCCGTGACCAGATTACGCTGCAGCGCGACGCCAAGGCCTTTTCGAACTTCGAAGTCCGCAACATCGCAGCCAACGGCGAGGTGTGGACCGGCGTTGCGGAAAACACCCGCCGCCACTTCCCCGAAAATTACCGCCAACTGCCGCGCGAAAGCTGGCCGAACGAAAACCAATGCAGCGCGGCGATTCGAATCAGCTACGGCGCCTTCGACTTCTTCACGGGCGGCGACATGCCCGGCACGCCCAAGCCTTGGGCTCCGGCGTGGCACGACATCGAGACGCCGGTTGCGAAAGCGGTAGGGCCCGTCGAGGTGGCGGCGGTGAATCATCACGGCAATCGCGACGCCGCCAATAGTTTCTTCGTGAGCGCGCTGCGGCCGAAGGTGTGGGTCATGCAAGTATGGTCGTCGGACCATCCGGGACACGACGTGCTCGAGCGGCTGCTGGCCAAGCAGCTCTATCCCGATGACCGCCTCGTGCTGGCAACCGGCATGGCTCAATCGAACCGCGAAGTCATCGGTGCGATGATCGACCAGCTAGCCAGCGCCGATGGCCACATCGTTGTTCGGGTGCAGCCCGGCGGGGCAAAGTACGAGGCAATCGTGCTCGATGCCTCCGACGAGTCGATGCGAGTCAAGCAAGTGTTCGGACCGTTCGAGTCACGCTAGTGTTCGTAAACCGAAGTTCTTGGCGGCATTCTTCCAAGGAGTGGCTGAATGCTGGTATTCCGCTTCCCGCAAGGCTGTGCGGCAGGTGACAGCATGGCGCCGCCGGTAACGCCCGGATCCGTTTCGTCATGGCCGCGCGTTTCTCAGAGCCTTGGTTCGACGCTCAGCCGCCTGTCTTCCTCGCGCCGGGTGTTGACAGCGGCTCTCCATCCCGACTACTCTCAGCACTTCGCTCAATGCTTTGTTTCTCTGGCCGGCGGCCAAGACCGCCTTGGCCTAAGGCAGCGAGAGATCATCGAACGGTCCCGCCAGCCCGACCCCCTGTGGAACTGAAACGGAAACACCCATGGAAACAGCATCCGGTCTTTACGCGTTGATCGCGATCCTGCCGATTCTGGCAGTGATGTTTTTTCTGGTGGTGCTGCGCTGGCCCGCCACGCGGGCTATGCCGATCGCCTACGCGATGACCTTGCTGTTCGCGCTGTGGTTTTGGCAGGTCCCGTTCGTTCACGCCATGGCGGCAAGCCTGCGCGGCGTAGTGATCGCGCTCACGCTGCTGTGGATCATTCTGGGCGCGATCATTTTGCTGTTCACCTTGCGCGAGAGCGGCGCCGCCGCCACCATCCGGCGCGGCTTTACCGATATCTCCGCCGACCGGCGCGTGCAAGTGATCATCATCGCCTGGCTTTTCGGGTCGTTCATCGAGGGCGCTTCAGGATTTGGCACGCCCGCGGCAGTCGCGGCGCCGCTGTTGTTGTCGCTGGGATTCCCGGCGCTGGCGGCGGTGATGACCACGTTGATCATTCAAAGCACGCCGGTAAGCTTCGGCGCGGTGGGCACGCCGATCCTGGTCGGCATGGCCGAGTCGCTCAATGTCCCGGCGGTTGAGAGCGCCATTGCGGATGCGGGCCTCTCTTACGCCGAGTTCATCTACCAGATCGGCGTGTTCGCGGCCATCCCGCACGCCATCGTCGGCACGCTGATTCCGCTAATCATTATTGCGATGATGACCCGCTATTTCGGGGCCAACGAGAGCTACCGGGAAGGTCTGGCGGCGTGGCCCTTTGCCCTGTTCGCGGGCCTCGCGTTCACCGTTCCCTATTGCACGGTGGCCATTACACTCGGACCCGAGTTCCCGTCCCTGCTGGGTGCGCTGATTGGCCTCGCCATCGTGGTCACCGCCGCCCGCCGCGGAATCCTCGTGCCCAAGGGAGAGCCCTGGGATTTCCCTCCAGCGGAGAAATGGCCATACGAATGGAAAGGCGCATTCTCGGGTGAGGTGGGCGAGGAGCGCCATAACATGACGCTGGCCCGCGCCTGGGTTCCCTATCTCATCGTCGCGGCGCTGCTGGTTGCGACGCGCCTGCCGGTGCTGCCCCTAAAAGCCTGGCTGACTTCGATCAATTTCGAATGGAGCAACATCCTCGGCACGAGTCTGTCGCAGGGCGTGCAGCCGCTCTATTTGCCGGGGACGATCTTCATGATCGTCTCGCTGCTTACCGTCTGGCTGCACCGCATGACAGGGGCGGAGTTCAAGAAAGCCTGGAGCGACTCGTTCAACATGCTCGCCTGGCCCGGTGTTGCCTTGCTGTTCGCGGTGGGGCTGGTACGCGTTTTCATTGACTCGAACACCAACACTTCGGGCCTGGCCAGCATGCCTCTGGTGCTGGCGGAGTATGTGGCCGGAGTCGCGCAATCGAGCTGGCCGTTCTTCGCGCCCATGATTGGCGCGCTGGGAGCCTTCGTCGCCGGAAGCAACACCGTCAGCGACCTGATGTTCAGTCTGTTTCAATACGGTGTGGCCGACCGCACCGGGACCTCTCACATTGTGATTCTCGGCCTGCAAGCGCTGGGAGGCGCCGCCGGCAACATGATCACGGTTCACAACGTCGTCGCGGCGAGCGCCACGGTCGGCCTAGTCGGACGCGAGGGCCTGCTGATCCGCCGCACGATTGTGCCGATGACTTATTACGTGGTGTTCGCCGGACTGCTTGGCTTACTATTCGCGTACGTTCTGTTCCCCAACGTGTTCTAGCGCCCGCGCTGGGGTTTTCAGCGATTGTGGCGCCAGCTCTGAGCTTGCAGCGTCAAGACGAATCTTGACGCAAGCCCGTGCTGTATCTTCCGTGGGGAGGTGAACGAGAGGGGCTGCACGGCAAGGCCCAACCAAAGAAGGGCTGAGCGCCTGTAATCGCCTGGCCGCCATCCAAGCCTATCCCCAAGCGGCCTTCCGAAAAGGGATAGCTAGCGCGACGGCTCGGCGCTCCCCGTCCGCACGCCACGAAGAAATAGCTCCACCACGGCTTCGATCACTTCCTCCTCGCTCGCACGAGGGTTGTTGCGGTCGAACAGCCAGCGGTTCATGCCGTATTGCGCCGCCATCGAGGCCAGGAAGAACACTGCCATGCCGGCGTCGCACTTGCGGAATGCTTTCTGCCGCTGGCGGTGCTCGATATACTCGCGGACAAACTTAAACGATGGAGCTACAAAGCGCTCGTGATAGCCGAGCGCGAAGGGATGGTTCTCTAGCGAGGAAAACAACAGCAGGCGTTGATACTGCGGATAGTCCCGAAACGCGTGCAGAATCCGCTGCACCAAAAATCGAAAGAAGCCCACATCGTCACCTAGCGTCGCCAGGCCGCGCAAAACCTCAAAGGCTTCCGCGGAAAGCGTCTCGCGCGCCCGCTGGTCGAGGATCGCCGCGTATAGCCCTTCTTTGGTTTCGAAGTGGCGGAAGATGATCGCCTCGTTGACGTTGGCGGCCTTGGCAATTTCTCTGGTGGTCGTTCCGCCAAAACCTTTTTCGGAGAACAAGGCGATGGCGACGTCGATCAATTGGCGGCGGCGCTGATCGCTTTTCATGCGCTTGCGCCGCGGAGAATCGGCGTCGGGTTTATGGGGCGGAGAAACTCGCTTCATTCGGCTGGTGCGACCTCGCGGGTCAGCAGTTACTGAGGGAGTATAATGGCTGCCAGCCGTGCGGTCAACGCCCGGTAACGGACAAAATCTACAGCCATGCCTTTTTTCGCCACACAGCCGCCGCCCGCCCGGCGCCGCCCAAATCTGCCGGCTCGCCCGGCCTGGAGTTGGAGCTGGCGGTTGTGTTTTCTCGCGGCGCTGTTGAGTGTTGACGCCGCCCAGGCACAACAGCAGCAATTCGCCGAGCTGGGCCAATGCCCGCTCGAAAGCGGCGAGGTCATCGAAGACTGCCGCCTGGAATACCGCACCTTTGGCGAGTTGCGGGGCAACGGCGAGAACGCCGTGTTGTTCCCGACCTGGTTTTCCGGGGCGGCCGAAAACCTGATGGAGTATGCCGGGGAGAAGGGCCCCTTGGACCCCAAGCAGCACTTTGTGATTCTGGTCGGAGCGTTCGGCAACGGACATTCCTCCTCACCTTCGAACAGCAAGCAGCAACCCGGAGCAGCGTTCCCGCGCTATACGATTCGCGACATGGTGCGCTCGCAATACCGCCTGCTGACTGAAAAACTCGGCATCGACCGGCTGCACGCGGTGATGGGCATCTCGATGGGCGGCATGCAGACGTTCGAATGGACCGTTTCGTATCCGAATTTCATGCGGCGCGCGATTCCGATCGTGGGCTCGCCGCGGCTTGGCTCGTACGATTTGCTTCTGTGGCGCACGCAGTTGAACGCGATCGAAGAAGCGCTCCAGGCGTACGAAAACCCGACGGAGGAGCGGCGGGCGGGGATGCGGATCGCGGCCGGCATTCACAGTCTGGCGCTGACGTCGCCATCGCGATTCAACAGCGAGACCGAGCGCGCCCAGATCGAAAAATACATGGCCGAGCGCGAGGCCGACTTGATCCGGCGGTATGATCCTTACGACTGGGCCTCGCAGTTGCGCGCCATGATCGGCCATGATGTTGCCGCGCCGTTCGAAGGATCGATGGATAAGGCGGTGGCGGCGGTGCGCGCGCGCGTGATGGTGATCTCCGCGGCCGAAGATCATATGGTGACCCCCGGCCCTTCCTTCGAGTTCGCAAAACTCAACGGCGCCGAGGTGGTGCTTCTCGAAAGCCCTTGTGGGCATCTGGCGCCCGGCTGCGAGCAAGACAAGGTTAACACCGCCATACGCCGGTTTTTGGCGGAGTAGATCCGCCAGCGACTCTACGAACTCGAAGATCCAAGGTGCTGACGGTCCACTCCTCCGTTTGATGACTAGCGCGCCTTGGCCGATCCTGTGCCCCACGCCGTGAGGTGAACATGAAACCGCTTTGTTTCGTTCTGATGCCTTTCGGCACGAAAAAAGATCCCGGCGGCGGGCCCGATATTGATTTCGACGCGATTTACGAGCTCGGTATCCGGCCGGCGATCGACGATGCGGGCATGGAGGCAGTGAGGGCCGACGAGGAGCGTACGGGTGGCATTATCCACAAGGCCATGTTCGAGCGGCTGCTGCTTTGTGACTACGCGGTCGCGGATTTGACTGCCGCTAACGCGAATGTCTTTTACGAACTGGGCGTGCGGCACGCGGCCCGGCCCGCTACCACGCTGCCGATCTTCGCCGCTCAGCAGAAGATGCCGTTCGACGTGAACTATCTTCGAGCCATGCCCTATGCGCTTGGCGAGAACAACCGCTTCACGCCGCGCGAGGCGGGCCTGTTAAGGACGGCGCTGGCGAACAAGCTTCGCGGGTTGCGCGAGAACGTGGCGCAAGGCATCCCGGCGGATAGCCCGCTCTTTCAGCTTTTGCCAGACTACCCTGCCCCCGATGTGGCGCACCTCAAGACCGATGTCTTTCGGGATCAGGTTCAGTATTCGGCCGAGAAGAAACGCGCGTTGGAAAAAGCGCGCCGCACCGCTGATCCGCAGGAAGTGTTGCAGGTCGAGGAGAGTCTGGGTTCGCTCGACGCGGTCGAAGCCGGCGTTCTGGTCGATCTCTACCTGAGCTACCGGGCGGTGAAAGCCTGGGATCGCATGGTCAGCCTGTATGAGCGCCTGCCCGCTGTGCTGCAACGTAGTGTTTTGGTGCGCGAGCAGCTAGGGTTTGCGCTCAACCGTCTCGGACGCCGCCAGGAGGCGCTCGATGTTCTCGAAACTGTCGTCGAAGAGCAGGGCCCCAGCTCAGAGACTTGCGGCCTCATCGGCCGGGTCTATAAGGATCTTTGGATCGAGGCGCGCAAGGCCGGCGATACCTTCGGCGCAGCGGGCTTTCTGGATCGGGCCATCGACAACTACAGCCGCGGATTCGAGGCCGATTGGCGCGACGCTTATCCGGGAATCAACGCCGTCACGCTGTTGGATATCAAGGGCGGCACGCGCGCGCAAGAGCGAAAAGCAGAGCTGCTTCCGGTGGTCCGCTTCGCCGTCATGCAACGGCTCAAGGCTGCGAAGCCCGACTACTGGGATTACGCCACGCTGCTCGAACTCGCCGTGCTTGACGGAGACGAGGAAACCAGCAGACAGCGGCTGGGCGACGCCATCGCGTGCGTCAGAGAAGTTTGGGAGCCCGAGACGACGGTCAACAACCTCAAGATGATTCGCGAGGCGCGGAGCGCCAGGGGCGTAGAACAGCCTTGGCTCGACGCCGTTATCGAAAGTCTTGCGACTGCGAAGCCTCGTTGACGAAACTTAGCAACCGAGGTTGGCGACTGGGTTAGAATCGTTCGACCCACATGTCCCTGCAACTCGGCGTTATTCTTGCCTACATCGTCGTGCAGTTGGTCGTGGCCTGGTTCGTTTCGCGGCGTATCCGCGGTGAGGACGACTACCTGGTGGCCGGACGCAGCCTGGGGTACGGCCTCTGCACGTTTACGATTTTCGCCACCTGGTTTGGAGCCGAGTCGCTGATTTCGGGCGCGGGGTCGGTTTACGCCGACGGTTTGGCGGGTGGCTCGGCTGACCCGTTTGGTTATGCGATCTGCCTGTTGCTGTTGGGCGCGCTGTTTGCGAAGCCGCTTTGGGACCGCAAGCTGACCACCTTCGGCGACCTGTTCCGGCAGCGCTACGGGCTGCAAACCGAGCGCGTCGCGGCCGTGCTGCTGATTCCGACCTCGGTGCTTTGGGCGGCGGCGCAGATCCGCGGCTTCGGACAGGTGCTGGCGGCGAACTCGGAGTTCCATACTTCAGTGGCGATCGCGTTCGCGGCCGCGATTGTGATCACCTACACGGCGTTTGGCGGGCTGAAGGCCGACGCTGTAACCGACCTGATCCAAGGCATCACACTCATCGCCGGCATCCTGGGGCTGTCGTGGATAGTATTTTTTGGCGACGCCGCTTTTGACTGGTCCGCAGTGCCCGCCGAACGGCTCAGCTTGTTTCCGGCGGAACGTTCGTGGCCCGCTACCGCCGAAGCCTGGGCGGTACCGGTGTTCGGATCGCTATTTGCAGCGGAGGTGATTGCGCGCGTCGCGGCTGCCCGCAACGCGCGAGTCGCGCGTACGGGTTTGCTGGCTGGCGGCACGGCGTTTCTCGTTTTCGGAACGCTCGCCGCGCTCATCGGAGTTGCCGGCGCGACGGAGTTGCCCGGGCTGGACGACCCCGAGCAGGTGATCATCGCGATGGCGGATCAGAGGCTGGGTCCAACGTTGCGAATTCTGTTTTCGGGCGCGCTGGCCGCCGCGATTCTTTCGACAGTCGATAGCGTGCTGCTGACCGCGGGATCGCTTCTGGCTCACAATCTGATCATTCCTATGCGGCCGGCGATGAGCGCGCGCGCGCGGCTGCGTTTGAATCGCGCCGGCGTTGTTTTCTTTGGCGTGGTTTCTTACTGGGTGGCGGTTGGCGCTGACACGGTTTGGGGTCTTGTCGAAGAATCCTCGGCGCTTGGCAGCTCGGGTGTATTCGTGATTGTGCCGTTTGCTTTGTTCAGCCGCTTTGGCGGCGCTTCGGCGGCGATATCGAGCTTGGCCGCGGGAGGTGTTTCGTATATCGTTGGGGCTTACTTTTGGGAGTGGGAGTGTCCCTACCTGATTTCGATTTGTTTTGCTCTGGCGGGTTATGTTTTGCCTGCTTGGTTGGCTAAGGAATCACCCGCTGAGGCGCGGGCTTGAGGATTGTTTCGGCGGCGAAAGGAATGCACGCGGCGATTCGCTTTTGCGCGATAGCGGAGCGCGTCCCGCGGATCGACGTTCCCTGCCGCAGAAGGCGCTGGAAGATATGTTGCTGGAAGATATGTGAGGACTAGCCGAGCGAACGTATCCGGCCAAGATGGATTCTCGCAAAGGCGCGTTTCCGCCTGCTCGCTTTCAGCCTTTCTTTGTGGCCTGCTGGATGGCGCGGATCGCAATGCCCTCGTTGGCGTCATAGGTGCCGGGCTTACCGTCGATTCGCTGCATGCCGGTGTCGCCGGCGTGGTGCAGTGCGATCACGCGCCAGTCGGCATCCTCGAACACGGGACTGCCGGAGCTGCCGCCCTCGGTGGGCGCGCGGTAGTGCAACAGGCGGTCGTTGCAGCCGAGCAGCGCATTGTCTTGCAGCGAGAATTCGATATCGCGGCCACCGGGATGGCCGATCACGTAGACCCGCTGCGGCGGCACCCGGAGTTTCACCTTATTGGTATAAACGCGCAGTGGTTCCGCCGGTGGTTCGGGGCCTTGTAACGCCACAAAAGTTACGTCCAACTCTTCAGGCGGCGAGCTAAAGACGACTTCGCCCACATCGAATTTCTTTCCGAGCGCCTGGAAGTTTGCGCGCGCTTCGTCGGGCGCGAGCGCGTTGGGATAAGCCGAAGGGCTGATCACATGCGCATTGGTGACCAGCAGCTTCTGCTTGGAGTCGCCCGGGAAGAAATCCGCGCGGTTCACCAGCCAGCCGGTGCCGTGCCCTTTGCCGGTCAACTTTTCCACGCGCGCAATGGACTGAGTCTGCTCAAGCCCTTTCTTGTACCATTCGAGCGTTCTGGTAGCGTCTTCGCCGAAAACTTTCTCGAACTTCGCTCTGGCAACACCGGCATCGGGGGCTCTGTTCCTGGCGTTTTCGACTCGCTTGACCTCCTTCGCGATGTCTTTCGGATCAAAGGTGATCTGGCCGCCTTGCCGTTTCAACAGAGTCGCGCGCAGGATGGGTAGCAGCTTCGCACCCAGCTTTTCGGACTCACTGAGCTCCCATACTTCTTCCAACTGCCGCACGGTGCTACTAATTTCGAAGGCGTCGGCATCGCCCCGCAGGCTGTATTCCAAGGCCTTGTCGACGGCCTCGGTGTGGCGGCCGAGCGCGACCAGGGCCTCGAGCGCGGTGGCTACATCCCAGGCCGGCAGAAAGTCCGCCGTGTCGGCTTCCCTTTGCTCGAGCGTTGCGAGAATTTCCTTGGCGAGGGCTTTGGGATCCGGCAACCCTTGCAGAGACATTCCATCCCGTTCGGCGCGCTGCAGCAACGCGACGGCATTGATTCCCGGCCACAGGTTCGCCTTGGGATCCACGCGATAGGTGGAAAGGTATTCGCCGATCGCCCGTTCGAGAAAGCGTTGCCGCGCCGCGCCGGGCGCATGCAGATTCACGTAAAGCTGCTTGTAGATGCGCCCCGTCAAACCGCGCGCTTCAGTCAACTCGGCCTGCGACGTCGACAAATCCTGCGCGGCGCCCTGCAGTACGAGTTCCGGCGCGAATAGAATCCTGCGATCGATCAGCGACTGCGCGTATTGACGGCGCACCCGCGCGGTTGCGCGGCCGGAGCGGAGCAGCGCCTCCGCGACCGAAGTCATGCACTCGAAGCGCTGCTTGCGGCGGAGCGCCCCCAGAATTCGGTTGGCCGACGCCTCGGGCAGCGCCTCGCTGGCTTGGTAGATTGACTCGACCAGCTCGGCGCATAAGGCTTCGGTTGCCGGCCAATCGAACGCCGCCAGAGCTTCGTTAAGAGCCTTCTCGAGTTTGGCAAGGTCAGCCACGAGGGTTCACTCCAAAGGTTGAGCGCGCAGCACGGTGCCGTCGGCGTCGTGGACCGATTCAAAAGCCGTCTCGCCTTCAAACTCGACCGTCATATAACCGTGCGGGCCGTACTCTGTTTCATGGTTCTCGATGTAAGGATTCTGGCCGTCGAGCACGAGCGCGGACGGCACCAGATTCTTCGAATCGAGCTGCCGCCACGTCGGCCGGTCGGGAGGGTCGCCAAACTGTTTTTCGCGGAAGTAGGGAAATCCGCCGTGTCCGACGCAGCGCCCTTGAAGCCCCCAAGCCGGGTGGGCTTTGTAGAGCACGCAATGATGCTCATGCCCCCAATACCACGCGAAGATGCGTTTGGCGGCGAGCAGGTTGGTTAGTTTCTTGACGAGCTTCGGCCCCTGATTGTCGAGCAGCGAAAACGGCTGGTGGTGCGAAAACAGAACCAGCTTGCGGTCACCCGCCTGCGCAACAAGATTCTCGAGCCAGGCGACCTGATCGCCGTGGAGATCATGATCGGAGTACGCCGTGTCGAGCCCGGCCAGAAGCCAGTGATCATTTTGATACGCGAAATAGCTCGCGGCCTGGTTGAATTTCGTCAAAGCGTGTTTGAAGTAGGCGTCGCCGCCGGTATACATCTCGTGATTGCCATTCAAGGCGCGGCTGACGGCCCCTGGCACCTTGGGCCAGACGGCAAGCATGCGATTCTTGATTTCCTTTTCGGTGCCGGAATAATACGTGTCGCCGAGGTGGAAGATGAGATCGGCGCGATCCGGGGAGGCGGCAATGCTTTGGGCACATACCGGCGCGCCATAGAGTCCGGTTCCCCAATCGCCGAGCAGGGTCAGCCGGAAGGTGTTGTTGACGGTATCGGGCGCGGGCGCCGCGGTGAGCCACTTGTGCGGCCTGAGCCTGCGCCAGAACGTGAAGAAGCTGCCGGCCCAACCCAGCAGATCGCGCTCGTCGAATTTCGCTTCGAGCGCGCCTCCGGGCGCCGGGCTGAGCTTGCCCTGGTCGGCCTGTTCGGCGATGAAGGTCTGCAGCAACGCCACGGCCGGGTCTTCGACGGTGCTCATGACACCCGGCCGAAGCTGGGCCTTCTCGAGAAGCTGTAGGGCGCGGCTGAATTCGGCAAGGGCTTCAGGATCGGCGGATGGCGCATCGCCTAGCGCTTCCAATCCTCCGGCAGCCGGCTTGAATGTGACGATCGGTTCCATTGGCTTATCCCCAGTTCGGTTGTACGGATGGTCGTAGGACCACGGCTTGGTTTCGTCGACTCCCGCCGGCGTATCCGGCCCGGATATTCGATTTGAATCGCGGTGGTTGTCGCATTTTCCGGCGCGGCTTCGAGAGGGTTATGACCTGTTCGGCACGCCGGCCACCGTAGAAAATTTCGTCCATGGGATGTTACGCCAGAACGCAGGGCATATCAAGCCAATTCCCTCACGCGGCCTGGCGGAATGCTTCCGCGTTGGACCCGTTCGGGCGGCCGAAGCAAATTGTCTTCGCCCTTGTGACTTCTCGATCCCAGCGCGATTTCGCCCTCTCGTATACAACGCGAGTTTCCGGCCTGAAAAGGGACGTGACCCAAACCAGCAGGTGAGACAGGTTGTGCTGGCCGCTGGTTCGGATCTGGCAGAAAGCGAATCCGGCGGCGAGGTTGACAACGAGGACGTTGCCCAGCATGCGGGTCGGGAGAGGAAGTTTCCGTTGTGCGCGCATCGATCGCAACGGGCAGGTATTCGCGGCATGGCGTTTCCATTCGCGTCTGCGCAGGCTGCCGGTGCGGCCGGAACGTAGCCCGTTGCTTGCCTGTCCCGATTCTACCGGCGCCGTTCGACTTGCTGACGAATTTTCAATACTTACGGAAACTGAAACTGAAACTGATACAAACATCAGGTTCGGGAGCTACAGACATCCGATTCCTCGCGGCTCATCCACGTCCAAAAAGTACTGGAACGATTGTAGCGCTTATATGCTAAGCGGCTGATGTTATTGTGCTTAAGCGCCAAGGGGGCTTGCCGTGTAACGCCGTGATGTGTTCGTAACCGTTTGGCAACGGTATTGCTTTAATTCCCTGCCCCAGCATACGAGGAGGCGGAAGGCCCGGGCGCGCGCCGGTGGTCTTGGCAGGCGTTGCAGGGTTTGGGCTAATCCACGAAATCGGACTCATGAACGGCCAACAGCATGACCTTGCGAGTAGCCCGGAGACGCCGGAAGCGTCGGGCTGGGACCGTTTCCGCGACATGCGGCAAATGCTTTTCGGGAAGGCTTTCATTCCCTTCTGGCTTTGTTTCGCCGCGGCCCTGGCGATTCTGGCTTTGAGCGACTTCTCGCGGATCAAGCGGGTATCCAACCTGGATTTGAGCCAAAGCGGGTTTACCCCTTCGTATCTGATGACGAGCAAGAGCGAACCCAACCGCGGTTACCTCGTCGACCGCCGCGATTCCACCGTCCGCCGCAGCCGCAAGAGCCTGCCCGGCAAGATGTGGGATCTCGACCGATTTGGGGAGGACCCGGCGGTCGGCATTCCCGGGCACTTCCTGCTGCGCTCAAAGCGATACGGCGCCGTATTTTTGGTTCCGGTCGAAGCGGTCGAAGACTTCGATTACCCCTTTCTGTACGACTTCGTTCGCAAGGAATACCCGGCGCTCGAACTACCCGAAGCCCACTGGACGGAACTGTTTCTCAACCGCGTCTACCACGGCCTTTATCTGCGGATGAGCTTGCCTTTCGACCTGCGCAAAAAGGATGGCGGCAACGGCACGATGCGCGAGCTGTTCATGGTTCGGGACAACGAAATGACTTTGGTCGATACGCGCTTCAGTCCCGACGCGCGGTTCTACGAGGAAGGCGCAACGCTGGGGATTTTTCCAGGACTCAAGGAGCCTCCAGCCGTACTTGCCTGGCTGGCTTCGCGCTGCCCGACCTCGCATGTCACGCTGTTGCTGAACAATGTCGAGCCCTATGAGGTCTCCCTGCTTCCGCTGCCGTATTCTCCCGGCCTCCTCTATCAACGATTGGAGGGGACGGAACTGCAACCGACGTTAGACGAGCGCTTCCGCCGTTGGACGGCTCCCGCGACGGAGTTCGAGGGTGAAGCGCCGCCTTTTGACGCGCAACTGCGAAACAGATTCGAAGTCGAGCGCCAGGACTACGCGCGGCGGCTGGATATCGCGATCGCCGCTCATCGCACGCTGCGTCCGGAGACTGTTTTGAAAGCCCGCGCGCCAAGCGAGAGCGCCAAGGTTGGGCGGTTGCAGCCCGAAGGAGCTGCGCGGTGAAGAAACCTTTGCGAGCCGAGTTGAAGTTCCTCATCAGCCACGAGGAGAAAGTGGCCCTGCTGGAGCGCTGGAAGCGGCACCTGGTCAAAGACCGCTTCATGAAGCACGACTCGGGCACGCCCATTCTGAGCCTTTACTACGACACGCCCGATTTAGCGTTCTATCACGAGAAGCTGGACGGGGTGCCCTTCCGCAACAAGGTGCGGCTGCGCACCTATGGCACGCGTTTTCAACCGGGGCAGGCCACGTTCATCGAGATCAAGCAGCGCCACGGGGATTACATTCGCAAATTCCGGCAGAAGATCGAAAACTACTGCGACTGCCATCTGAACCCGAAGCACTGGTCGTTCGATACGGCGGAAACGCAATGCGCCTTCGGCGTGCTCACCGAGCGCCATCGACTGTTGCCGTGCGTGCAGGTCTGGTATCAGCGCGAAGTGTATGAAAGTGTCGTCGAACCGGGCGTGCGCGTGAGTTTCGACAGTTGCCTGACGGCCATCCACCCGCATCAGCGACTCACGACGGACCATATTTTCGACCCCCGCACCAGGATGATGCCGGAGACACGGGTCGTTCTGGAAGTGAAATCGAATAACGGCACGCCGCGTTGGGCGGAAGAAGGGGCGCGCCTGGTGGAGCTGGTTCAAATACCTGTTCCCAAGTACGTCATGGCGGTGGAGAAACTCGGGATCGACAAAGTTCCGTTGGGGGAGACGCTTTAGATGAATCAGATCGATTATTTTTTATCGCAGTTGTTTCAGCCCGCTGATACGACTCTTTTCAGCGCCGCGGACGTGCTGCTCTCGATGGTCGTGACCACGCTGCTGTGCTTCATGCTGACGCAAGTCTACCGCTACACTCACCGCGGTACGAGCTACTCGCAGTCGTTCATGGTCACCATGTTTCTGATGGCGGTGACGACGAGCGTCGTCATGATGATCATCGGCAGCAATATCGCCCGCGCGTTCAGTCTCGTTGGCGCGCTCTCGATTATCCGCTTTCGAACGGCCATGAAGGACCCGCGCGACACGGGCTATTTGTTCGCGGCGATGATCGCCGGCATGGGGTGCGGCACGCAGTTCTACATGCCTTCGATCGCTTTGACGTTGTTCGTTTCGGTTCTGATGCTGGCCGTCCACTATATGGACTATGGCGTCAAGGCCCGGCTGGAGTCGATTCTACGGATCACATTCGCGGACAACGAAGGGGAGCACGCCAAGATCGAGCAGGAGCTGGCTCAAGTGTGCCAGAACCACAAGCTCATCAATCGCATCCGCGAGTTTGGCGATGGCCTGGTGACCAACGTCTACGTGGTGATGCCTGGCAAGAATGTGGAAATTGCCGAAGTGGAGTCACGCTTGAAGAATATGGGCGGCGTGGTTCGGCTGGCGCTCTACGAAACCGATCAGCACGCTCCTGTCTAAACATTGTGTGGGCGGGCGTTGTCCGCCATCCATTATTTCGGAACGAAACAGCATGCCTCGATATCGTCCAAGCTTACGAACCCGGACTCGCCAGCGCAGATGGCAGATGCTGCGCTGCGGGTTGTGGATGGGCGGGATCATCGCCGTGATTGGCGTCCTGTTCGTCGTTGGCGAATACGCCCAGCGGATGTATGCCTACACCAAGGCGCGCGAGCACCCGCACGTGGAGGCTCTGATGCGGTCGGGGCCCGACTTGGGTCCGGAACCCACCGAGCCGATACGGCACATGGTCGCCAACGCCTACCATCGTTTGCCGCGGCCCTGGGAGCAAGCGAAGTTTGAGAAGTTCAAGCACCTGCCGGTTTATGAGTTGCGGATTGCTCCCGACGATCGGCAGGCGCTTCGAGAGATCGCCGAGCTCGTGCAAGCCGCGGAATACTCCGCGGGCATCGAACGGCCCTGGTTCGATGCTGAGTTCCGCCTGGAAGACGGCCGTTGGCTCGACATCGAAGTCAAGCTGCGCGGAACGACATCACAACACTACTTGCGAGAGCGGCCTTCGCTGCGTCTGAAATTCCCGAAGGCGCATCCGCTCAACGGCCGGCGGCAAGTGAATATCTCCGATGCCGCGGACAAACTGCTGACCCAGGACGTCACCACAAACTGGGAGCTATCGCGCTACGGCATTCTGACCTGGCACAGCGATTTCGTCGTCCTGAAGATCAACGGCGAGGTCATCGGGCTGTTTCAGGAGATCGAGCAGTTCGGCCGGTCGATGACCGATCCGGCGCTGCGGACGGAGGGGTTTATTTTCAGCGGCCTCGGCCAGTCATTCGGCGCCAGCGGCGACGACGAGGCCGGCGCGAATACCGACGCTTTCGGCTGGGATAAAGCCGAGCCGGGGTTCAGCCGCTTTGCGGCGTGCCGCGACCAACGCTCCGTGCCGGCCGAACAGGGACCCTGTGACTGGGCCTTTGTCGAGGAGTTTACCGACACCGACCGATTCGCCTGGGCCACGGCGATGACGACACTGCTCGGCACCGGGCACGCCTGGTCTCTCGACAACTTTCGCACCTACTACGACCCGGCGCGCGGCAAGTTCGAACCCATTCCCTGGGACTATTTGTCGTACTACATCGAACCCGAAAAAACGCCCGACGGTGAAACCGCGCGCCTCTTTGGCGCTGGAATGCTGCGGCTTCCCGAGTTCCGCCGGATGCGCGACGAGCGCTTGTGGACCCTGATCAACGATCGCGTTGAGCCGATGATCAAACACGCCCGCGAGATGTTTGTGGGGCTGGAGGAGCCCCTCAAATACATGCCGCGCAATCCGGCCAACTACTGGAATTCCGAGGTGCACCGCATCGAGGTCGAAGACAAGATGCGCGCGAACGCCGACTTTCTGCGGAAGCTCTACGAGAAGCACGAGCTGCGAGCCGGCGGTTCGTGGAGTCAACTCGGAGAGTTTGTCGTGGAGTTAGAAAACCATGGCAAGGCTGGCGTCCTGGTCAGCGAAGTGACGCTGGATCGCAATGGTAAGTTGACGCAGGTTCCGCTCAAGACGCCGCATCTCGTCGACGGCCTTTGGGCCGGAAAGCCGGGCCGCTCGTCGATCTGGCTGAAGAGTGAGGCGCGCGGAGCGGTTTCGATTTCGAAAGACGCGAAGCTCGCTGCCCTGGCGGTTCGCAATTCGGTGACCGGGCAGGCCTTCGCGGCTAATGAGGCCACGGTTGCCACTGGGCTGACTCCGTCGTCGCTCACGCCGCCGCCACCCGCGCCGCTGCCCGTGGTGAAGACGCCCAGCAATGTGAGGGTCGCCGGATCGCGCCTTGTCTTCGGACCCGGTCCGGTTCGCATCGACGCAACGATCGAAGTGCCGCGGGAGTATACCGTGGAGTTTCGACCGGGCCTGCAATTGGCACTGGCTAAGGGCGCTTCGTTGATTGTCTATGGCGACCTGGAAAGCAAGGGGACCGCGGGCAACGCTGTGACCATATCGGGCGTCGAGGGAACACTGGACTGGGGCTCTCTGGTCGTTCAGGGCACGCGCATGGATCCCAGCAACGTGCGCCTCGAATATACGACGTTCAGCGGCGGCACGGGCGCGCAGAACGCGCGGGCTCACTTCACCGGCGCGTTTACGGTGATTGACGGCGTTGTGACGGTTCACAACAGCCGCTTTCTGAATCTCAACTCGGAAGATGGCATCAACCTGCGCTATAGCCAGATCGATTTTCAGGACAACCTGGTGCGCAACGCGCCGGACGATGTGATTGATCTGGATTTCTGCAACGGGGTCGCGATCGGCAACCTGGTTGAGGGTGGCGGCGGCGACGGCTTCGACATGAGCGGCTCGCGCATGACCATCGAGCAGAACCGCATCCGCCACTGCGCCGACAAAGGCATCAGTGTCGGCGAAGGCACAATCGTCGAAATCCGCGACAACCTGATCTATAGCTGCCGGACCGGGATCGCCTCCAAAGACGGCTCGGTTGCAAAAATCATTGACAATGGGTTGGCGCGAGTCGCTGTCGGGCTGGCGCTCTATCGTAAGAAGCTCACTTTCGGGCAGCCTTCGGCAGAAGTGCAGGGTTTGGCCTTGGCCGAAGTGGAGACGCCGCTGCTCGTGCGGCCCGGGGCGCACCTGGAAATTACTTCGTCGGCGCGTTACGTGTCGGCCGGCGAGCGCCCGCTACGGTTTGACGAGTATGGCGAGCTGAAGACGATTGGAATGCCTAATGGGAATGCTTTCGAGAAGATGCTGTTCTCGAACGGGAATTCCGAGCCCGGCATTCAGAACGCCGTGCGGATTCCCCGCTAGCAGTGGTTGGCAGTTTTTTCGAGTCAGGCGCCAACATGTGGCCTGCCTTCGCTCAAAACCGGCTTTGTCGCGCACCCTAACAGACGGGCAGGCACAATGCCTGCCCCACGGTCCATTCGTCGTCAGCTCTTTGGCGTCTGCACGGTGATGTTGCGGAACTGAATGCCGCCGGTGTGATCTCCCTGAATATAGAACGGGCCGGGCTCGCCTTCTTTGCTATCGAGCGCGCCGCCTGTGATTCCGGGGATTTCCTTGTTATCGATGATCGTCTGGCCGTTGTAGACGATCGTCACGCTACGCCCCACCAGCGTGATGTCGTAGCTCTGCCACTTGCCCGCCGTGGCTTCCACCTGCGCGGAAGGGGCGAGGTAGCCGTAGACCGCTCCAAGAGCCTGCACCGGGTTGCCACCCGGGCGCCGGCTTCCACAGCTCAACTGCACTTCATAGCGCCCGCGAAGGTAGATGCCGCTGTTGCCTTCCGCGGGGCAGTTGAATTCGGCGTGCAGCTTGAAGTCTTCGAACTTTTGCGTCGTCTTGAGATTGGCGCCGCCATCGAGGTTGATGAGCACGCCGTCTTTGACCACCCAGTTGTTCTTGGCGTGGTCGCCGCTGCCGAGCGGTTCCCATCCGCTGAGAGATTTGCCGTCGAAGATTGGCTTGGGCTCGGTCCAGGCTTTAGGCATCGCGCGTTTGAGTTCGGGAGCGCGTACGCCCGCGACTTTCGCCATCTTGTCACCGCTCTTTTGCGTGCCGCTTAGCTTGTCACCGCTGACCGTGAGATCCCACAGCACGCCCGGGCGGCGTTCGCTGGGCTCGGCCACCGTGACGAGCAGATGGGAGCCCTCGATCTTGAAGTCCGCTGGATGGGCGTGTCCGGAACGCGGCTGGACCATGACTTCGGCCTTGCCGCCGTTTTCGACGAACTGCATCCAACCCGGATAAGTGTCGTCCGCCGCCGTGACCGTGATGTCCCAACGGCCCGCGAACGGATTGGCTGCGCCCAGCGCCAGGGCAGGCACAAGCAGGGCAGGCGCGAGCAGGGCAGCGGCAAGCAGCAGTGTGCGATGTTTTCTCATGGTCTTCCTCAAGGCAAAGTGTAGCCGGAATATGGCAGCCCGCGCCACCGGCTGCTCACGCGGGCTCCAACACGGTTTAGGGTTGCGGGCCGCCGCGCGCGAGCTCGGCTTCGATCTCGAGAGTCACTTCATCGCTGACGGTCACACCGCCGGCTTCCAGCGCACGGTTCCAAGTGAGCCCGAAGTCGCTGCGGTTGATCTTGGCCGAGGCGCTGACGCCCGACTTCTCGCCGCCGCGCCCATCGGCTACAGCCGGGGCCGGCGCGTCGACGTCGAGCGCGATTTCTTTCGTGACGCCGTGCATCGTCAGATCTCCGATGAGCTTGAGACCGCTCTGGGAGCTTCCCTCGACGCGTTTGGATACGAAGCGAATGCTGGGGTGATTCTCCACGTCGAAGAAGTCGGCGCTGCGCAGGTGCTTGTCGCGGCGCTCGTTGGCGGTGTTGATCGAGTTGGCGTCGATCTCGACCTCGACGTTGGTCTTTGACGGATCGGCGGGATCAAACTTGACGGTGCCTTTGATGTCGGCGAATTGGCCGCGAACCCAGCTCACCATCATGTGGCGAACCTTGAATCCAACATAAGAATGCGCGCTGTCGACGCGCCACTCCTGAAGATCGGCAAACGACGGCGCGGCGGCCGCCAGTACGATCAGGGTCAGCAGGGGAATCCGAAAGAGTCGTCTCATACTGAGTTGGGACGCTGCGGCGCGGGCGAGGTTACGGGCCGGGGGCTGTAAAATCCCTCCCCCGGCCGCCGACACGCCGGTGCATCCGGCTGCCGACCGCCGTGATAGACTAACGTCGCCCCCCGGGCCATTTTTTCAAGGAAGCGACACATGGCTACCGTAGTTGGCGCACCACCCAAGGCCTTCCATCGGCTTCCGGTCGAGCCCGTCCCCGCCGACAAAGATACGGCGACGGATCGCCTGGTTTCGCTCGATGCTTTTCGCGGCTTTATCATGATGACCCTCGCCGCGCACGGCTTCGGCTTGTCCACTTTGGCTGAAGACCCAAGCTGGGGTTGGCTCGGGCGGCAGTTCGAGCACGTCACGTGGGAAGGCATGATGTTCTGGGATCTCATTCAGCCCTCCTTCATGTTCATGGTGGGGCTGGCGATGCCGTTCGCGTTTGCGGCAAGAGCGCGCCGGGGCGGGGAAGAGTCGGTCTGGCGTCATGCCGCCTACCGCGCCATGATGCTGATCGTCATCAGCAACGTCATCATGTCGATCGCGGCCACGCGGCTGCATTTCCAACTCATCAATGTGCTGGCGCAGATCGGCTTTACTTATTTCATCTGTTATTTCCTGATGAAACTGCCTTTCAAGGCGCAGGTTGTCGCCGCGGCGTTGATTCTGGCCGGCTACACGGCGTTGTTTTACGCGTTTCCGGGCGCGGGCGGGCCGTTCGTCATGAACGATAACATCGGCGAGCGTGTGGACCAGTTCGTGTTTGGCCGCGCCAATCCCGGCCATTGGGCCAACATCAACTTCATCCCCAGCACCGTCGTTACGCTGTTGGGCGTCTGGTGCGGCTATCTGATGATCGAGAAGCACTCCCATGCCCGCCGTATGAAGATTCTGGCCGCGGGCGCGGCAGCGCTGCTGGTAGCGGGCTATGGGCTCGGAACTGTGATTCCGATCATCAAACGCATCCACACAACTTCGTTTACGCTGGCCAGCCTTGGCTGGGTGCTTGTGATGCTGCTGACGTTCTACTGGCTGGTCGAAGTCAAGGGATACCGCAAGCTGGCGTTTCCCCTCGTCGTGGTGGGCATGAACTCGATGTTCATCTACTGCCTCGACGTTCTGCTCGAAGGCTGGATCGATCGCGCCGTGGGCGTGTTTACTGGGCACTATGCAGTGCTGGGGATCTGGGGGCCAGTGGCGCAGGCGACGTCGGTGTTTCTAGTGATGTGGTACCTGTGCTATTGGCTCTATAAGCGGCGGATTTTCGTGAAGATCTGATCGACTCTAGTGGATCAGCGTTACGGGAAAAATCGCCATGGCCAAGCCCTTCAAAGCGGAATGCGTTATCCCGATCCTGCGGGTCGAAGACATTCAGGCGAGCTTTCGCTATTACACCGAGAAGCTGCTGTTTGAAAAGCGGTGGGACTGGGGAGAACCGCCTGGGTTCGGGTGCGTTGGGGTCGACGAAGTCGAGATTTTCTTATCCGAAAAGGGCCACGGGTGCCCGGGCGTGTGGATGTCGCTCTTCATCGACGACGTCAACGCCTATCACGCGAAGATCGTGGCGACGGGCGCCAAGATCGTTCGAGAGCCACGCGATGAAGTGTGGGGTGTGCGCGAGATGCACGTCGCGGACCCTGATGGACACATCATCCGCTTTTCACAGGGCCTTGGCGAATCGGAGTAAGCAACGCGGCGATTGATTTTTGTTGGAGTGGGCTTTGCTCGCCCCGCCGGGTCCTACTGCACGGGCGACTTCTGCGTCGGCACGAGCCGCGTCACCTGAATCGCCGAGCGGTCCATCACCTCAGAAACGCGCGGCCCGATTTCATTCTTCCAGCGGTCGCTTTGATAGACCGCTTCATATAGCTGCTCGCGCTGCTGCTCGCTCTCGAAGCGGCGCATCCAGACGTAGACGCTGTCGTCAGTTTCGCCGCGAAAACTGGCGGTAATCACCATGCCCTTTGAGATCTGGAAGGGCATGATGGCGCTTTCCATGAGTTCGAGCCATTCGTCCATCTTGCCGGGTAGGATTTTGTACTGTCTGAGTTCGTAAAAAACCATTCCCATCTCCGTGACCTGGAAGTGTAGCAAAGCGGCGCGGTAGTCGACCACAAGGAATCGCCGAGCGAGCGCGTCAGTAGCGCACGCGTGTTCTGTTGCGAGTTAGGGGCTGGTCAGCACCGACACGCCCAACTGCGATGCCGAGCCGGCGGAGCGGTAAACGCGCTGCGTCGCTTTCTGGAAATCCTCGCGCTTGGCTTCGTAGATGTTGAGGAACTTCTGCGGATTGCGGTCGATCAGGGGGAACCAGGAACTCTGGATCTGCACCATGATGCGGTGGCCGCGCCGGAACGTGTGGTAGGCGTCGGGCAGCACGTATTCGACCGTGGCGAGCTTGCCTGGTTCGAACGGCTCGGGCTTTTCGAAGCTGTTGCGAAACTTGCCGCGTATCGCTTCGCCGCGAACGAGCTGCTGATAGCCGCCCATTTGCACACCGGCGGGGTTGGGGTCGGGATTCGGAAAATCGCCCTGATAGACATCAATCAGCTTGACGACCCAATCGGAGTCGGTGCCCGTCGTCGAGACGAACAGGCGGGCGGCGATGGGGCCGGCGATCGTGATGTCTTCGGCGAGCGGCTCGGTGGCGTAGGTGAGAACGTCAGGGCGCGAAGCCGCGAAGCGCTGGTCATCGAGCATGTGCTCTTGCGTCATCCCGATGGCGACGTTCGGGATGAATGGCACCGGCTTGTCGGGGTCGCTGACGTATTCGTCGAACGCCTGGCCGCTTGCGGCAGGTGGCTCGAAGCTGAGCAGTCCGCCGGCGTGCAGATAAAGCGTTTTGGATTCGACGTTCGGCGGCGGCCAGGCGTCGTAGCGCCGCCACTGGTTCGTGCCGGTCTCAAACACGTAGGCGTCGGGAAGCTTGGGGTCTTCGGAGTCTTTGAGAAAGTGCTTGAAGAATGGCAGCTCGATACTCTGGCGGAAAAACAAACCCGTCTTTTGGTGGAAGGGAACGTTGCCAAGGGATTCGCCGTCGCCGCGATGCCATCCGCCATGCGCCCACGGCCCCATCACCAGCATGTTGACGCTCTCTGGGGAATTCTTCTCGACGCGATCGTAGATTCGCAGCGGGCCGTAGAGATCTTCCGCGTCGAACCAGCCGCCGACCGTCATCACCGCGGGCTTGATGTTGCGCAGGTGCGGCAGAATGTTGCGGCTCTGCCAGAACCCGTCGTAGCTCTCGTGCTCCATTAGGTCGTTCCAGAAGGAGATCTCGCGCTTGAAGTACCGCTCGTTGATGTTCGAAATCGGGCCAACGTTGAGATAAAACTCGTAGCCGTCGGGGGTCTTGTAATCGAACGGCTTGGGCGACTCGCGGGTGGGCTCGTCGAGGACCTGGCCGAATCCGGAAAAGAACCGGAAGGCATGCGCCAGATAAAACACGCCGTTGTGGTGGAAGTCGTCGCCGATGAACCAGTCCGAAATCGGCGCCTGCGGCGAGACACATTTCAGGGCCGGGTGCGCGTCGATCATGCCCGCCGCCGAGTAGAAGCCGGGATAGGAAGTGCCGGTCAGTCCAACCTTGCCGTTGTTGTTGGGAAGATTGTTGACGAGCCACTCGATGGTGTCGTACGTGTCGGTGCTCTCATCGATATCCTTTGGGCCGGCCTTGGATGCAAGGTGCGGCCGCATGTGGACGTACTCACCCTCGGAGGCATTGCGCCCGCGAACATCCTGGTAGACGAAAATGAAGCGCTCGTTGGCGTAATACTTCATCTGCGGCTGCGGGTCTTTGGGGTAATTGCTGGCGCCGTAGGGGCGCACTCCGTATGGCGTGCGATTGAGCAGGATCGGGTAGGGCGTTGCGTCGTCTTTCGGCGCGTAGACGGCCGCGAACAATTTGACGCCATCGCGCATCGGCACCTGATATTCGTACTTGGTGTAGTGCTCCTCCAGGTAGGCTTGGTCGGCCGCGAACGGCTTTTTCTTGTGTCCGTGGTGATCGTGTTCCTGCGCGGGCAGCGCGGTGACGAGGATCAGCGCGGCGATCAGCGTCGCGCAACGCAGCAACGCCCCGCGACCCGGCGAGTTTATCCGAGCCGCCAAAAGTGCGGCGTTTGCGAATGCGCGACAAGGCATGCGTGCCTCCGTAGCTTGCGTGAGTGTATCAGAGCAGCGGGCGCGGCCTTGAAGGCTGGCAACGGGTTCCGCGAGACAGAAACTACACATCACCGTATTGTCGCCTGATTCGGTGATTCGGCATTCCCGCTCGATAGAACCAATCATCCGCGGCCGTCGTTTTCTTCCTCGTCGAGAAATCTCTCGGCGCGGTTCCGACGACCTGAAAGCCATGCTTGCGGTAGGCGGCAAGGGCATCAGGATCTCATCGACGTACGCGCCGCGAATCTTAGCCTGGCGCCGCCGTCGGGGTTGTCGGCGCGGACGAAAGCGAAAATCTTCTCGAAGCCTTTTCGCCGCGCCGTTTCGAACGACGAGCCCGAACAACGCCGCGGCGACGCCCTGGCGGCGGTGGGCGGCGGCGACATACGTGCCCATCACGCCAACGTGGTCGAAGGCGTGCGTGTAGGCCGCGAACGGCTCGAGATTCTGGAAGCCGACAATCTGTTGATCGGGCTGCCGGACGGCCACCAGAAACACGCCGCGCACGGGGAACGACTCGATAAAGCGGCGTTCGTCTTCGACAGAGAAAGGCGTGTCGAGAACCGTATAGATCCCCTCGGCGATAACGGCGTTGAGAATGGCGGCGATCGCGCCGGCGTCACCGGGTTCGGCGGTGCGAATGGATAGCTGCATGGTTCTGGCTCTTGCGTTTGCCACACGCCGGGTCGCGCGCGGCCGGTCCGGGCGATTTTTGCCGCCGGGCTCTCGCACCCGGAAAGCGCCTATCGAACGGGCCTGCCCAACGCAATGGGCCTACCCAATAGAATGGTAGTAGGTTTCCACTGCCAATCTGAAGCTCGCCGTTGGGGCACGGAAAACTCGAATACCAGTTCTGCCTGTCCGGAGCCCCGCTCGCTGGTGGACAAAGTTCGTTTGAGTCATCGAGGCAGCCGCTCGATCGAGGGGATTGTTGTATCTCGTCCCCCGCCGTAACTGTTTCCAGTCAACCGCATATGTTGTCATGGCGAACGACTATCGCGCTTGCCGCCACACTGCTGATGTGGGGCTCGGCTTTTGCCGCGATACGCGCGGGATTGCAGGGCTACAGCCCCGGCCATCTGGCGCTGTTTCGCTTTCTGACGGCTTCGGTTCTACTGGGGGCCTATGCACTGTTCCGGCCGGTGAGCATTCCCCGGCGCGGCGATCTTGCCGGATTGCTGCTGATGGGTTTTCTGGGCATCAGCGTCTACACGGTCGCTGTCAACTACGGCGAACAGACCGTGACCGCCGGCGCAGCCAGCATGATTGTCGCGACGACGCCGATTTTCCTCGCCTTGCTCGCTTACTTTTTCCTCGGCGAACGGCTGCGGTGGCAGGGCTGGCTCGGACTGGCTATCGGCTTTGGCGGCGTGGCGCTGATCGGATTCGGAACTGGAGGCGGCGTTGGTTTCGATTTCGGCGCTGTGTGGATCCTTCTTGGCATGCTCTCGGCGTCGGTCTGTTCGGTCATCCAGAAACGATACATGGCTCGCTACAGCGCGATGGACCTTACCGCGTATAGCATCTGGGGCGGGGCGGCGCTGCTGCTTGTGTTTGCACCGGGGTTGATGACGGCGGTGCGCGCTTCGCCGCTCGATGCGACGCTGGCGGTAATCTATTTGGGCGTTGGCCCGGGGGCGCTGGCCTATTCGGGGTGGATTCACGCTTTGAACGAAGCGCCGGCTACGATCGTCGGCAATTCCTTGTTCCTGGTTCCGCCGATTGCGATTGTGGTGGCCTACCTGTGGCTCGGCGAGTTCCTTCGGGGCTTTCCCTGGCGGGCGGCGCCGTCACGCTGTCCGGCGTGGTGCTGGTGCGCTGGAAAGGCCGCGGCTGAAGCCTGGATGCGTCAGCGTTTGGGCTGCCCTTGTACGACGGCTCGAATGCTGCGCATCGATGGAGAGTAGCTGGCCGCCAACAGTGGGTCGTTAGGCGCTTGATCCGGCAAGTACTGGGCGACATCGCGCAGCGCGAGCGTTCGAAAACCCTCCGCTTTGAGATAGGCCACGTATTGCTTAAAATTTTCGGGCGGCGTGTGCACCCAGGGATGCGCCACGTCGGGAACGCCGTGGAATTGCAGCACGACCAGCTCGCCCTCGCCGGCGCTGTGGACGACCTTTTTGAAGTGGTCGAGAGTCCAGGCCGGATAGGCGTCGCCCGTGGTCGGGATCAACAGCGCATGATGTTTTTGAGGGTTGAAAGCTGGGCCTACCTCGATCTGGCCGTAGGGAATTTCGGGTTGCATGCCGCGGCGCGCGAATTGGTAATGGCGCTCGCGCAGCACCTGGATTCCTTCGGGTCCGAAGCCGTTGCCACACCATGCGAAGCTGACCGGCTTGGGCACGCCGACTCTATCTAGCTCCGTTTCGACTTGCTCCAGCTCGCGCCCCAGCTTGGCCGTGTTTTCGGGCTTTGAGAAATCGGCATGGGTCCAGGTGTGGTTGCCGATCTCGAAACCCATCTTGTGGATCTCGGCGACCTCTTCCCAGGTAAGGAAGTTGGGTTTGTCTTCCATCCAATTCTGAGTGATGAAGAAGGTGGCGTGGAAACCGGCGTCGGCCAGCAGCGGCGCTACGACGCTGCGGTGGGATTTCACTGCGTCGTCGAAGGTCAGGACGACCTGTTTGCCGCTGGGCCTTTGATTTTGTTGTTGAGCAGAGAGCTGGATGGCGAGCGGCGCGAGGCCGATTGCCTTGCACCATTGCCGCCGCGTTGTTTTGGGCACGTAGGGTCTCCTGACGCTGCTTTTGGACTCGCGTTCGTGGCGATGCTGTTTCCCAAGTGTAGTCCCATTGGCAGCGTCTGACGGCACACGTCCCGTTGCCATGGCAACAAGGAACAGAAGGGTCTTATGTTGGAGCGTCAAACAGGTCTAATTCTCCACGGTGTTTTCGCTCCAGTGAGCAGATTTGAGCGGTTTTACGCGCGTTTTTCTGCTCATGCTGCCTCATTTAGGCTCCATCTCCATGTTAGCAGACGCCACCAAAACGGCCTTGCGGGTTAAGCGCCGGAAGCTGCTGATTTAATGAGGTTTACGAAAAAATAAAAGGGTTGTGACGACCGGCGGGCTGCTGCTCCAACAGGGTGGCGGAAGAGGTCTGGGGCCGCCATTTTTCGCGTCTCCGGGGCTCGTTTTGGTCGGTCGCGTACTTCGCCGGTAGTGTGTTTGCGGGTTCGGACATCTTGCGGGCGACGTTTATTCAGTTCTGTTGAGCGATCCACAGGTCAGCACGAGTGGACGGTCGCCGAGCAACCTCTCGCGCGCCTGGGTCGCGGGCGTAGCACGCTACGCCCCTACATCGACTTGCCGATGGGAGACTCCTCTAATTGCCTGCCTGGTAAATGCTGAAACTCTTCAGACTTGCGAGAATGGACTGGTGGCGGAAGTTGATCTCAAGAAGGTGTACGACGCGGTGGTGGTTGGCTCGGGCGCTGCCGGCGGCATGGCGGCGCATGTGCTGACCGCGCGCGGCATGAAGGTGTTGTTGCTCGAGGCCGGGCGGCAGTTGAATCTCGAGCAGGAACTGCAGTCGATGCGCTGGCCTTACGAACACCCGCGGCGCGGCGTGATGCCCGCTGACCGGCGCGCGTTGTCGCTCGAAGACTATCGCCAGGCGCCGCCTTATGGGCGTGGCGGAAAATTCAGCCGTTACGCGGCCGTGCATTCTTACGCGCAGGGCTGGGGCGGGTCCGACTACAGCAAGAACATCGTCGTCAATGAGAAAGAGCATCCTTACACGGGCACGCCTTATGCCTGGGTGCGGGCGCGCTGCGTCGGCGGCAAGAGCAATATCTGGGGACGGCTCGCGCTGCGGCTTTCCGATCACGACTTCAAGGCCGCCAGCCGCGACGGCCATGGCCAGGACTGGCCGATTTCTTACCGCGATATCGAGCCTTACTACGACAAGGTCGATCTCTATCTCGGTATTTCGGGCGTCAAAGAGAATCTTCCGTACCTGCCCGACAGTCTCTTTCAGAAATCGACAACGCTCAACTACGCGGAAGTAAAACTGCGCGAATCGCTCGCCAAGGGCGGCCGCGTGCTAACGCCCTACCGCGCGGGCGTGACCACCGAGGGGCTCAAGCACAACAAATATCGCAGCCGCTGCTTCGGGCGCGGCGCCTGTGCGCGGCGTGCCGGTGGCTGCGATATTCACGCCGCGTTCGATTCGCCGAGCGGGCTCATTGCCCCGGCGCTGGACACGGGCAACCTCGCGCTGCGGCCGAACTCGATTGTTTCGGAAGTGCTGGTGGATCATGACAGTGGCAAGGCGCGCGGCGTGCGCTTCATCGACAGCGAGAACGGGCAGTCGTACGAAGCGCTTGGGAAAACCGTGCTGCTGGCGGCCTCGACGCTCGAGTCGGCGCGGATTCTGCTGCTTTCGAAATCGACAACTTATCCCAACGGCATTGGCAACTCGAGCGGTCACGTTGGTCATAATTTCTGTGAGCACTTCATGGGGCCGAACGTGACGGGGCTGGTGAAAGACCTGGTGGGCAAGCCGTCCACTCTCGATGACGGCCGCCCGGGCGGCTTCTATGTGGCGCGCTTCCGTAACCTTACCGAGCGGCACCCGAATTTCATTCGCGGCTACGGATTCGAAGGCGGCAGCGGCGCGCGGATGTTTCCCGAGGGCGCCGGCAGAAAGGGATTTGGCGCTTCCTACAAGAAAGCGGTGCGCGATCACGCCGGCGCCTACATCAGCATGGGCGGTTTCGGCGAAGTGTTGCCGCGGTTTGAGAATTACGTCGATCTTGACCCCGAGGTCAAGGACAAGTGGGGCATGCCCGTGCTGCGCTTCCACTACCGTTTTGGCGACAACGAGAAAAAGATGGCCGCGGATATGTTCGACGCCGCGCAAGAGATTTTCGAAGATGCGGGGATCGAAATCGTCGATGCCCAAGGAGGGCTGCGGCCCGAGGGCTGGTCGATCCACGAAATGGGTACCGCGCGAATGGGGGAAGACCCGAAAACGTCGGTGGTCAACAAATATCAGCAGTCGCACGACGTGAAAAACCTGTTTGTCGTCGACGGCAGCACGCACGTCAACCCGGCTTGCCAGAACCCGACCTGGACGATCATGGCGCTGGCCTGGCGCTCGTGCGACTATCTCGCCGAGGAGATGGGCAAGGGGAATATGTGATGCCTGATCCGAAACACGAACAACCCCGCGCGGGCGGCGAAGACAAGCGAGCGGCCACGGGTAGCAGCGCCACGCGCCGGGATGTGCTCAAGGCGGCCGGCGCCGTAGTCGCGGGCCAGCTCGCCGCCGGGCCGTTGGTTACGCTGCGAGCGCAGAGCGCGCAAACAGCATCCCCGGAGTTCTTCACCGCGGAAGAGTTCACGCTGCTCGATGAGCTTACCGAGCTGATGATTCCTACCGATGAGCAGTCACCGGGCACGCGGGCCGCGCAGTGCGCCTCGTTTATCGACCGGCAGCTTCGGGAGGCGGTTGAGGACGAGCCCCGGTCACAGTGGCGGGAGGGCCTAGGAAGGATCGAAGCGCTGTCGCGCGAGATGCACGGAGCGAAGTTTTTGGAAACTTCAGCCGACCAGCGCGTGGCCGTGCTGACCCGCATCGCCCGAAACGAAGGGAACCCTCAAGACGCCGACGAGCGCTTCTTTGAAGATCTGAAATCGCGTACCGTGTTTGCCTACTACACCTCGAAGATCGGGATTTACGACGAGCTTGCGTACAAAGGCAACGTTTATCAGGAGGAGTTCGCCGGCTTTCAGCCCGAGCCTCTGGAACGGGATTGAGGACGTTGTGGCGCGAGCTCTCAGCTTGC
>JBBDWJ010000048.1:0-734 GCA_040902925.1 Bryobacterales bacterium | reverse complement strand
GAGGCTCGACGCTGCAAGCTTGAGAGCTTGCGCCACGTGGCGTGATTTGGCAGGATTTGGCGTCGTTTGGCAATAGATGGCAGGGTTTCTCTTTAGCGATTTCTTCCTTGGTGTTTCCCCCTGGTGGTTTGCCTCTTGGATTTGGCTTGTCTGGTCCGGAGTTTTTCGCAATGCCGGCGTTTTGTAGGGTGGTTTGCGGGGCAGACGGATGGTGTCCCGGGGCTGATTCCAGGTGTTGGCTCTCGCCTGCACTTTGATTTGTTAGGAAACGGGCCGGGGGTAAGCAGACAGTTTGCTTCGGCCGTTTCTCGCTCTATTCTACCTCGCGGGGCCAAGAGCTTCGGGGGGTTGAATGGCGTAAGTAGCTGAAAGAAAAGGCGGGATCTTTGTATCGAGGACGTGACGCGGACCCACGTCGGTTCGAGAAAACTGAGGTTGTGACGATTTCTCTGCTGGAATTTAACAATATAACCTGGTGACTGCCCCCGTCGGGTCACCAGATGGAATATCACGAGCGTTATCTGCTGGGCTGATTTCCGCCGCCCCTTCAGGGCTGCGACGTTTGGTGGAATCGGTGACCCAGGGTTCCGCTAGAGGCTCCACCCTGGGCTATTGTCCGACGACGCTTTGCGTCTTGGGCGGGCGGAAAGTTGAGGAAGGAGGAAAAGGGGGCAACGCTGGACAACGCCCGATTTAGCTGGACTTCTGAGCCGCGATGCGGCGTGGGACAATAG
>JBBDWJ010000047.1:0-8205 GCA_040902925.1 Bryobacterales bacterium | reverse complement strand
GCGTCCGGCGCACGGGACTCCTGCCTGGAGCGGATTTTTCGCGCCCAAGGGCCTGCCCGACGACCATCGCCTGCTGCTCGAAAAGGCTTTCCGCAATGGGTTCGAAACCGATGCCTGGAGGAAGCTTTGCGCCGAGCGCGGGATGGAAGCGCTGTTCCTCGGCAGCAGCGAATTCGAGAAGTTCGCGGTCGAGCAGGCCCAGTTTTTTGGCGCTGAGATCCCCAACCTGGTCGGTGGGCATCAAGCTCGCCAGCTACGTTCGCCCGGAGACGAGTCGCCGCTAGCGCGCTTTGCCCGCGTGCCGCTTCCCCGAACACCTTGAGGAACCGGACCGGCTCTTCCGGTTGGGATGACACGCGTCGGCGCTACAGGCGTTTTCGCAGCTCTTCTTCGGCCGCTTGCACCTGCTTGGTGAGCGCCTCCAAAACCTCCTGAAACACTGCCACTTGCCGCTTGGCGGTGTCCCATTGTTTTTCTTCGAGCGCTTCCCGGATGCCGGGAATGGTTTTGACTCCGTAGCCGGTGTAGAAGCCGGGCGCGTAGACCTGGTGGCGGTACCATTCGCGTCCTGGCAGGCCTTCGGGGCGGCCCATCGCGCTTTCGGCTTGCCGCAGGATGGCGTTGAGGCGGGTCAGGTCGCCTTTGGGCCCGGCGCCGGAAAAGGCCGCTTCGACAGCTTCTTCGTATGCCTGCGCGGCCTTGCCGAGGTCCTCCAAGGCCGGGCTTAAGGGGGCCAGATCGACGGATGCGGCTTCGGGCGCGGTCTTCTGCTGTTTGTTGCGTAGCTCGTTGAGCTCCTGGAGATATTTTCCGAGCGTGTCGGCGAGGTTGGTGAATTCAAACGGCAGCACCACCGCATCCGCCATGCGCGCCAACGACATCGAATGGACCTGCGCCAGGGCGCGTCCATAGACGAACTGGGGATCGCCGAAGCGGCGGTACCAATCAAAGGAATCGTAGATCGAGTGATAGACGCCGCCGCCGTCGTCGCTGAACGAAACGTTGGTCGATGCGACGGTGAGATGGTCGATGAAGACGGTGTAGTCCGATCCCGAGCCCAATGCGCTGATACGGAGATCGCGGCGGGAGTCGATCTCGGTGCGCTTGGTCTCGTCCTTTTCGTTCTTGATACGGTCGTCGCGGATGATTTGCCAGAGGCTTTTGCCGTTGAGCGGGTCGACCGAGTCGCGCGCCACATCGTTGAGGAAACGCTCCAGTGTGTGCGAGCCGCTCATGCTTAGCACGCCCTGGCGATTGGTGTCGGAGTTGAAGTAAACGACGGCCTTATTGCGCAGTTCGTCGGCGTGTTTTTCGGCCCATTCGGTCGAACCGATCAAGCCCCATTCCTCGGCGTCCCAACTGGCGAAGACGATCGTGCGCTTGGGCTTCCAGCCGTGCTTGACCATTTCGCCGAGCGTGCGGGCGGTTTCCATCAGCGCGGCGTTGCCGCTGACAGGGTCGGTCGCGCCGTTGACCCAGGCGTCGTGGTGATTTCCGTAGAGGATCCACTCGTTGGGAAATTCCGAGCCGGTGATCTTCGCGATCACGTTTTCGCCCTTGGTGACGTTCCAGTCGAAGGCGGCTTTGAGATGAACTTTCGCCGGGCCCGGCCCGACGTGATAGGTAAGCGGCAGCGCGCCGCGCCACTCTTCCGGCGCCACCGGTCCGGCGAGATTTCTCAGCAAGGGCTTGGCGTCGCCGTACGAAATTGGTAGAACCGGAATCGTGGGCAGCGTCTTGACGTCTTTGATGGCGAGCTTGCGGCCGCCCGGCTCCGCCCCCCAACCCGGCGTCAGCGGATCGCCCGGGTGGATCGGCATATCCATGGTGCTGCCGCGCTGTACACCGAATTCGGGGCGGTTCTGGCCCCAGGGATAAACGTCATCGCCCCAATAGCCGTCGTCTCTGGGGTCGGAATAGATGATGCAGCCGACGGCGCCATGCTCGGCCGCAACCTTCGGCTTGATGCCGCGCCAGCCTCCTCCGTATCGCGCCAGCACAATCTTTCCCTTGACGTCGATGTTCAGCTCGGCGAGCTTTTCGTAATCGGCGGGCATGCCGTAATTGACGTAGACGAGCTGCGCGGTGACATCGCCGTCGGCGGAGTAGGCGTTGTAGGCGGGGAGCTGCCCTTCGTCCGAAGAATCTTTGTCTTCGGGGATGGCCGGCTCTTTGAGCGTCGCGACGTAGTGTTCCGGCTCGAGCAGCTCGAGGTGGCGTTCGCGGGGCGTGGGCATCAGGCCGTCGAATTCTTCGATTTCGGCGTCCAGGCCCCAGGCGCGAAACTTTTCGAGGACGTAGCGCGCGACGCGCCGGCCGGCTTCGGTGCCGGTGTGGTGCGGTTCCTCCGACATCACGCGGATGTATTCGCGGATGTTTTCCGGCTGCGGAGTCTTTTGGATTTTTTCTTCCAGGGCGCGGTGCGCCGTGGATTGCTCAGCCGTGAAGCCGCGGAGAGGCTTTGTATCGGACTGGGCCAGAGCGGCTGAAACGCACAGGAGTGCCAGGGCTGGCGCGGTGAAAGACTTCATGAAAAGGCATTCTACACAAGAAGGGCATGTAGGCTTCGGTGGCCCCAGGAGCTGGGGTATGTCAGCTCTTGTCGGAGAGGCCTGCGGTCTTCAGGAGATGGCTCAACAGCCCCTTCTTGACGGGACGATTGCCATGAACCAGCACAGAAATGCGAGCTACGGTTCCCTCTTTCGCGCAATCGACAGACAGCCATCAACGGCTTCGTAGAGATTCTTAAGCAGCTCCTCGAAGGTTTCTCCTTGCGTCGCGCAGCCGGGTATCGCCGGTACCTCCGCCCAATATCCGCCTTCTTCCGCCTCGTGTACCACCACCGTCAGTTTCATACGATCCCTTCACCAATACAATCTTTCAGGTTTCGGGGCCCTTGGAGCAAAAAACGATTCGGGGTTTATAGAGGACGGTTTGGCGCCTAAACGGTCGTGCCGCCGCAGCTTGAGCCGGCTCCGGCCGTGCATCCGTAACAGTGCTGCCCGGTGACGATGCGGCGGGCGCTGAGTTTGCCAGCAGCGAAGTCGCGGATGTGGGCCGGCGCGCCATACGATACCGGCAGATCGAGCATCTGGTTGAAGTCGCAGTCGTAGATCGTGCCGTCCCAGCCGATCGACAGCGTATACCGGCACATTACGCCCTCGGCGGCGGACGGATTGTACGCCTGAATCAGGCGCTGCATGTAGCGATCGTAGTTGCCGCTCCGCAACAGGAACTCCAGGAAGCGGCTGATCGGCATGTTGGTGATCGTATACAACTGGTTGAAGACGACGCCGTGGCGCTTGCCGAGCTCCCGGCGAAAGTCGGCTTCGAGGGCTTTCTGCGAGGGCGGCAGGAAGGCGCCTGTCGGGTTGTAGACAAGGTTGAGCGTCAGCGCGGAATCCTGCTGCCCATAACCCAGGTCGTTGAGCTTTCGCATCGCACCCACCGATTTTTCGAACACCCCTTCGCCGCGCTGCGCGTCCGTGTTCTCTTGCAGAAAATACGGCAGGCTTGCAATGACTTCGACTTGGTGCTCGGCGAGGAACTCTGCCAGGCCGCGCTGCGACGGCAGCAGCAGCACGCTGAGATTGCAGCGGTCCATGACGTGGCGGCCGAGGCGTTTCGATTCGGTCACCAGGTAGCGAAAATTTGGGTTGAGCTCGGGGGCTCCGCCGGTGATGTCCACGGTAGGAATGGCGGTCGACGCAAGCGCCTTCATACATAGCTCGGCCGTCTCGCGGGTCATGATTTCGGTGCGGTCGGGTCCGGCGTCTACGTGGCAGTGGTGGCAGGTCTGGTTGCAAAGTTTGCCGACGTTGATCTGAAAAACGTCGATACCCGTGGCTTTGAGCGGGAACAGACCCGAAGCTTCGAGCGCGTCGTCGAAGAGTTTGTGGGCCGAGCCGGCCCCATTGCCCGCGCCGTTGTTCAGGATGCGTAGCTGCTCGCTCGCCGAAGCAAGCTCGTGATGGCGGCTGTTGAGGCTTGGCAATTCAGCGGACCCTTACATGCTCAGCTTCTTCGCGACGTTGCGCATCTGCAGCCCATGGACGAGGCTTGCGCCGCCGCGAATTGCCGAGGCAACGTGGACGGCCTCAGTCATCTGATCGAGGTTGGAGCCTTTTTCCAGGCACTCCTGCGTGTAGGCGTCGATGCAGTAGGGGCATTGCACGGCATGCGCGACGCCGAGGGCGATCAGCGCTTTCTCGCGCTGCGTCAGCGCTCCCTCGGCGAACACAGCGCCATACCAGGCCTGGAATTTCTCCCACAGCTCGGGCGCGTTCTTGCCCATGTCGCCGAAGCGGGGAAGGTCTTCATCGTGATAATAGCCGGCCATCCGCGTTGTTCTCCTTGGCTCGTCTCAGTCTAACGCTGATCCTGCAGCAGGATGGGATGTTCGGGTGCAAAAACGCCGCATCCGCGCTAACCCAAAAGGCGTGCGCCCGGGTTTTGCTAAACTCCGATTGGACAGATACCGGGAACGGGTTATCAAACCGACTTCGAACACACCTTGAGCAAACGGAACGCCATTTACGGGGGCCGGGATCCGCGCGATCTTCCGATCTATGCCTTGGCCGAGGCGGCGCGATACCTGAAACTTTCCCCCGCGACTTTGCGTTCCTGGGTTGCGGGCCGTTCCTACCCCCGAGCGAAGGACCAGGGCTATTTCAAGCCACTTATATCCAGACCCGAGATCGGCGATGCCCGCCTGTCATTCCATAACTTGGTAGAAGCCCACGTTTTGCGAGCGTTGCGTGTTGCTCATCGGGTTCCCATGCCTGAGATCCGAACAGCGCTGGACTACGCGGAAAGGCATTTCGGGATCAACCGGCTTCTGATCCGCGAAGACCTCAAAGCTGCGCCGGGTAGCTTCTTTCTCGAAAAATTTGGGCAACTGATCAATCTTGGCAGGGCGGGGCAGCTCGCCATGAGGCGTGTGCTCGATTCTCATCTGGAAGGGATCGAGCATGATTTGCAAGGCTTACCTTGCCGCCTGTACCCGCGGAGGACAGACCACTCCCTTGAATCTCCCAAACTCATCGTAATCAATCCGCGCGTCTCTTTCGGGCGGCCAGTTCTGGTGAGCCGTAGCGTCACCACAGCCTCGATAGCCGACCGCATCGATGCGGGAGACACTATTGAAGAAGTCGCCCGCGACTACGGGTTGGCGAATGACGAGGTCGAAGAAGCGATCATCTACGAAAGGGTCGCCTGACCCTGTTTTCTTCATCGACCGAGACTTGAACGGGAGAACCTTCGTTTCTATCTTGCGTGCGGCCGGCATCGCTGTTGAAGTTCACAGTGATCACTTTCGGCACGATACACCCGACGAGGAGTGGCTCCCAACTGTAGGCCGCCAAGGCTGGGTTGCCGTGACCCATGACAAGCGAATCCGCTACCGTTCCCTACAAACCGACCTCCTCATGCAGGCCAAGGTCAGGACGTTTGTCCTGATCGGCAAAGCGACGCACAGGGATCTCGCCGATAATTTCGTTCGATCGATGAGCGGCGTGCGACGCTTTCTTCAGCGCCATCAAGGCCCCTTTATCGGAAAGGTGCAAAGCAGCTCCGGCGGCGTTCAGATGTGGCTTTCGAAAGAGCAGTGGGCCAGGGACAGGGCAAGGCGTATCAGAACTGGGGATGCGTGAATAGCCTTTACATCAAGCTCATCGGATCCACATCGATGACCAAAGCCGTGGCCGGCCAGTTCTGCTCCAACGCGTAGTCGCGGGCTTTTCGGAGCACCACGGCCAGCACGCGGCGGTTCGCTGATTTGAACAGGAACTGATAGCGATAGTCGGTCTTCAGGCGCACAACCGGCGCGGCGGCGGGGCCCAGCATGCGGACACCTTCGGGCAGGTCGCGCATGTGATGGCCCAGCTTTCCGCTGAGCGCCAGAGCTTCTTCTAGCTTCTTGCTGCGTACCAAAAGACTTGCCATGGCGGTGAACGGCGGATAGTGCATCGCGCGGCGGAAATAGACTTCCTTGCGGTAGAAACCTTCGTAGTCTTGCGCTGCCGCGAAGCGGACCGCGTAGTGATCGGGATTGATTGTTTGCAGCAGCACCTGCCCGGGGCGATGGCCGCGCCCGGCGCGCCCCGCGACCTGGGTTAGCAACTGGAAGGTTCGCTCAGCGGCCCGAAAATCAGGGATGCCGAGGCCGACATCCGCCGAGACGACTCCAACGAAGGTCACGTTCGGGATGTCGTGCCCTTTGGCAATCATTTGGGTGCCGACCAGGATGTCGTAGCTTTTTTCGCGAAAGGCGTTGAGAACGGTTTCGTAATGATCGCGGCCGCGCACCGAGTCGCGGTCGAGCCGCGCGATGCGCGCCGTTGGAAAACGCTGCCGCAGCACGTCTTCGACTTTTTCGGCGCCGGTGCCGAGGAAGTAGACGTACTCGCTATCGCACTTGGGGCATTTCGACGGCACCGGCTCGACATAGCTGCAGTAGTGGCACATCAATTTGCGCTCGCCACGGTGATAAGTGAGCGCCAGCGAGCAGTCGCGGCACTCCATGCGATGGCCGCAACTGCGGCAGGCGACGACGGTCGAAAAGCCGCGGCGATTGAGCAGGATCATGATCTGCTCGCCGTCGGCGAGGCGCCCTTTGACCGTCTCTTCGAATGCGCGGGCGAACATGTCCTGGCGGCCGGTCTCAACGAACTCGGTGCGCATGTCGATGATCTGGACGTTGGGCATGGGGCGCTGCTCGATGCGCTCCGGCATGGTCAGCAGGCGGTATTTGCCGCGCTCGACGTTATAGCGCGACTCGAGGCTGGGCGTTGCCGAGCCGAGAACCACGGTGGCGCCGGCGGCCCGCGCGCGTACGATCGCCACGTCGCGGCCGTTGTAGCGCGGCGTCTCGTCCTGCTTGTAGCTCGACTCGTGCTCTTCGTCGACGATGATCAGGCCGAGGTTTTGGACCGGCGCAAAGACGCTCGAGCGCGTCCCGACAACGACGCGCGCCTTGCCATCGCGCACCCGGCGCCACTGCTCGGAGCGCTCCAGTCCGGTGAAGGCGCTGTGCAGGATCGCCACGGCGTTGCCGAAGCGGGCGAAGAAATAGGACGCAACCGCGGGCGTCAACCCGATTTCGGGGACCAGCAACAGCGAGCTCTTGCCCGCATGGAGCGCTTGCTCGATCGCCCGCAGGTAGACCTCGGTTTTGCCGGACCCGGTGACGCCGTGGAGCAGGAAGGTCTGAAACGCGCCATCGGCGATCGATTCCGAAACGGCTGCCAGCGCGGCCTGCTGCGCCGGGTTGAGCACGATCGAGTGATCGCCAATCGAGGCGATCGGTTCCTCGGAGACAATCCTGCGGATCAGGACGGCGCCGGACTTCGCCAGTTTACGCGCCACCGCGGCGACGTCCTTGCGCTCGATCTGCAGCGGCTCGATATCGTGCGGACCAGCATGCTGTTCAAGAAACTCGAGCAGCCACTTTTCCCCGCGCGTCGGCTTCGCGGGCGTGGCGGCAGCGTCGCCGGCCTCGACGATCACGCGGCCGCCGCGGGCCAGCAACGGGTCGCGGTCTTTGACAACCGCGTCGATGGTCAGAAATCCCTTGCGCTGCAGACCGCGAACGGCCGTTGCCGAATCGGGGAGCTTCTTGCGCAGGTACTTTTCGCTCAGGGGCCGCTTTTCGAGCGCGCGCAGCACCTTGACGAACGGGTCGTCGGGGGTGGTCGAGTGCATGAACTGGCGCGCGGCGTCGAGTCCCTGCGGCGTGAGCGAGACAATTTTGTCGGCGCGAGTTTCGCCGCCGAGCGGCAGCATCGCCTTGAGCACCTCCCCCAGCGGGGCGCAGTAGTATTCGGCGATCCAGCGGCCCAGCTCGAGCTGTTCCGCTGACAAGTCGGGTTGTTCGTCGAGCAGCCGCAGTACGTCGCGCGCCGGCTGCTTGGGCTTGCGGTCGTGGCAGGCCAGCACGACACCCGCCAGCTTGCGGGCGCCGAGCGGAGCTAAGACGCGCGAACCGGGCTTGACGCGATGGCGCAGCGTTTCCGGCAGCGAATAGGTGAAAGGCTGGTCAAGCGGGACGGGCAGCGCGACGTCGCAGTAGGGTGAACCGGGAAGCGGCATCGACTCTTTCGATTCTAGCGAGGTGGTGGCGGGGACGTGCGTGGGTGGCATGGTGGGCCATGGGTTGGAGTGCACCCCAAAAATGAGACACGAAGTTAAGGGGCTAAATACATTGAA
>JBBDWJ010000046.1:0-8227 GCA_040902925.1 Bryobacterales bacterium | reverse complement strand
CACCGTTTTCCTGTCCCCAGCCCGCACCTTCCCTGACTTACTCACGGATTACGGTCTTGGGGCCTCAACCGGGCTTTTCCTTTACAATACCCTACGATACGTTGTGACGCCTTCGCTTTCCCGTTGTTCAGAAACCATCGTTCAGGAACCATGAAGAGGACTTCAGCGCCACAACCCGGCGGCGGGCAGGCCATCAGCGGCGCTTCCGACGCCCTGCTGGATGCATTCTGGGCTCGCGGCCTGATCCTGTTTGGCGATCGGGTGATGGAGGAGTACGCGCTCCACACCCCCATCTTCATCGACCTGCGGCACAAGCTCTACGACGACGTGGGGCTGCTCTCGAACATCGGCGCGGCGCTTCACCGCAAGCTGGTTGAGATTGTGGCCCGCGAAGGCAGCCGCGACAGGCCGCAGCAAGTCATCGGCATCCCCGACACCGCGACGCCATTGGCGCTGGCGGCCGCCCTGGCGGGGCGGCCCACTTCGACGCCTCTGTTTTACGGCCAGATGCGCAAGCAGCCGGCGGCCTACCCGGGCGGTGAATCCGGCGTCAGCTCTTACATGGGAACGCGCGATCCGAGCCGCGAGATCACGCTGATCGACGATGTTATGGCCTCGGGCCGCACCAAGCTGTGGGCCAGCGAGGAGCTGCGTAAAGACGGCCTGGAGATCAAGCGTAATCTCGTCGTCGTCGACCGCGAGCAGGGCGGCGATGAGATCCTCGCCGGCAAGGGCATCCCCACCTACGCTCTCTATCGAGTCTCCGAGTTGATCAACTACTACCGCGACACGGGTAAGATTGACGCCGAAACCGCCCGCAAGGCGATCGAGCACCTGCGCGCGAAACGATTTCGCTGAGGGGCTCGCCGGCTAGCTGGCTGTCGTGCGCGAGACGATCTGCGCGATTCCAGGGCTACAGCTCAAGCACCTCACGCAAGCGGGCCGACTGCCGCCGCGACATCTCGACGGTTTGCCCGCCGCGCAGGGTTGCCACGAGATTGCCCGCGACGCCTTCCTCGACTTTCTCGATCCATTGCAGGTTCACGATGTGTTTGCGTCCGGCGCGAAAAAACGCCGTCGGGTCGAGCCGCTGCTCCAGCGCGGTCAGCGAACGGGGGATCAGTGGGCGCTGTTTGCCGAAGTAGAGGCGAGTGTAGTTTCCGTCCGACTCGAGCAGAAAAATGTCCTGCAGGCGGACAATCCAGCAACGCTCGCCATCCCTGACGAAAACCTGTTCCATGCGCGGCTGTGCTGGCGGACGGACCTTCCGCAGAGCCGCATCGAGGCGCTCGGGAGCTACGGGCTTGAGCAGATAGTCAAGCGCGTTGACTTCAAACGCCTTGAGCGCGTATTCGTCGTAGGCCGTTGTAAAGATAATCTGTGGCAGGTCTTCCAGGCGCTCGAGCAGGTCGAAACCGCTCAGACCGGGCATCTGGATGTCGAGGAAAACAAGGTCCGGCGACTCCTGTTGAATCCGCTCGAGAGCCTCTTCGCCGCTACGCGCTTCCCCGACGATGTCAATCTCGGCGTGGGCCGCAAGAAGACGCCGCAGCTCTTGGCGTGCGAGCCGTTCGTCGTCAACGATCAAAGCCTTCATGGGATGACCGGAATCTCGACACTCGCTTTGACACGGCCGTTTTCCCCGCCGGCCAAACATAACCCGGCGCGCTCGCCATACAACAGCCGCAACCGCTGGCGGGCGTTGAGAAGTCCTACGCCAGCGCCATCGGACTGCGATCCGTGCAAATGGCCGGAGTTTTCCACTTCGATCACCAGCAGTTGCTGCCGGATGCGAGCCCGAACCAGCAGTTCCCCGCCGCCCGGAAGCGGCTGAATGCCATGCTTCAAGCTGTTTTCCACCAGTGTCTGCAGCAGCATCGTGGGAACAGGGACTTCCTCGGCGCCGGGCTCGATTTCGATTTTCACCCGCAGCCGTTCTTCGAAACGGGCCGACTCTAGCGCGAGGTAATCGGAAACAACCTCGACCTCGCGCGCCAGCGGCATGGTGTGCTGACGATCGCGCTGCAGGTTGTACCGCAGAATGTTGGCAAGCCGCGTGACCATGTTCTGCGCCTCGGCCGGGTTTTCCGCGATCATGCCACGAATCGAGTTTAGACAGTTGAACAGAAAATGCGGATCGAGCTGGGCCTCCAGAGCCCGCAACTCGGCCTCGCGCAGAGACAGCTGCATCTCGAGCGATGCACGGTAGCGGCGAATGGCGGCATACAGCACGCACCACAGGAAGGTGACTCCGATAAATGTCAGCCACAACAACAATACGAACTGCAGCGCGGTGGCGTTGGCCAGGCTCCCGCTCAGCGCGGCGTCCACGGCGACCACCAGCAGCGCCTGAATCGTCCCGACCACGGCGGCCCCGCCCAGCAGCCGGGGAAGCCAGCGGAGCGGAGGCAACTCCAACCATTTCCGCTGTCGTATGATGCGCCGCAGTCCGTGCGTCAACGCGATGCTATAGAGCCAGAACAAGCCGTAGCGGGCAACAACACCAGCGCTCCAGCCGGCCTGCGCCACGGCAAACGTAAGCGTGAACGCCGTGTAGGCGCCCCACCCCAGAATCTCGCAGAGCCAGTAGTCGGTGTTCCTGGAAATCATTGCGATTTCGTCGGCTTGCTCATGCCGAGGAACTGATCCATCCGGGCGAACATCCAGCCCGGATCATCCCACATGATGAAGTGGCTGGCGGTGTCGGTGACATGAATCTCGACGCCCTCAAGCTTGGCGTATTGGCGGCGCAGATTGGCTTCAGTGCGGTCGTGGTCGGTGTACTGCTTGTAGCCGATCCAGGCGCCTAGCACCAGCGCCGGGCTTTCGATCGCGGCAACTTCAGCGCGCAAATCGGCCGCGAAAAGTTCGCTCATGGCGTCGGTGACGGCAGTGCGGTCGGAGGCAAGCCCCCAGGCGACCAGCGTTTCGAAGTCGGCATCTTTGCTCACCATGGGGCGCGTACTGAGCCCCGATTTCACGTAGCGCTCGTACATGTCCTGCGACTGCTGGCTCATGTAGCCGCGCATCTTGGCGGCGTTGGCGGCGGTTTGGTCGGGCGTTACGTCGGGATCCATCAGACCGGCCAAGAAAGGGTAAGCATCCACAATGACGAGCGGTCCGGCCAGATCAGGATGCTTGGTGGCGACGGCCAATGCCCAGTATCCGCCGAGGCTGTGGCCGACCAGGATCGGGCGATTCAGGTTCTTCTGCTGGATGTAGGTTGCAATCGCATCCCGAACCGGCTCGAGCATCGGTCCTGCCACGCGAGGTACGCCGGCAAATCCGGCTACCGTGAGCACATGGCATTCGTAGCGGTCCTGATAGTGTTCGACCGTCGAGTTCCAGACTTCCCCCGACGAGGATAGCCCGGGGATCAGAATCATGGGCCGGCCGTGGCCTGTGACCTTGACTTGGAAAAGCTGCTGAGCCAGCAGCCCGGTGCTGCAGGTGATAGCGAGCAGTAGGAGTCTCATGCCCCGAGACTAGTCCGAGGCTTACGGCACGAGGCAAAGTTAGTGATGAACGGCTAGGAGCGGGGATAAGCGGGATAACGGGCGGCCGGCGGAAAGCCAGCTCGCGAGTCAGCCGCTCAGAGCCACAGGCCGGGGGCAACGGATCGGTTTCGACGTTCCGCTCTGGGCCTGCCTACCGGTTGAACAGGAACGCGTTGCTGTTGACCAGCGCCCACAGCAGATCTTGCGTACGCGCCGTCCGGCTGGGGCCTTTATTCAAGTAAGTGAGCGCGTTATCCATCTCGGCCGCCGTGGGCAGGCGGCTTAGCGCGGCTAGGTAGAGGTCTTCGACCACCTCGCGATTGGTCTTGCCTGACAGGATCGCTTGCGCCACCCTGCCTTTCGGGTCGGCAATCGCTTCGGCCAGCGTCGGGCCATTGACGAGGTTCATCGCTTGGGGCAGGCTCATCTCGGCGCGGCGCTCGCACTCACACGAAGACTCGCGCTCGGGGCGTCCGAACATGTCGAGAAAGCCGCCTGCGCCGACGTGCGGGTCGGGCAATTCCTGCGCCGTAAAGTCGGGCGGCACTTCCGGGAACTCCGGCCGCGAGCCGGTCGCGATGCTGATCGCATCGAGAATCGACTCGGCCGTCAGCCGCCGCGGCACGAAGCGCGAGAAGTTGGTTGCATCGTTCTCGTTCCACTTGTTGGCTTCGATGCCCGCCTGGTAGGTGCGCGAGTTGGCGATCGTCCGGATGACGTGCTGCAAATCGAAGTTGTGCTTGACGAAGTCGTCGGCCAGCGCTTCGAGCAGGGCCTCATTCACGGGCGGGTTGGAGGCGCGAATATCATCGACCGGATCGATGATGCCACGGCCGAAAAAGTAGCTCCACACGCGGTTCACGATGGCGCGAGCGAAGAAAGGATTCTTCTCCGAGGTCAGCCACTCGGCCAGCGCCTCCCGGCGGTCGCCGAACGCCGCGATCGGGGGAGTGCCGGCGCTCGCCACCAAATACTGCGGTGCGACCGCGCGATTGTTCTTGGGATGCTTCACGTCGTAGCCATCCCGCTTCAGGTAGACGATCTCCTCATCGCTGTCGAAGCCCGGCTTGACGCCGACGGCCGCGAAAAACGCCGAGAGCTGGTAATACTGATTCTGGGTCCACTTCTCGAACGGGTGGTCGTGGCACTGCGCGCAGACCATCCGCACCCCCAAGAAGAGCTGGGTAGTGTTCTCCATCGCCACTTTGGGGTTGTCGTTGACGCGGAAGAAATTCGCCGCCGGATTCTGGTAGGTGCTGCCCTTGGACGTAATCAGCTCGCGCACCATCTGGTCGTAAGGCGTATTGGCCGCGAGCGAGTCGCGGATCCATTGCCGGAACGCCCAGGTGCCTTTTTCGCCCAGGTGTTTGCGGTTGCTCTGCAGCAGGTCGCCCCACTTCAGCGACCAGTGGTCGATGAATTCCTTGCGCTCCATCAACTCGCCGATCAGCCGCTCGCGCTTGGAGCGCGCCGGCGCGGGATCGTTGAGGAACGCGCGCGCTTCTTCGGGCGTGGGCGGAATGCCTACCAAGTCGAGATAGACGCGGCGGACGAAGACGGCGTCATCGGCGATAGCCGCCGGCTGGATTTTGAGACGCTCGAGTTTGGAGTCGATGTGCTCGTCGATGTAGTTGTACTGCGGCAGCGCGGTCCACTCAAAGCCGGGCTCGGGATTCAGAACCGTCACCGCCAAGGTGGTGAACTTGCCCTCGTAGCGCACGAGAACGGCGGCTTCGCCAACGCGCTTTCCCTCGACAACGGCGCCCTCGCCGACCTCCGCGATCGTTGGCACGCTGCTTTCCACGACCGCCTCGCGCGTGACGTCGCGGAGCGAGCCGTCAGCGTAATGCGCAATGACCAGAACTCGCTGTTTCAGCTCCGGCCGGTGCATGAAGATCTCGGCGGGCAGCACCTCGAGAGTCTCGACGCGGTCCTTGTCGAGATCGCCGAACTTCGTGCCTTCGGAGATCCACTGCGAAATGGTCTTGTCGTAGCGCGAGCCGGGCTCGATGCGCAGTCCGCCTTCGTGCGGCACGCCTTGCGTCGGCTTGGAGAGCATCAGGCTTTCGGCGGGATTGACGCGGTTGAAGCGGCGTCCGGAGATATCGAACAGCAGCGCTTTGTAGTCGTAATCGGGGTCGTAGCCGCGCAGCGAGAGCTTGAAGCCGTTCTTTCCCTTCGCCGAGCCGTGGCAGGCCCCGGCTGTGCAGCCGGACTTGTTAAGGATAGGCGCCACGTCGCGCACGAAGCTGCGCGGATGCGGGCTGCTGAGGTCGCCGACTTTGACGGTGAATTCGGCGGACTGGCCGCGGGCGCTCGCCGTGACCTTCGTTTCCCCTTGTTGGACCGCGTACAGCAAGCCCTCGTCCACTTTGACGATGTTGCCAGCCGGTTCCAGGCGGGCTTCGGCCGTGAGGTCGATCCGCTCCCCGGCCGCAGTGAGGCCGCTGACGAGGACATGGCGGCCCTGGTCCGCCGCCAAAAGCACGAGCGAGGAGGGCTGCACTTCGATACGGGTGATTTCAGCGTCCGCGGCGGCGAGGGGAAGGGACGCCCCCAGCATTACCAAGCTCCACACAACCCTCTGCTTCATACCCATGTTGCACCCAATTCTGATTTCCAGCGTGGACTGGCTTTGTCTCACAGGCAGGATTGCCTGTGCCACCCGAGCAGGCTATATGCCTGCTTCCCATTTACTTCGCCGATTACTTCGCCGAGGCCACGCGGCCAGCGCCGCCGACGACCATTTTTACGCTCACCGGCGGGATCGTGTACGGCACGGCTTCTTTGTCGCGCCCGGCTAGCGTCGACGCCGCCGCTAGCTCGATCTCGTAGTCCCCAGGATCAACGCCGGCGCCTGCCTCACAATCTAGATGATACACCCCGGCATCGCGGATTTCGGCCGTGGAACAGCTCACGCCGACTGGCAGATTGTTCGCTTTCAAGGTCACCGGCGATGAGAATTCGGGCTGCCGGTGGAGCGCGCCTCGGATCACGGCTTTTCCGCCGCTCGAAATGCGGATCGGCTCCTGGGGCGCTTCAATGTCGTATCCCTGCACGATCTCGAAAGTGATCGCCGGCGAAGTAATCGTGATGGGGCGGCCGCCAACCTCGACGCCGCAGCTCAGAGCTATGTCGAACACCATCGCGGGCGTGCCCATCGTCGTTTGCAGGTAGAACACTCCGGCCTTGTCGCCCGTCTTCACCTGACCGCCGCCGATGACCCGCAGGTTGCCAACGGCTGGCTCGTTCGTTGTGGTCACTTTGGACGTCTGCTCGACTCCTCCCGCCCGGGTGTTGAAGGCCCAGCGAATCTCGTGCTCCATGCCCTGAATCAGGCGCACCCGCAGCGGCGAGGTGACCTCCAGGACGGCGGGCTCGGGCTCGACGACTCGCGCAGGCAGCGCCGCATCGAGCCAGGGGGCCGTGACCGCATCCTGCCCCCTGCCACGGACGCCCGTAATCAACCCTGGCGCCTGGGCGTCGCGGCGAATCACTTCGCCCGCTTCAGTGCGCCCCTCGCCGTAAGCCTTCAACTCGAGCTGCCGCGGCTGGGCGCCAGGTTTAGGTGTCAGCACAAGCACACCCCGCCGCGACGTTCGCGCGGTAGTCATACCACCGAATTCAGCCGGGATGTGCCCGCCGTGAACGGTAATATCGTCGGGCAGCCCGTCGAGCTTCAATTCCACCAACCCCATATACCCGCGGCGGTCGAGCGTGACCGGAACGAGCGCGCTGCCTTGTTGTGGAATGTTCACGTACGGCGTCACCAAGGTCAGCCGGAAATCGGGCGGCTGGCGGCGAGCGCTGAGCCGGTAAGAAAAGCCAGGGCCGCCGCGCTCGAGCAGGTCCTCGACACTGAGGCGAATCTCGCGGACGCCATCGGGGACCTGGAAACCCAGGTGTGGGTCGCCGAACGTTTCGCCGGTCGACGAAATGAACGACAACGCCTCTTCGGGCTCCTGATCGCCGGCGGAAGCGAGTTTTTTCCCTTTATCGTCGTAGAGCGTGATCAGCGTGTAGAGCTGCGACGGGCCTAAACCTGCCGCTTGTGTCTCGATCATCCACGACTGGCCGGGCTCGACCTTCCAGCGGTATTCGTCCACCTCGCCCGGCTTTGCGATTCGCCCGTTGACTACCGTTTCGGGCGTCAGCGTGTAAGGACCGCCGCCGGCCGGCTCCAGCAGCTCGTTGCTGTCGCTTACGGCGAAGTGGAACGGCAGGCTGACCATTTCTCCCGGCACGTTGACCGCGGCGTATCCCGAAGCCGTGGCCGCTGCAGAAAGATCGGGACGAACCTTCACGGGCGCCGCCAGATTGCCTCCGAACAGCTCGACTTCGATCGCCTCGCCGCGCTTCCAGCCCAGCGGAAACATGCTTTCGGCGTACTGCAGCGGCCCTGCCTTGAGCCGGTAGAAGTTTTGGGCCTGCGCGCTGAAGCGGGCGTCATGGATTTCCACGAAGTAGTCGCCGTCGGCTGGGAAGGTGAATTCGAGACGCGCGTCGGGCCAGATTCCGGCGGCGTCGTTGTTGCGCGTCATGACCTGCCCCGAGGCGTCGCGCACGACCAGCATCGGGTCGACGGCCGAGCCCACGCGCCGCGCTTCGACTTCGAGCACCACCGCCTGCCCTTTCACACCCGACAGGCGGTAAAAGTCGCGATCGGCGTCGTCGAGCGTCCCGTTGAGCGTGAACGGCGCGGAAACCGGCTGCGCTTTCTCGAGCGAGTC
>JBBDWJ010000045.1:0-8323 GCA_040902925.1 Bryobacterales bacterium | reverse complement strand
AGTCAGCCTGTCCTAACCGGATTCGTTTTCCGATCGGGTCTTCCGTATTGAAGTGCTGCCTTGCCAGAGTCTCGTTGATGATCGCCACTTGCGGCGCGTTGTGGGAATCCGTGACTTCGAAATCGCGGCCGCGCACGAGCGTAGCGCCGATTGTCTGCAGGTAGAGCGGCGCCGCGACGCGGTAGGCTGCGACAGGTGTTTCCGCGGGGGACGGCACGGCGCGGCCTTCGATGAGGAAACTCGTGCCCCAGACATCGCCCTCCAGCGGAATGTGGTTGATTACCGACGCGGAAGTGACCGCCGGCAGCGCCGCGACGTTCTCGACGAGCCGCTCATAAAACGGGCCCTTGCGTTCGGGCGTGCCAAACTGCGAACCCGTCACGGGGACAACCATTGAGATGACGTTGTGAGGTTCAAAGCCGGGATCGATTGCCTGCAGTCTGACGAAGCTGCGAATCAGCAGCCCGGCTCCGGCCAGCAGCATCAGCGACAACGCTACTTCGCCGACGACAAGAGCGTCGCGCAGCCTGCCGCCTCCGCCGCGCGTGCCGCGCCCGCCTTCTTTGAGCGCCGCCGCCAGCTCGAACCGCGAGGATCGCCGCGCCGGCGCCAGCCCGAACAACGCCGCCGTTGCGAGCGACAACAGGAACGCGAAAGCGAGCACCATGCCGTCGAGCCCGATCGCCTCGCGGCGCGGCAGCGACACCTTCATCGTTTCGGGAATCGCGGCGAGCACGGCGTTAAGGCCCCAAGCCGCGAACAGCACGCCGAGGGCTCCGGCCGCCACAGCGAGCACCACGTTTTCGGCCAGCAACTGGCGCACAACGTCCCAGCGCCCGGCTCCGAGCGCGCTGCGAACCGCGACTTCCCGTTCACGCGTCGTCGCCCGCGCCAGCAACAAATTCGCAACGTTCACGCACGCGATCAACAACAGAAAACCGACCGCCCCCGCGAGTACGACGATCGTTGGCCGGATTTCGGTGACCGTCTTGTCGTGCAGCGATTCGACGATTGCGCCGTGGTCGCTGTTGGACTCGGGAAACTGCCGCGCCAGCCGCTCGCTGATTGCCGACATCTCCGCCTGCGCTTGCGCCAGCGTCGTTTCCGGCTTCAGGCGGCCGAAGATGCGCAGCGAGCTGCCGCCGCGCTGCTGCGCGCGCTCCGGCGTGAAGACGAGGGGAGTCCACATCTCGGCGCGATTGGCCCAAAAAGTCGGGAACCCAAACCCTTGCGGCATCACGCCGATGACGGTAAACATTTCCCCGTCGAGGCGAAGCGTCTTACCGAGGACATCGGCGCGGCCGCCGAAGCGGCGCTGCCATAGGCCATGGCTGAGCACGACGACTCGCTCATTCTGAGGACTCTCGTCTTCCACGCGAAAACCACGGCCGAGGGCGGGCTCGACTCCCAGCATCTCGAACAGATTGGCCGAGGCGCGCAGGCCGTTGAGTTTTTCTGGGACGTCTTGCCCGGTCAGCGTCGGCCCCCACCATTCGGCCGCAGTCATCTGTTCGAACGACCGCGCCTGGTCGCGCCAGTCGTAGAAATTCGCGGGTGCGACGGGTCCGCCCGGGCCGCCGTCGCGCACGCTTTGACGCAGCATGACAGCGAGGCGATCCGGTTGCTCATAAGGAAGCGCCTTCAGCAGCACGCCGTAAACGACGCTGAAGATGGCGGTGTTCGCGCCAATGCCGAGGGCGAGCGCCAACACCGCGACCGCCGCAAAACGCGGGTTGCGATAGAGTGTTCGTACGCCGTAACGAAGGTCGTGCCAAAGATTGCTCATAGTTCACCAACGTGGCGGCAGGCGCTATCGCCTTCCCTCCCGCAAATCTTCCTGATTACGCCGGCTCGGGTTGTTCCTGTGAGACGGAGAAACGGGCCGGCGGTTAGCGGGTTATCCTTGCACGATTAGGACCGCCCGTGGCGCGGGTCGGAAATCGTCGATTTGCGCCGGAAAGCCGCCTGCGGGCCGGGCTCCCCGGCTGGCCCACCTACTGATTTGTGGACGACAGGTCCGGAGGCGCCGTTCGGAACTGGGAGCGTGAGTCCCGCGACTGGGATTGCCGCGCGCGGGAGGCCCCTATCTGCGGTGGGCCTCATTCGCTATCCAACCCGTGCTTGCTCAGGCCTTGAAACGCTGTGAGGGCTTCGCGGCGCGCCACGGCGTGATCGACGATCGGGTTGGGGTAGGTCTTGCCCAAAACGATGCCCGCCGTTTTCAGCGCTTCGGGCGGGGCCTGCCACGGTTTGTGGATCCAACGGTTCGGCAGGCGCGCGATTTCGGGGACCCAACGCCGCACGTATTCGCCCTGGGGATCGAACCGCTCGCCTTGCGAGACCGGGTTGAAGATGCGGAAGTAGGGCGCCGCGTCGGCTCCGCAGCCCGCGACCCATTGCCAGCCGAGCGTGTTGTTGGCGAGGTCGGCGTCAACGAGTGTGTCCCAGAACCATCTGGCGCCTTCGAGCCATGAAATGCGAAGGTCTTTCACGAGAAACGAACCGACGACCATGCGAACGCGGTTGTGCATCCAGCCCGTGGACCACAGCTCGCGCATGCCGGCGTCGACCAACGGGTAGCCGGTTTGCCCTTTCCGCCAAGCGGTCACGTCTGTCTTGCTCCTGCGCCACGGGAAGCGCGCGAACTGTTCCCGTAGCGGCTGGCCGGTCGTGTGAGGGAAATGATAGAGCAGGTGATGGGCAAACTCGCGCCAACCTAGCTGGCGTAAATAGTCTTCCGGGCCGGGCTTCCAGCCGCGCTCACCGCCTGCCGCGCGCCTTTCCTGCAACTTGCGAATCTGGTGCCAGACGCGCCTCACGCTGACTTCGCCGAAGTGCAAGTGCGGCGAGAGCCGTGACGTCCCGTCGATGCCTGGCTGATCGCGAGCCGTTTTGTAATCCGTGATGGCTTGCTGAACGAATTTACGCAGTTGTTTGCGGGTGCCTGTTTCTCCGGGCGTCCAGGCGCGCTTGAGACCTGCTGCCCAGTCGATTGTGGGTTCCAGGTTGAGCTGTTCGAGCGGCAGAGAGTCTGGCCACGTTGCTGGCGCGGCGAGCGTTCGCGGCGCGGCCGCGGGTTGCGCAGGCTCGCCCTTCGCGAGGCAGCTCTTCCAGAACGGCGTAAACACCTGGAACGGGTTGCCGGATTTCGTATGCAACTCATCGGGCTCAAACAGCAACGCGCCGGAACACTCCTCGGTCTCGACATTGGCTTTCCGCAACGCTGCGCGTAGTTGCTCGTCGCGTTTGCGAACCGCCGGTTCGTAGCGCCGGCTCCAAAAGACTTTGCTCGCGCCTGTGGCGAGAATCAGCTCCTGGAGCGCCGTCAAACTTGGGCCGCGCCGGAGGATCAGGCGTGAGCCCTTCTCCCTCAATGCTTGACTGAGGGCTTCGAGGGACTGATGAAGCCACCAACGGCTGGCCGCTCCGGGAGCCCACAGGTCTTCCTCACGCGGCGTCCAGAGGAAGACCGGAATCACCGGGCCACCCGCCGCAGCGGCTGCTTGCAAGGCGCGGTTATCGTCCAAGCGCAGGTCGTTGCGAAACCAGACGATCGATGTGGGCTTCGTTGCGGTCACGAGCTTTGAGGGCAGGGCATCAGAGGCCCAAGCGCATCCTTGACGAATTCATAGACCGCAAGCCGGTTGTGCGGCGTTGGCGGATTGCTTTCGAGATTCACGCGCCCAAACGCCCTGTGGGTGGGAATGAGGCCCGCAGCGAAAACTAGTCGGAGGCAACCAGGCCGCGCGCGACGAAGAAATCGAGCAGCGCACGAGAGCGCCAGACTTCGGGGCCTTCTCCTGTTAGGCCCACGACTTCGATCGCGCCGCCCAGGGCGCGGTAGCGGCGCGCCATTTCTCCGCTGTTGGGCTCGGCGGGTACGACCGTGTCACCTGGGCCGTGCAGATGCAGAATCGGGACGCCTTGATCGGCGAGCGCGCCGAGCTGGTCGATCGGATTGTACTCGGCCAGGCGATCTTGAAACTCCGCGGCGCTCAACTCGTAGGCCGACGCTATCTGCGCGGCCATGCGCGGGTCCGACTCGACGTTGACGAGCGGGCGAATCCCGGCGATGCAGCGCACTTCGCTGGCGTGCCGCGAAGCCCAGTCATAGAGAAACAACGCGCCCCAATCCGCGGCGAGCAGGCACGGCCGCTGCGACATGCGGTACTTGGCGATCAGCATTTCGCGAAACTGGCTGAATGTTTCGCCTGCTTGCGGGGCTCCCGATGGTCCTCCGACGTCGACGCCCGCGATGGCAAAACCTTGCTCGACCAGTTGCGCGAACAGCCACTCATGGCGATCGTCGGGCTGTTGGCCGGCAAGCGTGGGCGCGTACCATACCCACGGCTTTGAATTGTCGATGGGTTCGCGCGGCGGCTGCACGAGAAAGGCGCGGCGGCCGTTGAACTCGAAATCGAGCCGGAAGCCGCCGTATTGCTTCGAGCGCCGGATGAGCGTGGTTTGCGGGCTGGCGAACGTCAACGCCGCGCCAGCAACCATTGCCGCACCCAGCGAAGCCTGAAACCAGCCTCTGCGCGATACACGCATCTAGTCTGATTGTTGAACGAATGCCGCCGGCGCTGTCAATAGGGATCAATCCCGAACGGTGCTTGCTGGGTTCACGAATACGCCTTTTCGGCTGTTTCCAGAATGCGATTGAGGTCTGTCGCGCCGGTGTGAAGGGTGAATCCGTACCGCCGCTGCGCGTCGTCATGCGGAGCCAACTCGTAAGCGCCAACACCGAACAGCTTGTCGAGCGCGGCCTGGATGGGCGGGCGCAGCAGGCGATCCGTCTGCTCGTTGTTGGGGAAATTCAGGCGGTCATTTACGGTGAGATCCCAGGACCCGTTCAGGTTCTTGATCTCAGCCGGATAGTCCGGCTCGCGTAGCAGCGCCGCCGTCAAGGAGAGGTGCCTGCGAAACGACTCGACCACGCGCTGCTCCAACGAGCCTTCATATTCGGCCCGGCCGGAGTAGAGCAGGCCCAGGCCCGGGTCGAACCGGGTGACGCCGAAAATGCCCTGCTTGCCGACCAGGACGACGCCGGCGCCGCGGCTCATGTGCGCGTAGTCGGCAAGGTCGATCCATTTAGCCGGGTGGGTCGTGTCGGTGCGCCAGCGTCCGAAGATGGCCAACAGCGAGTCGAGTTTCGCGCCGCGGGGCGCGTCGATCAGGGCGTAGATATCAATGCGTTGAAGGTCCATGAGTGGAGAGTCGTCCGGGCCGCGCGGGGAACATTGCCGCGCGCTAGCAAGCTTGATACATGATCTCTAAGTTAGTGCTTGAGTGCGTCGGGGACAGAGTCGCGGGGGGGGGGGGCAGTCACCACCTTTCGCGCACTGAGTTCCGCTGAACAACCGCTGCGCCATTAGCGCGAAAGGCGGTGACTGTCCCCGTCGGCAGTCCCCGCCGGCACCCCGCCGGCACCCGTTACGCACAGGCTTCACATCTGGCTGTACACCGTTTGCGCTTGCTCGATAAACAACGTGGCCTCTTCGACGCGCAGGCGGCATTGCTCATCGTCGAGATCCTCGACGTTTTCTTCGGCGGAGCGCAGGAAATTTTCGGCGAACGGCTTCCAGAACACACTGGGGCCGTCGTAGAAAAACTTGCGGAACTCGCTGACCGTGTCGTACTTGTCGGAAAGCAGCAGGCCTTTGGCGGAAAGCAGGCCATCGGCAGCCTTCAACAGCGCCTGGTAGGCCTTGCGCGCTGCTTCCTTCGAGTCGCTTTGTTCGAGCGCCAGCGTGGCCTCGAAATTCAGGCGGTCGGCGTCTTCGAGCATGAACTCAGCCTGATCGACCATCTCGCCGGCGCATTCGCCGACTCCGACATTTTTCGAATATTCCCACGGCTGCCGCACGTCCTGATAGAACTCCGGCGCTTCCTCGAAGGTGGGCAACACGGATAGCTCTGCCAATTCGTCCTTGAGCCGGGCCTTTCCGACGCGCTCGACCACGTCGCCCAGGGTTTCGTTGCCTTGCTTTTCGGCGCTATAAAATTTCGAGAGCTTTTCGATTGCTTTGACGGCGTTGTGCGACGGGACCTTGCCGACAGCCAGTCCGTAGGACGCCGCGTTGCGCTGCATCGTGCCGCCGAGAACAACCTGAAATACCGGCGCCGTGTGGTTCTGCTTGCGCTGCACTGAGCCGAACAGCCCGATGTCGGCGATATGGTGCTGGCCGCAGGAGTTGAAGCAGCCGCTGATTTTGACTTTTAGATCGTTGCGCTCGCCGATCTGCTGCATGCCGTTGTTGAAGCGCTCGTGCAGCTCGGCGGCCAGTCCGCGCGAGGACGAGATGCCCAGCTTGCAGGAATCGGTGCCCGGGCAGGCGGTGATATCCATCAATCTTTGGGCGCCCACGTCGGCGAGACTCAGCGCGTTCAAGCCCTCATAGAAAGCCGGCAGGTCTTCGTTACCGACCCAGCGCACCAGAAGGTTTTGCTCAACGGTTGTGCGCACCGTGCCATTGACGAAGCGCTGGCAGAGCTGGGCGAGGCCGCGAAGCTGGTCTGCCGCGATGTCGCCCAACGGCAGGAAAATCTCGACCATCGAATAGCCCTGCTGGCGCTGCGGCCGGACGTTCGTCTCGAGCCAGCGCAGCATCTTCGGATCGGCATTCTCTGGCAGCTTCAGGTCGGACGGCGGCTTCAGGGGGGTTTCATTGATCAGCGCCTGCGCCTGTCTGACGTCGTTCTCCCAACGCTCATCGCGCGGTAAACGCACGCGCTCTTCTTCCACCTGCCGCCGGAACTCATCGATGCCGAGCTTGGCGATCAGGAACTTCATGCGCGCCTTGGAGCGATTCTGCTTCTCGCCCAAACGGCCGAACACGCGGCCGATGGCTTGCGCCAGCGGCAGCATCTGATCCGCCGGCAGAAACTCGCTGTACAGCTTCGCCTGGTGGGGCAGCGACCCTAGCCCGCCGCCGACGTAAACCTTGAATCCCTGCACCGGGCGGCCGTCGATCTGCTCGATCTTCGCGATGGCGCCGATGTCGTGCATCCGCGCCAGTCCGCAAGCGTGGTCTTCGCAGCCCGAGAAGGCGATCTTGAACTTGCGGCCGAAATTCTGCGCGTCCGTGTGCCGCAGCATGAAGTACGCCATCGCGTGCGCATGCGGCGTCGTATCGAACGCTTCATCGGCGCACACGCCTGCCTGGTGGCAGCAGGTCACGTTGCGCACCACGTTGCCGCAAGCCTCGCGCGTGGTGATGCCGACCTCGGCCAGCCGCCGCATCAGATTCGGCGTGTCATTGATATCGACGAAATGGAACTGGATGTCCTGCCGCGTCGTGATGTGGCTGACGCCGTCGGCGTATTCCTCGGACAGGTCGGCCAGTTGGACCATCTGCGCGGTGGTCAGCAGCCCCATCGGGATCTTGATGCGCTGCATCTGCACGCCGTCCTGGCGTTGGCCGTAGACGCCGTGACGGAGGCGGAATTCGAGAAAAATCTTCTCCGACATCTGGCCGGATTGCACGCGGCGCAGCTCGGTTTCGAATACGTCGAGTTCTTCGCGAACGGCGGTGGGTAGATGGGCCCAACGCTCGCTACCTACGGTAGAGATCGTGGTGGCCATGGCGGTGCTCCTTCAGGGGGAATCCCTACTATCTTGATCGACATTATACCTTTTCTTGGCGGGTGGTGCAGGTCGATCCGCGGCCGGGGCGGCGCGACCGGCTGTTTCGTGGGTTGCCGCCAAGCCTGGTCCAACGGCGCAGCGCTTGGCTTGGCGCAAGGTCTTTGGACGACCGGTCTATGCCTTTCGGTGTTTGTTCCATCCGCCAGTCGAATCTAACTTATTATTAATGAGTATGATGGCGGTTGTCATCCCAATATTGGGATTTGGGTTCGTTCCGTGATTATGCACTTGACACAGACGCGCCATAGGCGCATACTGGATTCCATGGACGCCCCGAAGACCAAAAAGCCCCGCAAGAGCCGCTACCGTTCGCTGGTCAATCGCAAGAATTCCCTGATAGACGTTGCCGCCGAATTCAACGAGGAAGTCAAGTGCATCGCCTACCTGGAAGCCATGCGTTGGCCCGAAGGCGTCCGTTGCCTGAAGTGTAGCGCCAATCGGATCTCGCGGTTTGTGCGGAAGGGCCGTAGCCGCCTCAACTCCAAGGGCGAAGCCGTCCGCAGTCCCGACAAGCACCTGTACCAGTGCCTCACCTGCAAGTATCAGTTCGCTGCCACCACGGGCACCATCTTCCACGATACCCACCTGCCACTACACAAGTGGTTTCAGGCCGTTGCGCTGGTCTGCGATGCCAAGAAGGGCATCTCCGCGATGCAGCTTCAGAAGTACCTGCGG
>JBBDWJ010000044.1:0-49137 GCA_040902925.1 Bryobacterales bacterium | reverse complement strand
GCCGCTACCGGCCGGGTTTTGAAGTGCCGGAGAAAGTCTAGCCAGCCAAACAACCTTGCCGGCCGTGCCTGCCTCCGCTCGTGCAACTGCGTGAGCCGGGTTAAGACCCCAGCGCCAGGATTGCTACAATAGTTGCAGAACGCAACTATCGTTTTTGGCGGGACCTCATGGCGAGTCTGACCATTCGAAACCTTTCCGACGAGCTGCTGGAGCGGTTGCGGGAAGTTGCGGCCGAAGAGAAACGCTCCGTAAACGCGCAGGCCCTTTACTGGCTGGAACGTGGTGCGCGCAGCTCGCGCACCCCTGGCGAGCGGATAGGCCTTTTTGAGCGGATCTGGTCCAATCGCGAATCCATCGGCCGGAAGCACGGCCCGGGAACGGACAGCGTCAAGCTAATTCGGCGCATGAGATCGCAAAGGCCTGGATCAAGGCGCTAGCGTGGCCGTACCGGTGGTCCTGGACACCAACATCGTCGTGAAGTTTTTCATTGAGGAGCCTGACGATAAAGAGCAAATCAAGGCGCTGCTAAAGGCCACGCTACAGGACCAAGCGCGGCCAGTGGTGCCGGATTTTTTGTTTGTCGAGTTTGCGAATACGGTTTGGTTGAAGCTTCGATCCGGAGACCTGACTGTGCCCGAGGCTGAGACTGCGTTGGCGGACTTGGTTGCTTGGTCCAATGAAGCCGACGTCATACCTTTCTTTGAAGACATGATGCCGGTGGTGCACGCCGCCCGTCGATACGATCACGCCGTATACGACATGGCGTTCCTGGTGCTGGCGGAAAAGCAGAAGGCGCCGTTCGTTACGGCTGACCGGAAACTCTACCTGAAGATTCGAGGCGACTACGACAAGGTTTTCTTGCTGCAATCCCTAAGTCCAGAGCGGTTGCAGTCGGAAGTTCTCGGCGGCGTTCCACGAGCTGAAATTTGATGGCAAACTCTTCCCGAGTCACAGAACTAACCGTCCTCGAGCAGATCATCGTCCGCAAGCGCGCGGAACTGGTCGCGGAGCGAGCGGCGGTGAACATTGCCACGCTGGAAGAGCGAGGGCGCCCCGTGCGCCGGGGCTTTCGAAAGTCGCTTGCGGCGAGCCGTCCGGCGATCATTGCGGAGATCAAGAAAGCGTCGCCTTCAGCCGGCGTCATCGCGCAGGAGTTCGACCCCTCTGAGATCGCGACCGGATACCAGGACGGTGGCGCTGCGGCACTTTCCGTGCTGACCGACAAGCAGTTCTTTCAGGGTTCGCTCCAGGATTTGGTGCGGGCGCGTTTGGCGACGCATCTACCCGTGCTACGCAAGGATTTCACTCTGGACCGTTATCACCTGCTGCAGGCATCCGCGGAGGGAGCCGATGCGGTGCTGCTGATCGTTGCGGCGCTCGATGACGAGGAGTTGAAGACCTTGATGGCCGACGCGCGCGAGTTGGAACTCGACGCGCTCGTCGAAGTGCATGATGAGGGCGAACTGGACCGCGCGCTGGCGATGGGCGCGGACCTGATCGGCGTGAACAACCGCAATCTCAAAACACTCGAGGTGTCGCTGGAGACCTCGCTCCGGCTGGCCAAGAAGATTCCGTCAGGAACACTGGCGGTGAGTGAAAGCGGCATTCGGACTTCGGATGACATCCGCCGTTTGATGGACGCGGGATATCAGGCCTTTCTGATCGGCGAGAGCTTGATGAAGCAGCCCGATCCCGGAGCGGCTCTTGCCAAGCTGATTGCAGGTGCCAAGACCCCGGTCGGCGGCTGATTCGCCCCTCCACCTGTACCCAGACGTTCGATCTCATCACGGCGAGCCGTGATCGCTCCAAATAGCGAAAGCCATTCATGCCGGAAATCCTCAAAGTCTGCGGCATCACCTCCGTAGCCGACGCGCGGTTCGCCGCCGATCAAGGCGCCACGGCGCTGGGGTTCATTTTTTTTACCGGGAGCCCGCGCTATATACGGCCCCCGCAGGCGGCTCTAATCGCGGCTTGCGTGCCGCCGGAGGTCCTACGGGTGGGGCTGTTCATCAACGAATCCGCCGAAACGATCCGCAGAGTCGCGGCCGCCGTTCGCCTCAACGTTGTGCAGTTGCACGGCGATGAGGCGCCGGAGGTCTGCGCCGAATTGCAGGATTTGCGTATTTGGAAAGGGATTCGCATCAACGAAAGTTCTGACCTCTCGCGGCTACCGGCCTACTCCTGCGAGGCTTTTCTGCTGGACACTGACGCGAAGGACGGCTCGTTTGGCGGCACGGGCCGCACGTTTCCCTGGGGTAAAGCGGTGGAGGCCAAGGGCTACGGGCGCGTTGTCGTGGCCGGTGGTCTCGACGGGGAAAACGTTGCCGACCTCATCCGGCACGTCGATCCCTGGGGGGTCGACGCTTGCTCAAAGCTCGAAAACCAGCCCGGCGTAAAAGACCCCGAAAAAGTTCGCCGCTATCTCGACGCAGCCAAATCGGTAAAGTAGAAGAATGGCGACAGTCCCACAGCAAGTGCTGCCGGACTCCCAGGGCCGCTTTGGCCGCTTTGGGGGCCGCTACGTGCCCGAGATCCTCATCGCGCCGCTCGAGCAGCTTGAAGCCACCTACGAGCAGGCGCGCAGCGACCCGGCGTTCCACGAGGAACTCGACCAGCTTTCGCGGGAGTACGCCGGGCGTCCTACGCCGCTATATCACGCGAAGCGTCTGAGCGAGCGCTTGGGTGTGGAACTCTACATCAAACGCGAGGATCTGCTGCACACCGGAGCGCACAAGATCAACAACTGCCTGGGCCAGGCTTTGCTAGCGCGGCGCATGAACAAGACGCGCATCATCGCCGAAACCGGGGCCGGCCAGCACGGCGTGGCCAGCGCCACGGTCTGCGCGTTGTTCGGCCTCAAATGCATCGTCTACATGGGCGAGGAAGACATGCGCCGGCAGGCGCTGAACGTCTTTCGGATGCGGCTGTTGGGCGCGGAGGTCGTGGCCGTCAAGGCGGGCAGCCGAACCCTCAAGGACGCCATCAGCGAAGCGATGCGCGACTGGGTGGCGAACTTTGAAGACACGCACTATCTGTTGGGCTCGGCCTTGGGAGCGCATCCTTACCCGCGCATGGTTCGCGATTTTCAGACGGTGATAGGCCGCGAAGCACGGCAGCAATTTCAGCAGATGACCGGCGGGCGCTTGCCTGACGTCCTGCTGGCATGTGTGGGCGGAGGCAGCAACGCCATCGGGCTGTTCCATCCTTTTTTGGGGGATGCCACTGTCAAGATGGTCGGCGTTGAGGCGGGAGGACGCAGCTTGCGCCTGGGCGACCACGCGGCGCGGTTCGCCGGTGGCAGCCCCGGGGTTTTGCACGGTACCTATAGTTTTCTGCTGCAGGACGATGATGGCCAGATTGCGTTGACGCATTCGGTTTCGGCGGGTCTGGACTATGCTTCGGTTGGTCCCGAGCATGCCTGGCTGCATGAAAGCGGACGGGCCGAGTATGTACCGTGCGGCGACGAACCGGCGCTCGAGGCTGTGCGCCTGCTATCCACGATGGAAGGCATCCTTCCGGCGCTCGAATCGGCGCATGCGGTGGCGGAAGCCGTGCGCCGCGCGCCGCAATCGCAAGGTCAGACTTTCCTGCTCAACCTCTCGGGGCGGGGCGACAAAGACATCGATATCTTCCGCGAGAACATGCCGGATATCGGGTAGCAGGCGCGTTCGCCGCGTCTGAGCAGGATTCAGGACGCCGTCGCCTACCCTAAACGAGCCACGGCCGTTCGAGCAGAGCTGGCGAGTCACGGAGACTCCAGTACCACTAGGCCACGGCTAAACCCGCCCTTGTAATGCCTCGCCGGGAATCGGCAAATGTTCCACGGGGCACATTTGGGGTTTTGACGCCGGCCGCGCGCGCGACCCTCGAGGGCACCAACGCTACAATAGACAGACCGTCGTTTCGTATCATGCCTACTTCTTTGGAAACCAGAATTACGCTCTGCTTCGACCGTTTGAAGCGGGAAGGCAACTGCGGCTTGATCGCTTATGTCACCGTCGGCGACCCCTCGCCGGAACGCACGGTCGGCATCGTAAAGGCGTTGGAGCAAGGCGGCGTCGATATCATCGAGCTCGGCGTGCCATTCTCGGATCCTATCGCCGACGGCCCGGTGATCCAACTAGCGAGCGAGCGCGCATTGCGCGCCGGCACAACCCTGGCTAAGGTACTCGAGATTTTGCGAGAGCTGCGCCGCGAGTCGGAGATCCCGGTGGTGATCTTCAGCTACCTCAACCCGGTGCTGCGCTATGGGTTTGAGCGGTTCGCCGCCGACGCCGCTGACGCCGGGGCGGATGGCGCGCTGCTGACGGACCTGAACGTAGAAGCCGCCGGGCCGTATCTGGCCGAGATGCACAAAAGGCGGCTTGATGCTATCTTTCTGGTGTCCCAAACGACGGCGGACGAAAGAATTGGCTTGTTGTCGCAATCCTCCAGCGGTTTCGTTTATCTTGTTTCGAGGGCGGGAGTGACCGGAACGCGGGAAGCGCTCTCCGATCAGGCGCTGCCGTTGGTGCAAAGGGTACGGGCCGCGACCTCCTTGCCGGTCGCAGTGGGGTTTGGACTTTCCCGGCGCGAGCACATGATGGCATTGGGGCCGCACGTGGACGCGGCGGTCGTAGGCAGCGCCATCGTGCGCCTGATCGCCGAGCAAAGCGACGGGCCGAACCTCGAGGCGGAACTTCGCACCTTCGCCGCCGATCTCAAAAGCGGGCTTGTTGCGCCAGCGGTGGCGCGGTAGCGAATCGGGAATGGTGTATGGATCTTTCTGGCTGGCGCAAGCGCATTGACGGGCTGGATCGCAAGATCCTGACTTTGTTGAACGAGCGAGCGGAGTGCGTTCTGCGGCTCGCTCCTCTCAAGCGGCAACAAGCTATTCCTATCGAGGAGCCAGAACGCGAAGCTGCTATCCGCGCCAGCCTCAACCGCCACAACGATGGCCCTCTCAGCCACGAGGCTGTTTGGCGCATCTTCGAAGCGATCATGGGCGAGATGAAGGCCGTCCAGAAAGAGGAGTCGCGAAGAGCCAAGCGGCGGCCGAAGCCGCAAGCAAGTGCCGGCCGGGCCGCGGCGAAGCGCTCGTCGCGCGCTGACCTCAAATAAGGCTTGCTTCAAGCAGGTCGTGCACGGTCCGCCCGCTCCGCGGCAGTCCACCGTTCTGGAAGAAGCCGCAAGTAAGAGACAGGAAAGCTTTTGCATGGCGTGTGCTTTCCGAGCCCCGGAAGCGCCCGCGACCACGCGTTGAACAGGGCCGCCAAGCGCAAGAACGGGACGCTGTATCGCCCCGCCATCGCCCCCTTATAAAGCGATGGGCAGAGTGGGCGGCCCGGTTGTACGCATCCTTCCGCTATGAAGATTCAGACAGTCAGTATTCTCGGCGTTGGTCTGATCGGAGGTTCTTTCGGGCTCGCGTTGCGTGCGGCGGGTTTCACGGGAAGAATCCTCGGTGTCAGCTCGCCGCGCACCATTGACTCGGCTGTTCGTCACGGCGCCATCGATGCTGGAATGCCGCTTGCCGAAGCGGTTGGCGCGGCAGACCTGGTTTATTTGGCGCAACCCATCGGCCGCATCGTGGAGTTGCTGCCTGAAGTGGCTCGCCATGCTGCGCCCGGCTGCCTGGTGACCGACGCTGGCAGCACCAAACGCGCGATCGTGGCGCGAGCCGCGGAAGTGTTCGCGGAAGGGCCTTGGTTTTTGGGCGGTCATCCCATGGCCGGGAAAGCGCAGCGTGGTGTCGAGCTGGCCGAGGCGGATTTGTTCGCGGGCGCCGTTTATGTTCTTACTCCGCACAACGGACGGCTGCCCGATACGCCGGTGGTCCAAGAGTTCGTAGCTTGGATCCGGAAGTTCGGAGCGACGCCGTCCGTCTTGCCGCCTGACGTTCACGACGAGGTCGTTACGTGGACTTCCCATCTGCCTCAATTGGTTTCCAGCGCTCTTGCTTTAAGTGTCTCGGGCCATCTTGATGACGCCGAACACCTTAAGATCGCAGGTCCCGGTTTGCGCGATATGACGCGCTTGGCGGAAAGCTCCTATGCCATCTGGAAGGATATCCTAAGTACCAACGGGGACAACCTTCAGACGGCCCTGCACGAGTTCATCATCCGTCTAAAACATTTCAGCGATCACTTGGGAACATCAGACCTGCAAAGCGATTTCGAGTCGGCCAAAAAGATTCGAGAAAAACTTTTTCCCTCTTGATTCCGAACGCTGTTTGACGCAAGAATGTTTGCTATTCTAGAGCGGGTTTGCATTGCAAGAAAGAAGCAGTTCATCTCAAACGAAAAATTGTGAGGGTGCTCGGTGGTGAGAATCGAATCGGAGCTTCGGGTCGTAGAAGGGGCAGTCACGCTGTCGAATCTGGCAAGAGGAACGCAACTGTACGTTCCTGGTGATCCTAGCGACCGCGTCTTTGTCTTGGATCAAGGCCGCGTCAAAATTTCCATTCTGGGGCCCGGAGGCAAGCACTGCGTCTTTCAGGTCTTGGAAGTCGGAGAAATCTTTGGCGAGAGCGCCTTGCTCGGCGAACGAATGCGTACGGCGTCAGCGGAAGTCATCGAACGCGCTTCGGTGGTGATGGCGCCGCGTGACAGCGTGCTGCTTTACGCGGATCGCAATCCGCGCTTCTGGCAGGCATTCGCTCCGCTGTTCGGGCAGCGCATCCGGCACCTCGAGGATCAGGTGCAATGGGTGAGCTTGCTCGAGGTGGAGCAGCGCATCGCGCGGCTGTTGTTGCGTTGGGTCGAGGAACTGCCGCCGTCGAACGTGCCCCTGTCCAAGAACTACATCCGTCTGTCGCAGAAAGACCTGGCGGGGCTGATCGGGGCGACGCGCGAAACGACTTCCAACGCGCTCAATCGGCTGCAGCGCAAAGGCTGCATTGAAATCAGGCGCCGACGGATCGCGGTTCGTTCGGTGGAAGAGCTGGCGCGCCATGGCGGAACCTTGCCGGTGTTCAAGTTCGGGCCGCTGCGCGAAACAGACACGCCACAAGCGGCCAAGGAAGCGGACGAACGCACCCACGCAGCTCGCGCGTAAAAGGCAGCGGCCGCGAGGCCGCGCCAACCTCTCTCTTCGCTGAGAAGCACTCAAGACACAGTAGGGGCAGGCTTGTTAGCTTGCCCCACCGGCCCCGTTGGGGTTGCACGCCATCGCGCACAGCCCTGACGGATGCACGCCGCTAGGCTTTGTCCGGCCATGCCGCCGCGCGCTCCACCGCGTGGTCGAAGCCTGCTGCGATTCCCGGTTTCTTAGGCCATCATTTCGGCAACAGGCGGCCGGTCGAACCGGGCCAGCCGGCTGCTTCCGATGGCGGCTTTCGTTTTCCTTCATAAAGCAGGTCCTGCGGCGCTACCATAGACGCCAGGAGCAGGAGCGGGAGTTTTCATGACAAGCTCGACAAGCTCACGGAGAGAGTGGATGAAAAAGACGATCGCGGCCGCTACGGTTGCCGGGCCAACGGTGTTGCTCGGGCGCGCCAGCGCCTACAGCTTGACCGAGATCGAAAAGCATCTGCAGTCCAACAAAGGCATCAGCGGTGTCACGAAGAACGACCTGCCGACGCCTGCGTTGCTGGTCGATTTGGACCGGCTCGAAGCCAACATCCGCCGCATGGCGGACCACGCTAAGAATGCTGGCGTCCAACTGCGTCCCCACGCCAAGACACACAAGTGCGTCGAGATCGCGCGGCGTCAACTCGAGGCCGGTGCCATCGGCGCGTGCACGGCCACGATCCGCGAGGCCGAAGCACTGAGCTTCGAAGGCATCGGCGGGTTGCTGATTACCTCTGAGATGGTCGGCCCCAACAAGATGGAGCGGCTTATCCGGCTCACCAAACAGCGTCCCGAGACGATGTCGGTGGTCGACAATCCATGGCACGCCGAACAGCTCAGCGAAGCGGCGCAGGCGGCGAAAGTCCAGCTCAACGTGATGGTCGATATCGACCCCATGGGCCGCCGCACGGGAACCGAGCCCGGTAAGAAGGCAGTCGAGCTGGCGAAGAAGATCGATCAACTGCCAAACCTCAAGCTGCGCGGCGTGCACGGCTATTCCGGCGCCTCGTCGCATGTCGAAGGATTCGAAGCGCGCAAAGAGCACTCCGCCAAGGTGATGGGCCCGGTCATAGATTCTTTCCGGCAGATGCAGCGCGACGGTCTGCCGGCCGAGATCATGTCCGGCGCGAGCACGGGGACTTACAACATCGACCCCGCGTTGGGCGGCATGACCGAGCTGCAAGTCGGCTCCTACGTCTTCATGGACGTCGACTACCGCAAAATCGGCGGCCAAAGCGGCGGGGTCTACGAAGACTTCCAGCCGGCGCTCACGGTGCTGGCGACGGTTATCAGCAAGAACTACGACGACCGGGCGACGACCGACGCGGGACTGAAGGCCTTCGCCACCGATCGTAAGTTCGGGCCTGAAGTCGTCGGCGTCCAGGGCGTCGACTATCGCTTCGGAGGCGACGAGCACGGCATTCTGCAATGGGAACACCCCAGCCGCGAGATTCGCCTCGGCGAAAAACTGGAGATGCTGGTGCCGCACTGCGACCCTAACGTCAACTTGTATGACCGCATCTTTTGCGTTCGCGGCGACCAAGTCCGGGAAGTGTGGAAAGTGACCGCCCGCGGCCACGTGTAGGTTTTCGGTCTGGCTAGTTCGCTGGCCGCTGCTCTGTTTTGGCTGTCCCAGGGAGCAACCGGGCTAGCCGGGAAAGAGACTTCGCCGATCCTGCCTTTAACCCGTCCGTCGAGCGGAGCGGTTAAGATAAAAACACGCCTATAGCGCGGCCTGGGGACAATCGAGCATCTCCGGGAGCGCGGCGGCCTTCTACCCTGGCCAAACGATTCACTTCAGTTGGAGGATTTCCCATGCCTGTCGAGGTCAACAGCGACACGATTGCCGGCTTGCAGGACAAAGCGACCCGCTTGCGCATTCATTCCGTGCGCGCCACGACGGCGGCCAACAGCGGCCACCCGACCAGTTGCGCGTCGGCGGCCGAGATCATGTCGGCGCTGTTTTTTTCGGTGATGCGCTACGATCCGGCCAACCCCGCCAATCCGGCCAACGACGTTTTCATTCTCTCGAAAGGCCACGCTGCTCCGGTGCTTTACGCGGCCTGGGCCGAGGCCGGCTATCTTTCGGCTGACGACCTGCTGAACTTGCGCAAGATCGATTCCGACCTCGAAGGGCATCCTCCGACGACACTGCCGTTCGTGGACGTCGCCACCGGCTCACTCGGCCAAGGTTTGTGCGCCGGCGTCGGCATGGCGCTCAACGCGCGGTTGGATAAGCGCGACCAGCGCGTCTACGTTCTGCTCGGCGACGGGGAAACGGCCGAGGGTTCGGTGTGGGAAGCGGCCGAGCTGGCGTCGCATTACAAGCTGAACAATCTGTGCGCCACCATCGACGTCAATCGTCTGGGCCAAAGCCAGCCCACCATGCTGCAGCACGAATTGCAAACCTACCAGGCACGCTGGCAGGCCTTTGGCTGGCGCGCGCTCGTCGTGGACGGCCATAACGTCGAGAGCCTGATCAAGGCCTACGACGATGCGGCAAGTACCACCGACCGCCCTACGATCATTCTGGCGCGGACCTTCAAAGGCAAAGGCATCTCCTTCACCGAAGACAAGGAAGGGTATCACGGCAAGCCCATTCCCGCAGGTGAGGACAGTGAAAAGGCCCTCCACGAGCTCGAAGGGCAGTTGAACAACGTCGCGTTCAACTGGACGCCAAAGCTGCCTTCCTCCAACGGCGCCGGATTGGGATCCGCGCAGCCGGCCTCCGCGCCGCCGTACACCGTGGGCGGCAAAGAGTTGGCCACGCGCGCGGCCTTCGGAGCGGCGCTGGCCGCGCTGGGAAAGACCAACCCCCGCGTGGTTGCTCTCGATGGCGACGTCAAGAATTCCACGCACACGGAAGACTTTGAGAAAGTCGCGCCGGAACGCTTTTTTCAGGGCTTCATCGCCGAGCAGAACATGATGGGCGCGGCCATGGGGTTCGCCGCCCGTGGCAAGATCCCGTTCGCCGCCAGCTTCGCTTGTTTTCTTGCCCGCGGCTACGATTTCATGCGCATGACGGCGATCAGCAGGTCCAACGTGAAGTACGTGGGCACCCACGCCGGCATCTCGATCGGCGAGGATGGTCCCTCGCAAATGGGTCTCGAAGATCTGGCGATGACCTGCGCCCAGCCCAACTACACGGTGCTCTATCCGAGCGATGCGACCAGCGCCTGGCGCGCCATCGAGATGGCGGCGGCAACCGAGGGGCCCTTTTATATCCGCACCAGCCGCCCCAAGACGCCGATCGTCTATGGGCCGGAAGAGCGCTTTGAAGCAGGGCGCTGCAAGATCGTCCGGCAGAGCGACTACGATCGCGTGACGGTCGTCGCCGCGGGTGTGACGTTGTTTGAAGCCCTCAAGGCGCACAAGCAACTGAGCGAGCAAGGCATCGCGATTCGCGTCATTGACTTGTTCAGCGTGCGGCCGATCGATACACAAACCCTGCAAGCCTCGGCGCGTCTCACGAACGGCTTGGTCGTGACCGTCGAAGATCACTACGAGCACGGCGGTATCGGTGATGCGGTGCTGTCGGCGCTGTCCACTGAAGGTTTCAAGGTTCACAAGCTCGCTGTTCGGGCGATACCCCGTAGCGGCCAGGCGGAGGAATTGCTCGACCGTTTCGGCATCTCCGCGCGCCATATTGTGGACAAGATCCGCAGCCTTGTGACTTCCTGAGTTTCCTGACTGTTCCGTCTTCGAATAACTCGCCGCTGCTGGTTTCTCGGCCGGTTTACTCGTCTGGTTACTCAGCAGTGGCGGGGTGACTCGGTATGGAGGCGCCCTCAAGGGGTTTGCGCACTTCGCTCCGTAGAGCATGGAGGATGCGTTCGCGCACAAGCGCCGGATCATAGGGCTTGATCAGCACATCCGGGATGTGCACGCGGCGCGAAGCGGCGAGAATGCCGATATCGCCTACTTGCTTGGTACAGATCAGCAGTGACGCCGGCACTTCGCGAGCGGCAATTGTTTCGGCGACATCCTGCCAGGTCCCGTCGAGCAACTCCTCGTCGACGACGACCACTTCAATCTTCGGGTTCACGGTAAGCAGACGCTCCGCTTCGTCCGCGCTCGACGCAAACAGCGGATCCAAATTCAGCTCCGCGATGGTTTCCAGGAAAGCGTCTTTCTCGTAGCGGCTCATTACGATCAGCAAGGTTCCGTTCATCAGGATTTCCCCTGCCCGGTGGAAACCCCGGCGCCGCGAACCGTTACCAATCGAGCTACAGGATTCCGAACCGGTCGAATGCCTCCTGCGCGCTCATGCCGTTGCCAATCGCCTCTTGCACCTGTTTTTCGCCGCGGGCTTTCTCGATCGCCTTGACGAACACGTCGCGTTCGGCCTTTTGCGGCACAATGCAAACGCCGTCGATATCCCCAAAAACAATATCGCCCGGATCCACGCGCACGCCGGCGATCTCGATCGCACAGCGAAAATCGATCACCTTACCGCGCGGCGACTGATCTTGCGCGTAGGAGCCAATCGCGAAAGTCGGGAAACCGAGCGCGAGAATTCCGTTCGTATCGCGTGTGTAGCCCGCCAGCACCGCGCCCGCGGAGCCCAATTTCATGGCGCGCGTGCTCATCAGCTCTCCCCACAGGGCGTAGCGCGGGGAGCCGCCGGTCGAGAGGTAGACCTCGTTGGGCTTGAGATCGTCCAGGGCCTTGAGCATCAGGCCGAAAGGCTGCGAGATCACGGGATTGCCTGACTTGCTCGCGGGCGAATCCGCAGCGCTTGCCTGAGCCTGGCTGCCCTCCGCGCCAAACCATGGCGTCGCGGCCACGCTGTCGGTTCCAACAACCGGCATGGCCCGCCCGATGACGACCATTCCCGGATCGAGCGGCCGGATCTGCGGCGGTAAGAACTGCTGCAGGAACCCCAGTTGGTCCATCACGTCGCCCACTACGGCGGTGAACAGTTCCGCCTTGGCCAATGCAAATAGTTCCGCGTCTCCGTCCCAAAGTTGCGCCATGATTCCTCCCTCGGCCGCGCCGGCCCGCTGCCGGCGCCAGACTGATCAAGTCCAGGAGTATGCCACAGAGTGAGCATCAGGCGCGCCGGTTCCCCTGTTGCCGCGCAAACCCATATACTGGGCTCATCAAACTGTCATTTCGCGAGGAACGCATGAAACCTCTGCAAATCGCGCTATTCGCGCTTGCATCCGCCGCCGCGCTCGCACAAACACCTTCCCACGATCAGCTCAAGCAAGAGGCGCAGGAGGTCGTCGGTACCCGCCAGAAAATGGTGCAGGAAATTACCGACACCCTGTTCAGCTTGTCGGAGCTCGGCTATCAGGAAACCGAATCCGCGAACTACATCACCGATCTTCTTGAGCAGGACGGATTCAGAATCACCCGCGGCGTGTCGGGCATGCCCACAGCTTTCGTCGCTGAGTGGGGATCCGGCAAACCGATCATCGGCTTCATGGCCGACATCGACGGCCTGCCCGAAACTTCCCAGAAGCCCGGCGTCGCCTACCACGATCCATTGATCGAAGGCGGGCCCGGCCACGGTGAAGGCCACAACGCCGGCCAGGCGGTGAACGTCACCGCCGCTCTGGTCGTCAGGCGGATCCTTGAGAAGTACAAGATCCCCGGAACGATTCGCGTTTATCCCGGCATCGCTGAAGAGCTGCTCGGCAGCCGCACGTATATGGCTCGCGAGGGGCTGTTCAAAGACCTCGACATCATGCTCAGCACGCATGTCTCGAACAACTTCAGCACCAACTGGGGTGTGCGCGGGCTTGCGCTGGTCTCGACGCAGTACAGCTTCTCCGGGCGAAGCGCACACAGCGCCGGCTCGCCCTGGATGGGCCGCAGCGCGCTCGATGCTGTCGAGCTGATGAACGCCGGCTGGAACTATCGCCGCGAGCACCTGCGGCTCCAGCAGCGCTCGCACTACGTCATCTCGCACGGTGGCAATCAACCCAACGTGGTGCCGTCGGAGGCCACGGTCTGGTATTTTTTCCGCGAGCTCGACTTCGCTCACGTAAAGCAGTTGCACGACCTCGGAACCAAGATCGCCCAGGGCGCCGCGATGATGACCGATACCACGATGACCCAGCGCGTGCTTGGCGCCGCCTGGGAAGCCCATTTCAACAAACCGCTGGCCGAACTGCAGCAGGCCAACATCGTGGCGGTCGGAATGCCTGAGTGGTCCGAGAACGACATCAAGCTGGCGAAAGCCATTCAGAAAGAGATGGGCTCGGAAGAAGTCGGTCTGCGCACCGAAGTCTCTGACTTGGAGGGCCCCTCCGAGACGTCGTCGGGTTCTGACGATATCGCCGAAGTGAGTTGGAACCTGCCGACTATCAACCTGCGCTATCCGGCGAACATTCCCAATTTGATCGGCCACCATTGGTCGAGCGGCATTGCGATGGCCACGCCCATCGCGCACAAAGGGGCGCTTGCGGGCGCCAAGGTGCAGGCGATGACCGCGATCGATCTGTTCGCGAACCCGGAGCTCGTCAAGAACGCCTGGGAGTATTTCCGCGAGCAGACCAAGGAAACCAAGTGGGAATCGCTGATCCCCGCCGACGTGGCGCCGCCGGTTTATCTCAATAAGGAAAAGATGGAGCGCTACCGTCCCGAGCTGGAGAAGCTGCGTTACGATCCGTCGAAGTTCAACACCTACCTCGATCAGCTCGGAATCGTTTACCCAACCGTGCGCTAGCTCCACACACGGCATCTCCAAATAGCGGCCGCCGATGTGGCCGGCCGCACAAAACCCGTCTGTTACAATGGCCTAGGATGGGTGTTTTAAGCTTGAATGTCTCACGAAACCAAGGTCCCCGTGGAATCATTCGCCGCGCAGTGCGCCGGCCAGATGGTTCCTCTCAACGATTCCATCAGCTACTTCGCGGCTCTGCCTCTGAAAGAGGACGACCTGCGGCGTTTGTTGTTTGACCCCGTGGCGGCGGTGCCCCCGGGCGTCGCGCAAACGATTCCCAAGCTTCGTATCGTCCTGGCGCCCTACCTGGAAAAAGCCGGCCCCCGCGAAAATGCGGACGGGCCCGAGCCGCCGCACAATAATTCGCAAGGGAGCAAAGCTGAAGGCAAGCCTTTCGAGTTGATGAGCTTTGAGCGGCCGGCTCAGAACCGGCGCTTGCTTTCAGCCGTTACCGAGGTCGGCGACGAGACGTTCTTGTTTCTCGGCGTGAAAGACGAAGAGGTGGCTGACTACCACTACACGTTTTACGTCAACGTAGCCGAGTTGACTGCGCGGCGCGCCGGCGCGGCTATTCTCAACCGCTTCAACGAGCTGCTGACCAGCGAGCTCACAAGCAGCACGCACGGCGAGATCGACGAGAAGAGCTGGCGGATGAAGGAACAGCTCACCCGCCGCCAAAGCGATCTCAACCGTGACACAAAACTCCGCCAGGGATATTTCCGGCAGGCTCTCGAGGATACGTTGACGCTCTATTTGCACGGCTTGTGCTGCGATATCGACGTAGACACGGGGCCGCGGCAGTTAGCCAGCCGCCATATCCGGCGCCGGCTGCAATTGCTGCGCGAATTATGGCCGCCGCCCGCCGGTTTTGCCCTGTTCCCCGAAGAGCTTCAGGAGCACCGCAAGTAGCGCCACAAAATCATGCAAACCGAACAGGAACTAGAAAAGGAGCTGTCGCGCCCGACAGCCGCCGACATCGACGCGCTCGCCAACATGGAGGGCGACTTGTTGATTCTGGGCGTCTCGGGCAAGATGGGGCCTAGCCTCGCCGGCCTCGCCTCGCGCGCCTCGCAGCAGACCGCCCGCCCGAAACGCATCTACGGCGCGGCACGCTTTTCCGACCCGTCCGTACGGCAGCAGGTTGAAGCGCAGGGCGTCGAGACCATCGTCTGCGATCTATTGGACCGCGCCGCCGTCGGGAAGCTGCCCGATTGCCCCAACGTTCTGTTCATGGCGGGGCAAAAATTCGGCACCACGGGGAAGCAGGCGCTAACGTGGGCGACCAACACGTACGCGGCGGCGGTTGCAGCGGAGAGGTTTCGCCAATCGCGAATCGTCGCATTCTCGACGGGCAACGTTTATCCGTTCACTCCGGTCGCGAGCGGCGGGCCGGTGGAGAGCGACCCGACGGGCCCGGTGGGGGAATACGCCCAATCGGCGCTGGGACGCGAGCGCATGTTCGAGCATTTTTCGCTCCGCAACGGCACCCCGGTCGCGATTCTGCGGCTCAACTACGCTAACGAATTGCGCTACGGCGTCCTGCACGACATCGCTGAGCGGGTCTTGGAGCGGCGCCCCATCGATCTGTCGATGGGCTACGTGAATGTGATCTGGCAGCGTGACGCGAATTCGGTAGCGCTCCGCTCGTTCGCGCATTGCGCCTCGCCGGCTTTCGTGCTCAATCTGACCGGTACCGAAATACTCCCGGTGCGGAAGCTCGCTGAGCGATTCGCGGCCCTGTTGCAAACCGAGCCGGTTTTCGAGGGTTCTGAAAAAGAAAGCGCGCTGCTCAACAACGCCCGGCGCTGCGAGCAGCTTTTTGGTCCCCCGGAGGTTTCCGTCGACCGCATGGTGGAGTGGATCGCGGCCTGGGTGAGCCGCGGTGGCCGTAGTCTCGGCAAGCCGACGCACTATGAGGAACGCCAGGGAGCTTTTTGAGACTCGCTTCGGCGGATCGAAGAGTCCGCCTTCCGCGAAGCCCACCGCAAACCTAGCACGAGTTCGAGAGCACGCAAAATCCGAATCGTTTATGCCAAAACGCCCGCCCCTACCGCCCAAAGAAATTCAGGAGACGCTGCGCAAGGGCGGCGTGATTCCGGCCCATCCGCTGGCGCTCAACCGCGCGCGTAAACTCGATGAGCGCCGCCAACGCGCGCTGACCCGCTACTACATGGCGGCCGGCGCGGATGGCGTGGCGGTAGGCGTCCACACAACGCAGTTTGCAATTCGTGACCCCAAGGTCGGATTGTTGCGGCCCGTGCTTGAGCTGGCGTCGGAAACGATCACGGCTCATCAGCCGAAGAAACGCCCACTGATCATTCGGATCGCCGGCATTTGCGGTGACACGCGGCAAGCGACCGCTGAGGCGGGGCTCGCCTCCGATCTGGGCTACCACATCGGTCTGCTGAGTCTCGGCGCTCTTTCGACGGCCCCCATCAAGAAGCTACTCGATCACGCCCGCGCTGTTTCTGAAGTGATTCCGCTGATGGGCTTCTACTTGCAGCCGTCGGTGGGCGGGCGCGTTCTTGACTTCGATTTCTGGCGGCAGTTTGCGGAGATCGAGAACGTTGTCGCGATCAAGATGGCTCCGTTCAACCGCTACCAAACCCTCGATGTCGTACGTGCCGTGGTCGAGTCCGGCCGGGAGAAAGAAATCGCTCTCTACACCGGCAACGACGACAACATCATTGCCGATCTGCTGACCAGGTTCCGGTTCGACGACAAGAAATCCTCGAAGCCGGTCCGCATTGTCGGGGGCTTGCTCGGCCATTGGGCTGTCTGGACCCGCCGAGCCGCCGAGCAGTTGCTGGAATGCCAGCGCATTCTCGAGCAGCAGCGCGTACCGATACCGCCGCGCATGCTCACGCTGGGCGCGCAGGTGACTGATTCCAACGCCGCGTTCTTCGACCCGGCTCACGCGTTTGCCGGTTGCATCGCGGGCCTTCACGAAGTCTTGCGCCGCCAGGGCCTGCTCGAAGGCATCTGGTGTCTCGACCCCAAAGAGACCCTATCGCCCGGACAGCTCGAGGAAATCGACCGAGTCTACGCGGCTTATCCTCACCTCAACGACGATTCGTTCGTCACGCAGCATCGAGACCATTGGTTGACATAGCTGGCTGAGCGCAGTGAAGACAGGAAATCCTGCCTGTCCATCCCGGTGGGACAGGCAATCTTGCCTGTCCATCGCCGTCAAGCGGCGAGAATGCACTTTGGTCCGTCTGTGCTTTGCCGCGTCCTGCTCCATAAGTCCGGCCGGCCCCTCCCCATCAAAGCCGCTCCCCAGCAACCTACTTCCGGGAACCCACTCCGCAGGAACCGATCCCGCTGCTACTATCTAAGATCGCATGGAGACCCGGCTCTACTTCCTGTTCGGCGACATTCTCTCAAACACTTTGCTCGGCGCGATTGTAGGCGCTCTAGCGGCATTCTGCTTCAACGATCGATGGCCGATGCTCGCGGCGATGGTCGTAGGAATGTTCGCGAGCATGTTGTTGTCCGCAATCTTTGGTGCGCTGCTCGGCATACTCTACGGCGCCTTTGAGCTGATGGCCCCGCTAATGCTGACGGCAATGGTGGCCGGCATGGCGCTGCCAATGTCGGCTGCGATGGAGCCGCTCGATCCACTGCAAGCCGCGAAAATCGGAGCGGCCATCGGCCTGCTGGTTTTGGCTGGCACCTACATTCTGAACGCTGCGTTGCGAGGCAAGGAACGCCAATGGACGCGCTAACCAGCCAAAAATGGGATCGCGCCGCCGGCCGCTACGATCTGTTCTCGGCCGGAGCCGAGAAACGTTGGGCCGAGGCGAAGCAAAAATTCTTTGCACCGATGCGCGGAAACGTTCTATTCCTGGCGATAGGGACAGGCCTGGATTTTCAGTTTTTTCCGCCTGGCCAAGATATCGTTGCCCTCGACATCAGCCCCGAAATGATCGAGCGGGCGCGGCCTCGCGCGGCGGCCTACAAGGGACGGATTGAGTTGCGCCTGTTGGACGTTCACGAGCTCGATGCCGAGGAAGCGTTCGATCAGGTCTTTACTGCCTGCACATTTTGTTCAGTCCCCGACCCCGTCAACGGCCTGCGCCGCCTCCATCGCGCTCTCAAGCCGGGCGGAGAGCTGCGCATGTTCGAGCACACCGGCAGCCGCTGGTTTCCGTTCAGCATGATGCTGCACCTGATGACCCCGATTAGCCGCTTAAGCGGGCCGGAACTCAACCGGCCCACGGTAGCCAATGTCGCCAAGGCAGGCTTCACCGTTCGCGAGGTCGACAATCTCTATCTCGACATCGTCAAGACGATCACAGCCGTGAAGTGAGGATGGGAACGAACTGAGCGGCGAGCACGGCGCAAGAGCTTGGACCGCGGGTTGTGCAAGAGTCCATGCCGTCAGTTCTTGTTCGCGGGAAGTCGCCGTGCGCTGTACGTAATAAGTGGAGTGGCTGAAACGCGGAGTAACTAAGAGTGCGCCCCGATCCGTGCGGCGGCGGCCCTGTGCAAACCGGCCCTGTGCAAACCGGCGCCGCCCCTCAGGCTCCGATCTCCACGAGCTCGATATCGAAAACGAGGTCCTGACCGGCCAGCGGATGGTTGGCGTCGAGCTTCACCAAGGCGTCATTCATCTCGGTGACCGTTACGTAGGTCGCGTTTTGCTGCTCATCGGTGAGCTTAAGCCGCTGACCCACACGCAACTCGAGATCCGGCGGCAAATGTTCCCGCTCGACCTCCACGACCTTCTCGTCCTCTCGGCGGCCGTAGGCTTGCTCGGCGGGTACCGTGGCGGTTTTCGATTCGCCCGGCGCCATGCCGACAACAGCGTGCTCGAAACCCGGAATCACCGAACTAGTGCCGATCTCAAACTCCAAAGGCTCTCGCCCATCCGAGGAATCAAACACCGTCCCGTCTTCGAGTTTGCCCGTGTAGTGAACGGAGACCTTGTCTCCAACTTTAGCCTGCGCCATTTGTGTCATGGTCTCAGAGCAACTCAGGGCTGTCAAACGGATCACTCGCCGCGGCGCATATTTCGATGCGTGAACGGCCCAGTGGCTTTAGGAATCGGAACGCTTCAAGAAAAAGTGGTTTTTGACCTGTATTGCGGCAGAGCGCGCTGCAAAGGTGCGTTTGGCTGGGTCCACCCCATGCACGCCCGTCCATCGATATTGGGGAATCCGAAGAGCGAAAGTCATCCACGAGTGCCGCCGTGAGGCTGGTCACTCGTGCCGCAGCGCCATCATCGGATCGACTTTGATCGCGCGGCGCGCCGGCACGTAGCATGACATCGCCGCAACGAGAGCCAGTGTGAGCACCACGCCCAAAAACGTCACGGGATCGGTGGCGGAAGTTTCAAACAGCAGACTGCCGAGCACGCGAGTCGCTGCCATCGCCCCGATGAGTCCAACGCAGACACCCGCGCCGACGACCCACAAGCTTTGCCCGACAATCAGCCGCAGGACGTCAGCCCTTTGCGCGCCTAATGCCACGCGCAATCCGATTTCGTTGGTGCGCTGCTCGACGGCATAGCTCATCACGCCGTAGATGCCAACCGCAGCCAACAACAACGCCAGTAGGGCAAACAACCCCAGCAGCGCCGTGTTCATGCGCGGCTGCGCGGAAGCTTGTCCAACGAGATCCTGCATGGTACGGACCTCGAAAACGGGCTGCCCTGCGTCGATCTCGGCGACTTTGGAGCGGACGGCAGCGGCCAGGTTCTGGGGGTCGCCGTTGGTCCGTAGAGCCAGCGTCATGGTGCGCCAGCCAAACTGCCGGTAGTGGAAATACATCGTCGGCTCGGGCGCGCTGGCGAGCTGACGCACCCGCGCGTCGCCCACGACGCCGATGATCTGATAGGGCCGGCGGCCGTCGCCGACCAGCATCGACCTTCCGATCGGATCCTGCCCCGGCCACAGGCGGCCGGCCAGGTTGTTGCTGATGATGGTCAGGCGGGATGCGCTGTCGTCATCCTGCTCCGTGAAAAGTCTGCCTCGGAGCAGCGGGATCTGCACGGCGCGGAAGTATTCTCCGCCGACCACACGCCACAGCGTTTGAACGCCCGCCGCCGTCGGCTGGCCCGCATCCTGCTCGAGCCGCACGTGCATGCTGGTACTGGAACCGTCGAAAGGAGCCGAGCTGATCATTCCCGCCGCGGCGACTCCCGGGATCGGAGCGAGATCCCCAAGCAAGCGATCAAAGAAGCTGACGTAGCTGCTGAACGGCTGGTATCGTGCATCGTAGAGGCCCAATTTGGCCGTCAGCACACGTTCGGAGTTGAACCCAAGCTGCACCTGCTGCAAGCGTTCAAAGCTGCGCAGCAACAGGCCCGCGCCTGTCAGCAACACGAGCGCGAGGGCGATCTCACCGGCTACCAGGAACTGGCGCAGGCGCTGCCGTCCGAGCGACGCCGACGCGCTGCGCGTGCCTTCTTTCAGATGCGTGTAGACCGAACCTCGAGCCGTCTGAAGCGCGGGCGCGAGACCAAAAACGACACCGGTTAACAGCGACACCGCGACCGCAAAGAGAAGCACGCGGGCGTCAAGCCGGGCTTCAGCCAGGCCTGGCACGTCAGCGGGAAGCGTCCGCAACAATTCCACGCCCCAAACAGCAAGAAGAATCCCCGCCGCGCCGCCGGCAACGGCCAGCAGCAGGCTTTCCGTCAGCAACTGCCCGACGATGCGCCCGCGTCCGGCGCCCAACGCGCGCCGAATCGCCACCTCGCGATAGCGCCCCGTCGAGCGAGCCAGCAGCAGGTTCGCGACGTTCGCGCAGGCGATCAGCAGCAGCAGGCCGACAGCGGACAGCAGCACCGTCAGCGCCCGCTCGGTGTTGTCATTGACGACGGCGTCGTACATCGTTTCGAGGCGGACGCTCCAGCCTTCGTTGGTTTCTGGGAACTCCTGTTGCAGCCGCGCTGCGATCGTCTGAAGATCGGCTTCCGCCTGTGCCATCGTTCTTCCCGGTTTTAATCGTCCGGCCACGTTGATGAAATGGTTGCCACGATCGCTTTCGCCCGGAGCGACCCCCAGAGGCCGCCAGACATCGGCGCGCAGCGGAGGCCGCATTGGTGGCGCCACTCCGACCACGCTATACGTTTCGCCATTGATCGTCAGCGTCTGGCCGACCGCTCCCGGATTACTCTCGAAATGCTGCCGCCAATACTCGTACCCCAACACGGCGACGAAGCGGTTGGCCGGCTGATCCTCTTCCGGAAGGAAAAAGCGCCCGGCGGCGGGCGCGACGCCGAGTGCGCGGAACAAGGCCGAGGTGGCGACCGCGCCCTGAATGCGCTCCGGGGTTTCGCCATCAGTGCGATTGTCGCTGCGCAATTCCCATGCACCGAGTTCCTCAAGGCTCGATTGCTGCTCTACCCATGAGTGATAGTTCGGTATCGAGCTTGTGAAGGTGTGGATGTCGCGAGGCGGGTTGGTTTCCCAGGCCATCACCAGCCGTTCGGGCTCAGGATACGCGAACGGCCGCAGCATCACGGCGTCGACGACGCTGAAGATCGCCGTGTTGGCCCCGATGCCGAGAGCCAGCGTCAGGCACACCACCACCGTGAAGCCGGGCGACTTCGCCAGCATGCGGAGAGTGAATCGAACGTCCTGCCAGAAATTCATCGTGTCTCCTCGCCGCGCGTCATCTATTCGTAGCGCAACGCTTGCATGGGGTGGACCCGCGAAGCCCGTAGCGCCGGAAGGTAGCAAGCCAGCAGAGCCGCGCCTGCCAGCAACAGCGCGGCGCCGCCGAAGACCGCAAAATCGTTTACCTGCACGCCGAACAGGAACGCCGCGATAAGCCGTCCGCCACCCAGCGCGAGAACGAGACCGATACCCATGCCGGCCAGCGTCATGCCCATGCCGTTGCGCAGCACGTAGCGCCGTACCGACTGCGGCGTCGCGCCCAGCGCCAGCCGGATTCCGATCTCACGGGTCTGCCGGCTAACGGTGTAGGCAATGGCCGAAAACAAACCCGCCACGGAAAGCAACATCGCACAGATGGCGAAAAACCCAAATAGCAGCATCTGAAAGCGCGGCTGCGCCAGGGAATTATCGACCAAAGAGCCCATCGTAGACATGCGGACGGGCAGCGAGGCATCGGCGGTCTTGAACTCCTCGCGCAGCAGCCCTGGCAGCCGCGCCACGTCGGTGCGCGCCTTGACGACCAGGTCGGCATCGCGGGCGCGGTCGGGCCGCTGGAAGAAATTCACGTAGATCGCGGGATGAGCCTCCTGGCTCACCGATTCATCGCGAGCGTCGCCTACGACCCCCACGACCGTCAGCGGCGTCTGCCCATACTTGTCCATGCCGAGCCAAGCGACGCGCTTTCCGATGGGATCGCCGCCGGGCCAGAATCTCCGTGCCGCCGTCTCGTTCACAAGGGCGACTTGAGGACCGTCGGGCAAGTCGGTTTCGTCGAAAAGGCGGCCGCGTAGCAAGGGAATACCGAGAGCCGGAAAGTAGCCGTCCGTGGCTAGGTCATACCAGGCGTAACCCTCTCTGCCGGGTTCGTCGAGAAAGTGGAACGTTCCGTTCGACGTAAAGCCTTCCAGAGGTGCGTTGCCGCCCAGACCTGCGTGCTCGACATCGGGCAAGCTGGCTAACCGCTCGAGCAGCGAGCGCCAGAAAGCGCGCAAAGCCTCGTCCTCGGGGTACTCCACGGCAGGCAACTCGGTCTCGGCCATCAACACCTGCGCGTACTGAAAGCCGGGATCGACCTGCAGCAGGCGCACGAAGCTCTTCGCCAACAGGCCGGCGCAGATCAGCATCGCCAATGCCAGCGCGAATTCTCCAACTACAAAAGCTTTGCGCAAGCCGGCATCGCCGCCGGTCGAGGTGCGCCCGTATTCCTTCAGAGAAAGGCCGAGCGAGCGTTCCGCGCGCAGAGCGGGCGCCAGGCCGAACAGCAGGCCGGCAGCGAGCGAAACCAGCAGCGAGAAACCAAGCGACGCTGCGTCCATCGCGATTTCCGGCCTGCGAGGCAGACCGCCGGGAATCATGTTCAACAGGCCCGCAAAGCTCCATTGCGCCAGGATGGTCCCCGCGGCGCCGGCGAGCAGACCTAGAACGGCGCTTTCGAGAAGCAACTGCCGCACGATGCGCCGGCGGCTGGCGCCGAGCGTTTGGCGAATCGCGATCTCGCGGCGCCGGGCGACCCCTTGCGCCAGCAGCAGGTTGGCGACGTTGGCGCAGGCGATCAAAATCAGCAGGCCGCCCGCAGCCATCAACGCCAGCAGCACCGGGCGCACGCCCTGCACGGTGTTGTCGAGCAGCGACGAAACGTCAGCGTTGACGGCGTTGGTCTCGCCCGGGTACTGGCGGTAGATGCGCTGCCCGATCGTTTGCATTTCCGCGCGCGCTTCCTCGACCGTCACACCTGGACGCAGCCGGGCCAGAACTCGCCAGTTGTGCGCCGAGCGCGTGCTGCTGTCGGTCCGCCAGTAAGCGGCAATCGGGAAATATACATCGGTGCGCTCGTCGGGCACTTTCTCGATCACGCCAACGACGGTGAAGCTGATTCCAGCGGCGTCAAGGTTCTTGCCGACAGCGTTGTCCGCATCGTCCCAAAGCTGTTTCGCCAGACCGTTGGAGACCACGGCCACCGCGGAACCGGCCAGCTTTTCCTCTTCGGTGAATGCGCGGCCGGCGGCCATGCTCAGGCCGAACACCTCGAGCGGATCACCGTAAAACATCGCGGCGTAGCCCCGCCCGGTTCGGCCGCCGCTCGCCAATGTGGAAGGCATCCCGCCCAACGCCGTCATGAATTCGAGAGTCGAAGCCTGGGCTCGCCAGTCGCGGTAGTTGAGCGTCGCGACGCGCATGCGGTGCCCGTCCTCAGCCACTTCCCAAACAGTCATGATGCGCTCGGAATCCTGCCACGGCAGAGGCCGCACCAGCACGCTATGCACGATGCTGAAGATGGCCGTGGCGGAGCCGACCCCCAGCCCGAGCATCAATATCGCCGCCGCCGTTGCCGCCGGCGACCTCCGCAACATGCGGATCGCGTAACGCAGGTCTTGCCATAGCGAAGTCATGTGGCCTCCAAGGGGGACTGACGATCCAGGAGCAGGGTGCATTCCCAGGGCCACGCCGCGTCATCTGTAAACTGTTGAATTTCGAATGGGATACCGGCACCCTTCGACCGCATGCGGGACGGCTGCGTCCCACGAACGGGACTGCGTGTCCTACCAGCGGAAACCGCTCCTTTTCGATTCCGGCGCGCCGGGTGGAAAGGCCCTGCTAACCGCGAATGCGCCTAGCGGGATTCAGCCAACGTCGGCCGAGGCACGTATTCGTCGATGATTTTGAAGATGCCGGCGCCTTCAAAGATGTCGCGATCCGATTCGTCGTAGCCATGGTCTTCGCGAATCATGCCGTTGACGTCGATCACGAAAAAGTGGGGCACGTGAATGGTCGGATTTTGCGGAGTGATCTTGAGATAGGAAGCCGTCACTTGGCCGCAGTCGAACAGCATCAGCGAGGAGAGCTCGTTGGCGGTTTGGTATTGCTGAACCGTCTTTTGGTTGTCCGGAGGATTGACAATGGAAATCACCTGTACGGCTTCACCGTACTTCTGCTCGACCTGTCCTAGGACCTTGGAAAAAGTCGCGCAATGCGGGCAGGCGGTGCGCATGAAATTCACGACCACTACTTTGCCGCGGTAGTCTTGCAAGTCATGCTGCTTCAGGTCCGAATCGGGAAGCGAGAAGCCGGGAGCGCGGCGTTTCGAAAGCTCTCCAGCGGCCCAGGCGGAAGCGGCGACCATCGTCAACAAAAGCGCAAAACGAAACGTTCGGTACATATCGGTCAACTTACCACAGCGAGCGTTGCCAGGTGAAGGCACGGCCCGAGGCGTCCGCGCGTCGATCCGCCTTCCCTATTCCTGGTGCCGCAATACATAGGCCGCTCCAGCAAATGAAGCTATGGTGAAGCCAAGAAAGAACAATGATTGCCACCACAGATTCCCCTCGGCCAGATCGACCGTGGCATACCGGAAAATATCGACCTGCCAAGTGATCGGGTTGGCGACGGCGGTCACGCGAAGCCATGACGGCAGCGGCTCCAAGGGATAAAACATATTCGAGGCAAACAGAAGCACGAAGTAGAGGGCGTTGATCACCGTTTGGAACATGTCGTTCCGCCGGATGCGTAGCGCAAGGGTCGAAAAAAAGAAGAACCACCCGGCCGTACCCACCGTCATGGCGAGCGCCAGCAGCGGCAGCCGCGCCCAGAGCGGTTCCATGCCGAGAAACAGCGCCGCGCCCCCCACCACGAGCGCGCCCTCGACAATGCCGAGCAGCACGTTGAACAGCCCCTTGCCCAGCAGATGTTGCTGGCGTGTCATCGGATAAGTCAGCGTCTCGTAGAACATGCCCGTGTCGCGGTCCATGAACCAGCTCCAGGTCGTGTTCATCGCTACGCCAAACGACGCCATCGCCAGAACCCCGCCCAAGAAGAACTCGTTGTACTCCACGGTTCTGCCATTGACCACGAACTCTTCTCCAAGGGCGCGCGTAAAGCCGAGCCCGAATACCAGCAGGTACATCAGGGGCAGCATCAGGTCGAAAAAAAGCCACACCAGATTCGTCGTCCGAATGCGGTACTCACGAAAGAACACGGCGGAAAGTGCTTGTACCATGGCGTCCTAGTCCTCGCGGCTGAGAATATCGACAAAAACATCTTCGAGGCTGGCTCCCGTCACCTCGAAATGAACCAGCGGCCAGCGGCGCGCGGCCTCGCCGATCAGTTCCAGAATCTTGGCCTCGCCGGCGCGTACGCTCAATTCCAGCGCGGAACCAACCTGCTCACAGCGCACCACTTCGGTCCGCGCAAAAAAATCGAGCATCTCCGGCGGAATCTCATCGAACGTCAAAGTCACGTCGTAGGCATCGCGAGCCATGCGCTTGAGGGCCGGGACGTCGCCGAGCGCCTTAAGGCGGCCGCGATCGATAATCGCCACCCGGTCGCAAAGCTCTTCGGCCTCGCTCAGCACTTGAGTCGTCAGCAGGATCGTACGGCCGGCGCGGGTCTGGCTGCGGATCAAATCGACGACGCGCCGCCGGATGACAGCGTCCATGCCTGTGCTCGCCTCATCCAGAAACAACACCGGCGTATCCGCGAGAAACGCCTTGGCCGTCTGTACGCGGCGTTTGTATCCGCCGCTCAGATCCTGGCATTTGGTCTTGACGTACTCATCAAGGTCGAACATCTCGACCGCCTCGGCCGCCTTGCGGCGCGATTCGGCGAGTGTGAGCCCCTGAAACAGCCCATAGCTGACAAAGTTGTCCCAAACGCTGAGAAAAAGATCCGCGGAAGAGGTCTGCAACACCACGGCTATCGACTTGCGCGTATCAAACGGTTGCGTGGCAACGTCAAAACCGTTCACCAAGGCAGTTCCGGAAGTCGGCTCGGTGAGCGTCGAGAGGATCTTGATCAGTGTGGACTTGCCGGCGCCGTTCGGCCCCAACAGCCCGACCAACTCTCCCTGCGCAACGTCGAGAGAGAGCCCGTCCAGGGCCAGAACGGGCTTGGACGAACGCTCGCGGTAGATTTTCTTCAGATCGCGGACTTCAATGGCTTTAGCGCCCATAGCAATACCCACAGTGGTTGGAAGACTGAAAAAACGGCGAGGCGGCAAGCAGCCAAGCCAGGAAGAGACACAGAAACGCGTGCCGCGTCATCGACGCAGTAGCTCGGAGTCGCGCGGAGTAGGGCAGTTAGTACATGGGAGAGGTATGCGATCGGCCCCTGGAGAACGCCGATTCCTCCTATTATCGCGCAATCGCCAAGCCACGGGAAAGGCGAAAATAGGAGGGTCGTCGTGGGCGAACCCCGGCCTTGACGGCGGAGAGCTAAGCCGCCGCTTCTTTCTTACGGTCGTAAAACAGGTCGCGGCCCGCAACAAGCGCCTGCATCTTGCGGTCGGCCACGCTACGGGTCAGCATCCAGAACCCGCAATCAGGATGGATATAGGGGATGCGATCTTCCCCAAGAACCTTGCAGGCGTTCTCAATCCGCGAGGCAATCAAATCCGCGGACTCGACCTCGTTGTCTTTGATATCGACCACGCTCAAGCCAATTCCGATCTTGGGGTCAAGGTCCGCCAGCGCCGGCAGCTCGTCGTAGCCGCGGCGCGCGAATTCCAGCACGTAGTGATCCACGTGAAGCGAGTTGAGAAAGCGCGACAGGCTCTTCCAAAACCCTTTTTGGATCGACTGCCCGCCATAGTTGCCGAAACAGATATGCACAGCGCGCGTGGTGCGCACGCCGTCGAGCACATGGTTGAGCGCCTCAGCCGCCCAGTCGGCGTCTTCCGGGTGGCCCGAAATATTTGCTTCATCGATCTGAATGACATCGGCCGGGATGCGCTCAACCTGCCGCCGCAACACGGCCGCGATCGCCATCCCGACTTTCGCGTAGCTCCCATAGTGGCGATCGGTTAGCGTTTTGGCGAGCATGTGCGGCCCGGTCAAAGTGAACTTCAGCGGCTTGGTGGTCAGCGGACGCGTAAACTCATAGTCGCCCGGAAGGTTCAGCACTCCCTCGCCGATTTCCTCCACTACCACGCCGGCGGGCGCCGCGCGAAAGCTCATCCCTTGATCGGCGCGGAACGCTTCGATATCGCTGATCGAATAGCGCGTCTTGACGCCGGAAAACCGGCTGACGAAGTAATCGATCATGCCGTTGGTTTCCGGATGCGACGGGTCGAAGCGATTCAACTCCCCGTCGGCCACCAGGTCGATCCCCGCCAGCTCCTGCGTTTTGAGCACAACCGAAATCGCATCGCGCAAAGTGGTACGCGAGCTATCCCCGTATAACCAGCGGGGAATGGGGTAACTGCCGACAACCGTCGTCTGAATTCTCATCACTGGCAATTATAGCTGTGTGTCGAGCAGAAGGCGCCGCAGGACGCCGCAGTGAGCACCGGCACTCCTGCCGGTCCTGCCGTCGCGAAGCGGCGGCTGCTAACTAGAAAGCGGATCCTTGTTCCAGCGTCTTTCCAGCGTGCAAGTTGCCCTGGCCCACGTCGCCCGGTCCGCGGCAAACGAACACACCAGCGCTCCCATCGCCAAACGGCCATGGTACTCTGGCGAGGGCCGGGCAATCGCTGGTTAGCAGGCGGGCGCCTCTTCTAACCCACCAAACCAACGCGCCCCGCGGAGAACTGAATGTTCGAGAAATCATCGTGCTTCGTGCCATCGAGCCGAGTCTGGCTGCTGACCTCCGTTCTGGCGCTCATCTCAAACAGCGGCGCGGCCCCTATTCGTTTTCAAGAGCACGTCATCGAAAAGAGCATCCCCGGCGGTTATCGTGTCGTCGTCATCGACATGAATCGCGACGGCCGTCCCGACGTCATCGGCCTTTCCGGCCGCGGCGAAGAGTTGTATTGGTACGAAAATCCAACTTGGGAGCGCCACGTCATCGCCGGCGGCATGAACCGAATGATTTCGGTGGCCGCCGCCGACCTCGATGCTGACGGCATTCCCGAGTTGGCTCTGGCGACGCATTTTGGCCAAACCGAGGAAACGAGCGAAGGGCATGTGTTTCACCTGCACCACCAGGGCGATCCGGCCAAGCCATGGCAGATCACCGAATTCGACCGCATCCCGACTGCTCACCGCCTAGAGTTTGCGGATATCGACGGCGACGGCAAACTGGAGTTGATCAACGCCCCGTTGACCGGTACCGGCGCGCGCCAGCCGTTGTTCGAAGCTCGCACGCCGCTGGTTTTCTACCGTCCCGGCGAGTGGAAGCGCGAAATGATCTACGACAACCTCGATGGCGTCGTCCACGGCCTGGGAACCGCCAAGTGGGATGACAATGGCCGCACGGCGGTGCTCACGGCCAGCTTTGGCGGAGTATTTTTGCACCGCGCCGAGACGGCTGCGGGCACTCTGAAGTGGAGCCATGACCGTCTCGTTGCGGGGGATCCGGCGGAGCGGCCTAAAAGTGGAGCGAGTGAGATTCGCGTCGGCGGTTTGGCGAACGGGGAGCGCTTTCTGGCAACGATCGAGCCCTGGCACGGCGACAAGGTTGCCGTATACACGCCGACGAAGAAAGGTCCCGGCGCCCCATGGCAGCGCCACGTCATTGACGACAGTTTTCAAGACGGGCACGCCGTCGAAATGGGTGATTTTGATGGCGACGGAACCGACGAGATCGTGGCAGGCTTCCGCGGCGAGTTGGCAAGCACCTACGTCTATGTTGCCGAGGATCAGCGCGGCGAAAAATGGACACGGCAGGATCTCGACGCCGGAGGCATGGCGGCGGCAGGCTGCGACATTGTCGACCTCAACGCTGACGGCCGCCTCGACATCGTCTGCATAGGCGCTCGCACCGCTAACATTAAGTGGTACGAAAACCTCGCGGCCCAGTAGGCCGCCGCGCGACAAGACTGCCATCGCTTCGCGGCGGCCGGCAGGTAACTCGCGGTACTTCTCATGAATCCGGACCGCCCCATCCGCATTGGCGTTTCCTCCTGCCTTCTTGGCGAGATGGTGCGTTTTGACGGCGGCCACAAGCGCGACAACTTTCTCGTCACGGTATTCGGTTCCTACGTCGAGTGGGTTCCGGTATGCCCGGAGGTCGAGATCGGGCTCGGCGTGCCGCGGGAGACCATCCGGCTCGAACGCAAGGCCGGCCTCGTTCATCTCGTCGCCCCGAAATCGCAAACCGACCACACGAAAACCATGCAGAGGTGGGCTCGCTCGCGGCTTAAGGACTTGGCTCAGGAAAACCTCAGCGGCTACGTGCTCAAGAGCAAATCCCCGAGTTGCGGCATGGAGCGTGTACCGGTCTACGACGAGAACGGCGTGTCGGAAAAAAAAGGCCGCGGCCTGTTCGCCGAGGAGCTGTTGGCGCGATTCGGCAGCCTGCCGGTCGAGGAAGAAGGGCGCCTCAACGACCCCGTGCTGCGCGAAAACTTTATCGAACGGGTTTTCGCATACCACCGGTTGCGCGGAGTTTTCGAAGGGCGCTGGCGCTCGCGGCAAGCCGTCGAATTCCATACCGCGCACAAGTTGCTGCTGATGGCGCACTCGCCGAAGCACTACCGCGCCCTGGGCCGCTTGGTGGCCGGCGTCAAAGCGGTCCCCGCGAAGGAGTTCCGCGATCAATACGAGCAAGCGTTCATGGAAGCAATGCGGCTGCACGCAACGGTCGGCAAGCACGTCAACGTCATCGAGCACATGTTGGGGTATTTGAGCGAATCGCTCGATGCCGATGCGCGTAAGGAGCTGATCGAGGTCATCGCGGACTACCGCCAGCGGCTGGTGCCACTCGTGGTGCCCCTAACGCTGCTCCGCCACCATGTGAGAAAGCACAAAATCGCCTACCTCGAAGGACAGCTCTATCTCGAGCCGCACCCCAAAGAGCTGATGCTCAGAAACCACGTATAAGATCCAAACCTTTCGGGCCGCCACAAACAACCATCGGGCAAAAAGCCGCGCCTGGACAGGCGGTGGCTGGGTCAGTGCGTACCCGGCGGCGGTGAGATAGTCAGAAAACGGAGTGAGCATCGGCCGGTATTCTTCCGTCTTCACTTCGCGAAACAGGCCAGTCGAATCCAGAGGCGAAGACTTCGGATGTTATGCTGATGCCTGAGATGCGGCGTGAAGCCCAAAATATTCCTCAATGCAACGCATCGCGGCGAAACGTTGTTCGATCGCCTTCGCCGTTGCCGCTCGCGAAACTCTTGACGCTTGCTGCCTTGATCCTCGCCGTTTGCGCCACGCTGGCAGGGCAGACTTTCCCCAAGGCAACCGGCTACATCAACGACTTCGCCGGCGTGTTGAGCCCCGAGATCAAAACACAACTCGAAGCGCTATCGACCGAGGTGAAGGAGAAAACAGGAGCGGAAGTGGCCGTGGCGATCGTCAACTCACTCGAGGGCGACTCGGTTGAAAGCTATGCCACCCAGCTCGCGGAACAATGGGGCGTCGGCGACGAGAATGACCGCGGCGCGCTGCTGCTGCTCGCGGTGCAGGATCGCGGCTTGCGCCTCGATGTTGGCTACGGACTCGAGCCGATCCTTACCGACGGCATGGCCGGCGAAGTTCTCGATCAGGTGACGCCATATCTGGGCCGCGGCGACTACGATGGCGGAGTGCGTGTCGGCGTAGCCCGAGTTGCGCAGATCATCGCGGCCGATGCGGGGGTTCGGCTCACCGGCATGCCGAGCGCCGCTCCGCCGCAGCGTGATCGGAATTGGCGTCCCGGAGGCTGGCTGAGCCTGTTATTCATTCTGCCGTTTCTGCTGTTCCCGCGAAGACGGCGCTCCGGAGGTTGGCGGGGCGATGCGATTACGACCGCCTGGATGCTTGGAAGCCTGGGCGGCCTCGGCCGGCGCGGTTCCGGTGGCGGCCATGGCGGGTCCCGCGGTGGAGGCTTCGGGGGATTTGGCGGCGGCGGCTTTGGAGGAGGAGGCGCTTCCCGTTCCTGGTAGCGTGCGCGATCCTTCTCGTGCCATCCAAGGGAAGCTCGCACCCTCGAGGCAAAGATCCTATCTGCCCTGGCGTTACGGGCTGATTCGATCGGGTCGGGCTTCACTAGATCAGAATTGGGGTGATTGGTCGTCCCACCCCTCCTCGCATTCAAACGTCACACTCGGCCAGTGGAATCGCGGATTCGGATCGGAAAGCGGAACATGGCTGTGAACGAAGAACTCCTGAACGACCTCGTCGAGCGGCTGCGGCAGGCGCTCGCGGATGACCTCGTCAGCGTCGTGCTGTATGGCTCGGCGGCCGCCGGTGATTTTCACGAAAGGTTTTCCGACCTTAACGTGCTGTGCGTGCTGACCACCGTAGGCCCGTCGCAGCTCGAGCGCGCCTACGAGCCCATCGACTGGTGGCTCAAGAGAAAACAGCCTGCCCCGGTGCTGCTTTCCGTGGAAGAGATCGAGCGCGCGCCCGATGCGTTCGCCATCGAATTTCTCGACATCCGCGGCGCCTACCGCGTTCTGCACGGCACGGACCTGATCGAGTCCATCCAGGTCGATCCGGCGCACCACCGCCATCAAGTGGAGCACGAGCTTCGCTCGCGGCTTCTGCGGCTGCGCGAGCGCTACATGGCTCTCCAGAAGGACCGCCGCGAGCTGATTCAGCTCCTGGTGGATTCGCTGCCGACGTTCGCTACACTGTTCCGCCACGCATTGCTGCTCAGCGGCGCTCAGCCGTCGGTAAGAAAACGCGAAATTTTCCGCGAGGCTGCGCAGCGGCTGTCGATTTCCGCGCAGCCGTTTGAGACGCTGCTGGATGTCCGCGAAGGCAAACGCCGCTTGAGCGATCCTGAAATCCGGCCCGTCTTCGACGAGTACTTGCGAGAAATCACACGGACGGCCGAATACGTGGACCGGCTATAATCCAAGTTAGCTACTGCAAACGAGAGAGGCGAACACCGTGAGAAAGGCACTGATCATCGGCGGAGTACTGGTCGGGCTGCTGCTGTTGATCGGCATCGGCGTAGCGGGTTCGTATGTCGAGCGCCGCAACACGATGGTGCAGCAGAAAGAGGCGATTAAAGGCGCTTGGGCGCAGGTCGATAACGTGATTCAGCGCCGCACCGATCTCGTTCCCAACCTGGTCGAGACCGTTAAAGGATTCGCCGCCCAAGAGAAAGAAGTATTCTCGAACATCGCCGAAGCGCGCGCCAGGCTAGGCGGTGCGCAAACGCCATCCGATCGCATCGCCGCCAACGATATGCTCAGCGGCGCGCTGTCACGGCTTCTGGTCGTGGTCGAGAACTATCCCGAGTTGCGATCGAATCAGAACTTCATTCGCTTGCAGGATGAGCTGGCGGGCACGGAAAACCGTATTGCGACCGAGCGGCGCAAATACAACGAATCCGTTCAGCAGTACAACACCTACATTCAACTCTTCCCGAACAACCTGGTGGCCGGGGTGAGCGGCTTCGAACGCGAAGACGCCTATTTCCGCACCACCGAGGAAGCCCGGCAGGCGCCGCCGGTGGTCAGCTTCAGCCCCGACGAGCCAGCTCCCGCCACCAAAGCCCAATAGGATCTGTTGGTCCACAGCCTAAATTTGTAGCCTGGAAGTTCGTAGCTTGCGCGTAGCTTACTGCTTCTTGAGCGCTTCGATCATCTTCCAGAAATCCGCCTCGGCGGCGTCAGCCGTTTTCTTCGGAGCGGTGAGCTTGAAGAACACGGGCGCGTCACTGCCCTGGGCGATCGCCGCGAGCATGCGGTAGCCGGGTTTAGGGGTCGCTTTGGGGGCCATCGGGAACGGCTTGAACAGGTAGGTTCCTGTCAGATCGAGAGTCGTGACGGGAATCCCGTTGACGGTCTTGCTCGCGCGTTTGGCGAGCTTCGCTGCCGGACCGCCGTCGGGCGCCTGAAACTGCTGGACCCAGCGTTCAATATTGGCGTCAATGCCGCCTCCCTGGCCGGGTCCAAAATAATACACCACACATTCGCCGCCTTCGGAATCGCCCGGGGCTGCGGCGATTGTATAGCTAGCCGCGCGCATCGGCCGCGCTCCTTCGGCCTTCCACGTCGAGGGAGGCGTCCATGTCAGCCCGCTAACCGATTCAGCGGCCAGCGGTGCGGTGTTAACCAGTGCGGCGAAGGCCACGGCGGCCAATCTCATAAACGGTAGTTTCATAACAAGTCTCCGGGATCGTACACTTCGCGCAACGTATGGATTCGCCGTATGGGGTCCCGGTCTGGCCGCTTCTAGACCACCGCTGCTTCGAGCGCTTCTTCGACAGTGGCGTCTTCGTGGACCATGGCGCAAAGCGCGCGCAGCGCCTCGGCCGGGTCGGGCTGCTGCCAGATGTTGCGGCCGAAAATCACGCCGCTGGCACCCGCTTGTAGCACCTCGTCCACCAGACGCAGCGTGGATTCCAAGGAAGAATCCCGCATCGGGCCGCCGGCAACGAGAATAGGACGGTCGGTGCAGGCGACGATCTTGCGGAATGCCTCAATGTCGCCAGAGTAGCGGGTCTTGATGGCGTCGGCGCCCAACTCGACGCCGAAGCGGCAGGCCATAGCGACATCGTCCCCGATGTCGCTGGGCAGTATTTCCTTGCCCGCGCCGGTCATGTCCATGTGATTGGCCATCATGCGCTGGCTGAGAATCTCCGCCACCACAGGCATGCCCCAACGCCGCCCTTGGGTGGCGATCGTGCCCACTTTTTGCAGCTCTTCGCTCTCGTAAGGAGCCCCGATCGTGGCATTCATGACTACGGCATCGACCCCCAACGCAATGGCGTCTTCGACGTCGCTGAACAGCCGCATCGGTCCGGAGCCATGAGGGCTGACGCAGCCGTCGATTCGAAGCAGGATGGCGAGGTTGCCGACTTCCTCGACAACGGTTTCGAGCACACCGGGCGTAACGAGAATGCCGTCGGCGCCGGTGCGCGCGACAGTCTTTACCACGGCCAGCGGGTTTTCCAAACCACGCACCATACCGGCCGCAATTCCGTGATCCATGGCCACGATGACCGTACGGCCGCGCCCCATGATCCGCCGGCACCGCAGTTGTTTGCCGAGCTTCATCTCCTGCATTGTATACCTTTCGTCAATACGAATTGATTGCACTTTGCCCCTGAATTGGCGGCGTTCCTAGCTTATCGGCGCGGCGGCGAGTCCCGCTTCAAGGGTTAACACCAGAGGCGGTTCAACCAGAAATTCGAGCCCCCGCATCCGCGCCACCGCATCGCGCACGGCCTGCTCGGTGGTTGGTTCAACGGTGATCACAAAGGGCAGGTCGTTCTTATTCTCAGTCGGCAATTGCAGAACGGCATCGAGACTGATGCCGGCGTCGGCTAGGATCGAGGCTAGCGAAGCGATAATCCCTGGGCGGTCCTTAACGCGGAACCGCAGGTAGTGCGCCCGCACTTGCCGTGCGATCGAAATCGGGGCATGCTGTTCGAGGGCCGAATGCGCAAACGGCGAAACACGCTCCGGGCTGCCTTTAACAATCTCTCGCGCAACCCTCATCAGGTCACTCACAACGGCGACACCGGTCGGCATCGCCCCGGCGCCGCGGCCGTAGTAAAAAGTGTCCGCGCCATGGACGCCGCGCACCCACACCGCGTTGTAAGAGCCCGTCACGCTCGCCAGGATGGTGTCCTTGCGCACCAGCGCCGGGCGTACCGAAAGCCGCAGCCCTTCAAGATCCTGCTCGGCCGAAGCGATCAGCCGCACGGTATGGCCGAGCCGGTCGGCATAGGCAAAATCGATCGGGCGGATCTGCCGGATGCCTTCGACGTAAATATCGGACGGATGCACCCGTACGCCGAAAGCCAGCGCCGCGAGCAGCGCGAGTTTCGAGCGGGCGTCATAGCCATCGATATCGGCCGTCGGATCGGCCTCGGCGTAGCCGAGTTGTTGCGCCTCGGTCAAGATCACATCGAGGGGTTCACCGCGCCGCTCCATCTCGGTGAGAATGTAATTGCACGTCCCGTTGAGGATGCCCATCATCGACTCGACGCGGTCGCCCGAAATCCCCTCGCGCAGCACGGCATGAATCGGTATGCCGCCGGCCACGCTTGCTTCCATCGACAGGCAGATGCGCGCCTTGATCGCTTGATCCCAAATCTCAGCGCCGCGCTCGGCCATTAACTCTTTGTTGGCCGTGACAATCGATTTGCCCCGCCCGATAGCGGTTTCGACAATCTCGGCGGCGACCGTGGTGCCGCCTACAAGCTCGGCGACAACCTGCACCTCGGGATGTTCGACAGCTTCCCGCCAATCGGCGGTGCGCAAAGCGTCAGGGAAGCGCTCGACGATCTCGGGAGGCTCGGAAAGCACACGGCGGGCGCAAATCGCCTTCACCACCAAAGGAAAACCGAGCTTGCGCTCGATCAGGCGGCTGTTATCGGCGAGAATGCGCAGCGTGCCGCCGCCGACGTTGCCTAAACCGATGATTGCAATGTTGATCGCGGGCACAAGTTACCCATTATGCGGGATTCGAAGATCCCCTTGTAACACGAAGGGGTTGCGGGCGTGCTATAAGTCAGTCGAATCCTGGAAGTTTTAGTGTTTTTGGAGGCCAGTGTCGGGTCATCGCATGGGATGCGCGTGGCCGTGTTTCTCCCGGAAGAAAGGGGAACCAACATGAACAATCTACCAAAGCTGGTCAACTCATCGGAGTTGGCCGACATCCAGAACACCGAATTCTCCGCCGACGCCCTGGGGCGGTATCTCTGCAGCACCTGGCAGGAGGCTACCCAGAACGGAGGTCCTGCTTTCGGGGCCGTGGTCATCGGCTCGGGAATGTATGGCGCCTATTTGGCCGAGTCGTTATTTCAAAGAAGCGCCGCCGGCAACTTTCGCGTTTTGGTCCTAGAGGCGGGACCTTTCCTGGTTTCCGAGCATGTACAGAATCTGGCAAGAATCGGCCTGAACGTGCCGAGCGCGATCCACCCCTACCAAGACTCCGGCAAGGCCCGCGACGTTGTCTGGGGCATCCCGTGGCGAGGATTCGATCATTACCCCGGCCTGGCCTATTGCGTGGGCGGCAAGTCACTTTACTGGGGCGGCTGGTGCCCGCGGCTAACATCCGCCGATCTCATCCAATGGCCGCCGGTTGTCGCCCAGCACGTCCAGAGCACGTACCCGACAGTCGAGGACGAAACAGGAGTTCTGCCGACGACGGACTTCATTTCGGGGGCCCTGTTTCAGACCCTCATGCAACGATTCCAGCAGGTGGCCCCGACGGTGTCCAACCTTGCGGCGGTCGAAGAAGCGCCGCTCGCCGTACAGGGGGAGCCGCCGGCATCGGGCCTGTTCAGCTTCGACAAGTTCAGCAGCGCACCGATTCTGGCCGACGCCATTCGCCAGGACGCCGCCAACTCCAACCTGGATGATTCCCAACGCCGCCTTTTTCTCGTTCCCCGGGCTCACGTTGTCAAGCTTCACACCGCTCAGGGTGTCGTCACGACACTCGAAGTGGGTGTCCAAGGTCAGCGCCATTTCCTCAACATTGCGCCAAACTGTGCCGTAGTTTTGTGCGCCAGCGCTATCGAGTCCACCCGATTGGCTCTGTTGTCGTTTCCCAGTCCTCTGATGGGCCGTAATTTAATGGCGCATTTGCGCAGCGATTTTACGGTGCGGATCAAGCGCACGGCCTTTGGGCCCTTGCCCGCGGACTTGGAAACGGCGGCCCTGCTGGTGCGCGGCACAAGCGGTCAGGGTCGCTTTCACATTCAGGTAACGGCCTCAGCAAGCCGAAAAGGATTTTCCGAGGAATTGCTGTTTCGCATGATTCCGGATATCGACGAGAGGCTGGATCTGCTGGCGAGCCAGGACGCCGACTTCATCACGGTCACTTTGCGCGGCGTTGGAGAGATTCAGGGCGATAGGAACACGCCGGTACCCAACGGCAATAGCTGGATCAACTTGAGCCACGACTTTGACGAGTTCGGTGTCCAGCGGGCGTGGGTGCAGTTTGGTCTGAGAGCGGCGGATGTACAGCTCTGGAACGACATGGACCAGGCAACTTTGGCCTTGGCGCAGGCTGTCGCGGGCCAGGCGTCAAACATCGAGTATTTCTACGACGGAACGTGGCAAACGCAGCCGTACCCTTTGAACCGCCCGTTCCCCGAGTGGCACCGCGGACTGGGAACGACCTATCACGAATCCGGCACGCTGTGGATGGGCGGCGACGCATCGAGTTCTGTAACCAACACGAACGGCCGCTTTCACCACATTCAAAACGCGTACGCCTGCGATCAATCGATCTTTCCGACGGTTGGCTCGGCGAATCCGGTCTTGACCGGGTTAGCCCTGGCTCGCCGCGTGGCGGCCGCCATCGTGCCGTAAGGATCACGGCACTGCTGGCTATCGGTTACGGCAGCACCGTCACGGGCTGGCGTTGTTGGGAAGGGTGCCATGCGATCCGGGCTCGCGATTCAGGACGCGGTCGCGCTTCGACGCGCCGTGGCAACCCGCCTTCTCCGTCCGGGTTCTTTTGATCAAAGCCCTGCCTGGGCCGAACGGCCTCGTAAGGCGTCGCATTGACGTCGCTAGTAAACACGGCCGAAAGCGGCGTGGCCGCCGCATCGAACTGCGTCATGGGACGTAGGCCCAGAATCAGTTCGATCGTTCGCAAAACCGACGGCGTCGAATAGAACGTGTTGTCAACGAAACCCCGCCGTGCGTAAGGGCTGACGACGAACGCGGGTGAGCGGTGCGAATCTACATGGTCGGCGCCGTCCTGGGCATCGTCCTCGACGATGAAAATCGCGGTCTGCGGCCAGAATTTACTTTTGCTGACGCCTTCAACCAGGCGGCCCAGCGCGTAATCATGCTCGGCCATCATGGCCAAGGCGGTCGGCTTGCCGGGAGCGCGTCCCGCCGTGTGGTCGTTCGGCAGGCGGACGAGCATCAGCCGCGGCAGTTCGCCCTTGGTTTCGTACTCGCCGAGTTCGCGGAGAAATTCGTCGACGCGCGCCTGCTCCGGCGTGTCGAGGTCGAACGGTGGAAAGCTCGCGTCGCTATCGGCAACCAATCCGGGATCCTTGACGCTGGCGGAGCCGCGCGACTGTGCGGGCTGGGTCCATACGCCGTAGCTCCGCACCGCCAGCCCCGCGGCCCGCGCATTGGTCCACAGATAACCAGCGGGAGGAAGCGCCGCCGGCTCGCCGCCCTCGAAATCGTAAACGCCGCGGCGCCGGCCATAATAGCTGGGCCAAAGCTTCTCGACGAAGTCGTTGGCGAGCGCGCCGAAAGTCCAGTTTTGCCCGTCGGCGCTGACGTCGCCCGCCGTGTAGAAATTGTCGAGAAGTGTAAATTCCCGGGCGAGCTTGCGGTGGTTGGGGGCGACATCTTCACCGAAAACAACCAGGCCCGGGTCGCCTTTTGCTCCCTTGAAGTCGCCCAGAACTTGATCGAACGTACGGTTTTCCTTGACGACGTAGATGACATGCCGAATCGGAGAGGCGTCGCCAGGACGGCTCGGCACCGGGCTACCCACAGGGGCAGCCGCCGGGGTCATCGCACTGTCATCGTAAAGCGTGTTGGCGATGACGCGGTCGGTGAGCCGCACGATCCGCTCGCCGTTGAGAGGCGGCAAGATGCCAAGCGAACCCAACTGTAGCGAAGCGACGTACTGTTGTTCTTCACCACGACGCGTCGGGTCAGGTCCCCGGGGCGCGGGCTTCGAGCCATCACCCTTGCCGTTTAGATAAAGCAGACGCCCGTCTCTGAGGGGCACGGCGGCAGTAGGAAACCAACCGGTCGGGATGGCTCCCAGCAACTCCGAGCGCTCCTCGGAAATATCTGCAACGACGATCGCGTTGTTGCCCGATACAACCGTGTAGAGCCAAGCCCCGTCGCGGCGCAATGCCAGCGCCGTGGGCATCGAGCCCGCAGGTGCATTCGGCGTGGGCCCAACCGGTATCCGCTCCAGCGGAAAGAATCGCGGCGACTCGGTCAGCCCCAGTACGAACACACTATTCGTACCGGCGGCAGCCACGAACAAACGGGCGACCAACGCCGGCTGGTCGTCCGCGGCCGCTTCGCGCTGCCAAGGCTGCAGTACCATGTCCGTGGGATGCAGCCCCACGGGGACTCGTTCGAGGAGCCGGCCGTCCGCAAGGTCATACACACCGATCGAAGCCTCTCCCCAGTGGCTGACGAGGAGAGTCTTTCCTCCCGGCCCAAGGATTAAACGGTAAGGGCGCCGTCCGGTGGGAAACTCGCGCACTACAATGCCGGTTTGCGCGTTCAAGACAGTAATGGAATCGCGGAAAAGATTAGCTGTGTAAAGATAGCGCCCCTCTGCGTCGAGGAGAATGTCACCCACGTGGTCGGACGGCGTTTTCCGCTGCGCCGCTACGACCGGGAACACGCGCTGCGGGGTCAGCTTTCCCGCTTGGAACCCGAATTCAAAAACACTCGCCTCCGAGCCGCCGCCAACGTACACTTTATCGCCTGCTTTGTTGAAGGTGATGCCATGCCAGGCATCTTTGACCGCGACGCGGCCGGTTTCCGTCTCGGTCTGAAGGTCGATCACGCTGATCGTCGGCGGCAGGAAACCGCCGTTCAGCACCAGTAGATAGCGGTCGTCGGGCGAGAGCACCGCCGCCATCGGCATCGTGCTCAGCGGGATCTGCTTGCCGGCGGGCGAGATCGACCAGCCAGTCGGAAGCAAAATACTGCCATCGGATTGCGGCCCGGGATGGATGCGTGCGGACTGCTCTGCGCGCTGTTGCGCCAAGGAACGCCCACCCAACCACGAAAGCCACAGAACACTCAGGAGCAAAATGATCCGTGGCCGGGCGAGCTGTCGAATCAAAACGGATCCTCCGGAGCTGATGGGTCGCTCGGCGCTATTTTCTAGCGCGTAAACCGCTGCGCAATCGGAAACCGCCGCCCAATACCAAACGCCTTCGAGGTGACCCGTATCCCCGGCGCCGCCTGCTTACGTTTGTACTCGTTGCGCTCGACCAGGCGCGTCACGTCGCGCACCAGCTCGATCGGGACGCTGAGTTCCTCCGCGATGACCGCCGGTTCCTCATAGTCTTCGATGTAGCGTTTCAGGATCGGGTCAAGCACATCGTATTCCGGCAGCGAGTCGCTGTCTTTCTGGTCGGGCCGCAGCTCGGCCGAGGGCGGCTTGGTGAATACGGTCTCTGGAATCGCGTTGGGATGGCGGCGGTTGGCGACGCGAGACAGCGGATAGACGAGCGTCTTGGGAACGTCGCTGATCACGGCCAGCCCGCCCACCATGTCGCCATAGAGCGTGCAATACCCCACGGCCAGCTCGCTCTTATTGCCTGTGGTCAGCACGAGCGCCCCGAATTTGTTCGACAACGCCATCAAAGTGTTGCCCCGCAGGCGCGCCTGAAGATTTTCTTCCGTGGTGTCAGGTTTCAAACCCTGAAAGACCGGTTCGAGCGTCTTGATGAACGCCTGGTAAGTATTATTAATACCAATGATTTCGAACCGGATGCCGAGCCGTTCCGCAAGGTGGCGCGCATCCGTGACGCTGCCCTCCGACGAATACGGCCCCGGCATGGCGATGCCAATGACGTTTTCGGCGCCGACCGCATCGACGGCGATCACCGCGGTCAGCGAGGAGTCGACGCCTCCGCTCAGCCCCAGAATCGCTTTCGTGAAGCCGCATTTTCGGAAGTAGTCACGCGTGCCGAGCACCAGCGCGTCGTAGGTCGCATCGCACTCGTCGCCATGGGTTTCATGCCTGTCGCCCGCGCCCGTCCCGGTATCGTAAAAAACCAGGTCGTCCTCAAACGATTTCGCGACCGCGCAGACCTGGCCGTCGGGCCCGATCGCGAAACTGGAGCCGTCAAAAACCAACTGGTCGTTGCCGCCGGCTTGGTTGACCATCACGACCGGAACTTTCTGCCGTCGCGCAATCGCCTGGATCATATCGCGCCGCAGCTTGCGCTTGCCCTGATGATAGGGCGACGCGGAAATATTGATCAAAACATCCATTCCCTGCGCGGCAAGCTCCTCGACCGGGTCACGCTGATAACGTGGGCGCGGCCAGAACTGTTTGTCATTCCAAACGTCCTCGCAAATGGTCAGCGCTAAGCGTTTGCCATGGGTTTCATAGACCTTCTGGCCGTCGGCAGGGGCGAAATAGCGCCACTCGTCAAAAACGTCATAGGTGGGCAGCAGCAATTTATCCTGCGTGAACGCAATGCGGCCTTTCGAAAGATAGGCCAGCGAGTTGGTGGCGTTCTGGCGCGCGGCCGGTTCCGCCCGCCCAACGTATCCTGTAACGATGTCGATCCCAAGGCCGGCCGATTCACCGGCCAGCCGCTCCAGTTCTTCCTGGTTGCGTTTGAGGTAAGCCGCGATCTCCACCAGGTCCTGGGGCGGATATCCGCTCAACGCCAGCTCGGGAAATACGATCAGATCGGCGCCGGCCGCGGCGGCCCGGCGGCTGAAATCGATCATCAAATTGACGTTGTTGGCGAGGTCGCCGACGGTGGGGTTGATCTGTCCCAGCGCGATTTTCATGGCTTTTGCGCAACGAGAGCGGCAGTGCCACTGCCTTCCCATTGTTCCTCGTAGACTAGCACGCGGAAACCCGCAAACGCGCGGAGCAACTCGTTGTGCTCGAGCAGATACCTCCGATGACTAGGGCGCTCCGCATAGCGAAGCTGATCGACAGAAAAAGTCTTGTAAACGACCACGCCGCCGCGCTTCAAACAGCGTCGCAAGACGGGAAACAGCGGGCGATGAAGGAAGAAGAAAACAACAACAAGATCGTAAAGACCCTCTCCCAAGTCGGCGCCGGCGAGTTCGAGGTCACGCTCGACCCAATCGACGGGGACCCCGCGCTGGCGAGCGGCTGCTTCGCCTTTCCGCAGCCCCTCGCTCGAAAAATCAACAGCCGTTACCGCAAAGCCACCCTCGGCGAGCGCAACGGCATGACGGCCCGCGCCGCAAGCCACGTCAAGAGCGGCGGGTTTCACTTCCGCGTCATGCCGCGGCAATAGCTCCCAGTGCTTGCGGGATACATCGAGGAAAGAATCGGCCGTGGGATCGCCGTGGCTGCCGCTGCGGAAGCGCTCGTCCCACTCCTGGCGAGAAGACATAATGGAAACGGCGCGGACCGGCAGTCCGCGCCGCGAGGAATTCAAAGGAGCAAAAAGTTAAGCCTGGAACGAGCTGCCGCAACCGCACGTGGATGTCACGTTGGGGTTCTCGAACTTGAAGCCGGCGCCTTCCATCGACTCGACGTAGTCCACACGGCAATTGTCGAGGTAGAGCATACTGGCCTGATCGACGAACACCCTCAGCCCGCCGTCGAACTTGTAGACCTTGTCCAGCGGCAACTGGTTGTTCTCGAAGGCCATCGAATACTGGAAGCCCGAGCAACCGCCGCCGACAACCGAGATCCGCAGCGCCGTGGGCTTGGGGTCTTGTTGCCCCATAATCTCGCTGACTTTCGTAATCGCTTTCTCGGTGAGCTGAATCATAACGTTATTCTCTCCTGGGTCACGCCTGACGGGAGGCTGGTTTGGGCTGCCGGCGCCACCACCGAGGTGAGCCCGGCTTCCCTACACCTTATTATATGGGACCCTGCAAGCGCCGTCGACCCGGCTAATACGCCCAACGCCAAAGCGCCCCGCCGGCTGTCAACCCCGCGCCTACCGCCACCATCAGCACCAGGTCGCCCTTTTTGAGCTTGCCGCACTGGATGGCGTCGCGGGTGGCCAGCGGAATGGTCCCGCCGGTGGTGTTGCCGAAGCGGTCGATGTTGATGATGGTTTTCTCGAGCGGAATGCCTAGCCGCTCCGCAACGGCGCTGATGATGCGGGCGTTGGCCTGGTGGGGGATCATCACGTCCACGTCATCGGTCGTGTATCCGTTGCGCTCGAGCAGCGTGGTGCAGATCTCGTGCATCTTCCGCACGGCGTATTTAAAAACCTGCTGGCCGTCCTGATGGACGAAGTGCTGCCGTTTTTCGATGGTGTCGCAAGTAGCGGGCAGGCGGCTGCCCCCCGCCGGCATGTAGAGAAAGTGGCCGCCTGAGCCGTCCACCTCGTGATAGAAATCCAGCAAGCCCTCGTCTTCACTGTCGGAGGGCTCGAGCACCATGGCTCCCGCGCCGTCCCCGAACAGTACACAGGTGGCGCGGTCCTTGTAGTCAACGATTCGCGACATCGTATCGGCGCCGATCACCAGCACGCGCTCCTGCGAGCCGCTGGCAATGAGCTGGCAGCCGGTCGTGAGCCCGTACAGCAAGCCGGAGCAGGCGGCTACCAGGTCGAAACCCCAAGCCTGCTTGGCGCCAAGGCGGTCCTGGACCAGGCAGGCCGTCGAGGGGAACAGCATATCGGGGGTCACCGTGCAGACGATGATCGTTTCCACGTCGTCGCCAGTGAGATTGCGTTGATCGAGCGCGACCCGGGCGGCCTCCACGGCCAGATCCGAGGTCGCCATTTCGTCCCCGGCGATATGCCGGCTGCGGATGCCGGTCCGCGAGACGATCCACTCATCGTTGGTTTCGACTAACGCCTCGAGGTCGGCGTTGGTCAGCGTTTTTGGTGGTACGTAGCAACCAACCGAGGTAATTTTGACGTTGCGAGGCCGAAGAACCTTCGACTTGGGCGTAAGACGTGGGGGCATGCGTGGATTAGTTTCAATAGAATCCGGCAGGCTTTGGGAGCGAGCGTCGGGGTACGCGAAATCAGGAATTCTCTATGATACGTCAAATCAGCCGGGCACTGTTTTGGATGGCGGTGGCGTTGGTGTCCGCAGGTGCGAAGGCCGCCGCCGGTTCGCCGGAGAACGCATCTTCACCACCGCAACACACCCGGCTCGATCATCCCGCCAGGGGCCGCTACGGTACGCGTACGTGCCCTGCGGCGTTGTCTTCCGCCGTGGTGTGCCCAGGTTAGACTAGGAAGCACCGTCGTGATGCAGACCTCGTTGCTGTTTGAGCCGGTCGAGGAGATCTTCGGACGCGTATTTCGCGAGTTGCGGCCTCGCACGGCGGCCCCGGAGTTCTCCGTCCGGTTCTATCCTTACGCCAACATCGACAGCACGATCCGGCTCAACGCGGAGCGGACCCACGTGCGCGTGCGAATGAGCGACGTGTTCGAGGGCGCGCCCGCTCCCGTGCGGGAAGCGCTCGCCTACATCCTGGTCGCCAAGCTCTACCGCAAGCCAATTCCAAAACAGTACAGCCATCGTTACCGGCTGTTTGTGAACCGCGCCGATATCCGCCACAAGGCGCTGTTGCTGCGGCAGCTGCGCGGGCGCAAGCAGATCACTTCGGCCCAGGGCCGCGTCTTCGACCTCGAGGCGATGTTTCAGGATCTCAACACGCGCTTGTTCGACGGACTGCTGGCGGAGCCGCAACTAACCTGGAGCCCACGGGTTTCGCGCCGCATGCTGGGCCATTGGGACCCCGCCCACAACACCATCGTCATCAGCCGGATCTTCGATCGCCCGCAGGCGCCGCGGTTCCTGGTCGAGTACATCCTCTACCACGAGATGCTGCACCTGAAGTATCCCGCCGAGTACCGCACCTTGCGCCGCTGCGTCCACACCGCGGCATTCAAGGCCGACGAGCGCAAGTTCCCGCGCTTCGACGAAGCGGTGAAACTGCTCAAGCAATTGTGAACGCCGGCCCGCGGACAGCGCTCGCCCGCCTGCCGCAGGATGTCCTCCCGAAAAAAACGGGGCCGCGCGACCTGCCGGCGCTCATTCTGCCGGCGCTCATTGTGCGCGCGTGCCGGCCTGCGCGGCTACTGGGCCTGTGCGGCTACCGGTTCTGCGCGGCTACCGGGCCAGCGTGAAGTTCACATCGATGAGGGTCACTACCGGAACCGCCACTCCGCCGAGAAGCGTCGGGCGGTAGCGCCAGCGGCTCACGGCGTCGCGAGCGTTGGGCACGAGCAGCGGGTGCCCGCTGAGAACGCGAAGCTGGCGAATCACGCCGTCTTCTCCGATGATTGCTTCCAGCCGTACGACCCCGCTGACCCGTGTTCGAATCGCCAGCTCCGGGTAAACAGGCGCCACCTTGTGAATCAGCCGCGCCGCCTGCAGATCGCTGCTGACCCGCACCGGCTCTTGCGATTTTTGAGGCGCTGGCTCAGGCTTCGCCGGCGGGGGAGGCGCCACGCGAACCGCCGCCAGTTGCGCGAGCACGCAATGCGCGACGCCGCCCGCCGTCCCCGGCACGGATGCGACGCCGGGAATACCTGGAACGCTGGGCGCCCGCGACGGCGGATCGACAACCATCGCGATTTCCTCCGGGATCGCCGCCGGCGTCAGCAGAGTGCTCTCATCAAAGCGCTGCAAGAGAGCCGCTGCTGGCGCCGTTCGCGCAGGCTCGGGAGGCGCGGCAGCCGGCGGCATCGGAGGCGGCGCAAGCAGATGAGCCATCCATTGCCCGGCAGGGAGGTCGCCCGCGGTCAGCAGCGAAGCCAGCGCCACGAGAGCGATCGCCAGGCTTTGCGCCAACAGGGAAACAGCAACTGTCCACGGCCGTCGCGACTCCGCGCGGTCGTCGAGAAAACTATCCTTGAACATTCGTCTGTCCTTTCGTTCGTTTTGCGAGCGAACGAGAAGACCGCGCGGAGTTTTCGTTCGAAAGGTCGAGATCGCGTTCCTGACTGCCGCCTATAGACACCGCGCCAGCGGGTTTGGTTCCCCGCCAAGGGCGGGCCGCGCCTTCCGCGCGGGGCTTGCTCTTCGCCGGGCAATATCGGAGCATAGAGAGCAGCCCGACCCTGTTCCGGGCGTTCCCCCCATGGCCTGGTTTCGAAGACAAGGCGAGTCCGAACCACAGCCCGAGCCCAAAAAGGTGCGTACCGAGGGTCTCTGGATCAAGTGCGATTCCTGCCGCGCCATAATCTGGAAAAAAGATCTTGAAGCGAACGAATTGGTCTGCACCAAGTGCGGGTTTCATTTCAAGATCGATGCCCGCTCGCGGCTGGAGCTGTTGTTTGACGACGGGCCGTGGGAAGAGTTTGACACGGACCTGAAGTCGAACGACGCGCTGCATTTCGTCGATCAGAAACCCTATCGCGAGCGCCTCGAAAAGGCCGCCGCGAGCACCGGCTTGAAAGACGCCGTCATCAGCGCGGCGGGCAGGATGGGTGGCCATCCGACCGTCATTTGCGCCATGGAATACCGCTTCATCGGCGGCAGTATGGGCGCGGTCGTCGGCGAAAAGGTGACGCGGGCCATCGAGCGGGCGATCGATCGCAAAGTGCCGATCACGATCGTCTCGGCCTCCGGCGGCGCGCGCATGATGGAAGGCGCGGTCAGCCTGGTGCAGATGGCGAAGATCTCCGCGGCCCTGGCAAAGCTCAGCGACGCCAGGCTGCCCTACATCAGCGTGCTGACCGACCCCACCACTGGCGGCGTCACCGCGAGTTTCGCCATGCTGGGCGATCTCAATATCGGCGAACCCGGAGCGCTGATCGGTTTCGCCGGACCGCGCGTCATCGAGCAAACGATCCGCCAAAAACTGCCCAAGGGTTTTCAGCGCAGCGAGTTCCTGCTGCAGCACGGCATGCTCGACGCCGTGGTGCCCCGCCCCGAGATGAAGGACTACCTCGTCCAAGCCTACAATTTCTTCCGCGGCCCCGCTGCATGACCTACCCGGACGCTGTCCGTTACCTGATGTCGCTGCTCGGCGACATTCGCGGATCGGATTTTGGCCTCCATCGCATGGAAGCGCTGCTCGCCCGGTTAGGGAATCCTCACCGTGCCTATCGAGTTGTCCACGTCGCCGGCACCAACGGCAAGGGCTCGACCGCGGCGATGATCGAGGCCGGGCTACGCGCGGCCGGGCATTCAACGGGCCTCTACACCTCGCCGCACCTGATGCGTTTCAACGAACGGTTGAAGATCAATGGCTCCGACGGCAGCGATGAGTTATTCGCGTCGGCGGTGGCCGAGGTGCGGGCGGCGAACGAATGGCTGGCGGCGAAAAAAGGCCGCCAGGGTCATCCGACGTTCTTCGAGTCCGTGACCGCGGCGGCGTTCTGCGGCTTTCGCCAAGCCGGCGTCGCGTGGGGCATCATCGAGGTGGGGCTAGGTGGGCGGCTTGACGCCACCAATGTGGTTACGCCTGAAGTGGCCGTCATCACGCCCATCGCCTTCGACCACGAGGCGTTTCTGGGCAAGAGCGCGGCTTCGATCGCCGCGGAAAAGGCCGGCATCCTTAAGCCCGGCTGCAAAGCGGTCTTCGCATCGCAAAGCGAGCGCGCGGAGGAGGTACTCACGGCCCGCGCGGCGGAATTGGGCGTGCCCGTGGCGCGTACCGGTATCGACTGGCGCGCGGAAAACCTCTCCGATGAGCAGGGTCGCTACCGCTTCACCGCGCGCCGGTCCAACGGCCCCGGCTTCGAGGTGCGGCTGGCGCTGGCCGGCGAGCACCAGGTTGAAAACGCGCTGGCGGCAGCCGCGGCCCTCGATGCGCTCGATGTACCCGCCGCGGCGATCGCCGCGGGACTGGCGTCGGTGGCCTGGCCCGGGCGGCTGCAGAGCTTCGGCAGCCGTCCCGAGATTTTGCTCGATGCGGCGCACAATCCGGCCGGCGCGCGGGTGCTGGCGTCATTCCTGCAAAAGCACCGCCGCGGAAGGCGCATCCATTTGATCTACGGCGCGTCGCGCGACAAGGCAATCGACGAAGTGGCGGGGCTGCTTTTTCCATGTGCCGGCCGCGTCATCCTGACCCGCGCCAACGTAGCGCGTTCGGCGAGCCCGGAGACGCTGCTTAGCATCGCCGATCATCACCACGACCAGATTGTCGTCGAGACGGCGTTGGCGCGCGCGATGGAAAGGGCTCAGCGCGAGGCCGGCCCCGAGGACTTGATCGTGATCGCCGGCTCGGTGTTCCTGGTGGGTGAGGCGTTAGGGCTGCTGCAATCGGTGGAATCGCTACCCGTGTAACGGGCAGCACGTGGGGCAGGCATGTTGCCTGCCTCTTAGCCCAAGCTAGAGCCCGCACGAAAGCGCCGCTCACGGCGTCCCGAGCTTGAGGAATTGACGCCGGAACCAGTAAACTACGACGCTCGTGAAAAGGAATCGCCCCTAGCCAAACCCATCGAATGAGGTCGTTGTTCGGATTGCTTCGTTCGGTTTTGTGGATGTGCCCGTTGATCGGCCTTTCGGTCGTAGGGATGGGCACGATCTCACTGTTGTCGTCCCTATTCGACGCGACCGGGCGCCTGCAGCACCGCGTCGCGGTGCGATGGGCTCGCATGGTCCTCGGCATCTGCGGCGTTAAGGTCGACGTCGTGGGCGCCGAGAAACTCGATCCGAGCCGCGATTACGTGTTCTGCTCCAACCATTTCAGCCTCATCGACACGCCGCTGATGTTCGGCCGCATGCCCCGCGAGTTTCGCATCCTGGCGCGGCACGGCTTGTGGAAGATTCCCTTTTTGGGCTGGCATCTGAACCGCGCCGGCCACCTGCCCGTGAATCGCGAAAACCCGCGCGCGGCGGCGCGTAACATCCAGCAGGCGGCCGAGAAGATCCAGCAGGGTTTTTCGATCCTGATCTTCCCCGAAGGCGGCCGCACGCGCGAGGACCGCATGCGCCGCTTCAAGCCCGGCGCGGGCTACATCGCGATTCGGGCGGGCGTGCCGATCGTCCCCATGGCGATTGTCGGCACGCGCGACATCCTGCCGCCGAATTCGATGGAGTTGCGTCCGGGGCGGGCCGAGTTGCGCGTCGGAAAGCCAATTCCCACCGCTGGCCTCAATCAGCGCGACGCCAAGCGTCTCATGGACCAGGCAAGAGACGCGATTCTCGAGTTGGGACGCCGGCCCCTCAAGTAGCGACAGGCGCTCCCGCCTGTCCTGGCCGAGGGCCCCGCCAGTCTCTTCGCAAATCATCAAAGCGCACCCAAACCACCCAGTCCGCACGCCGTCTCGCCCCCTCGAAACCCACATCATCTCTCCCCTCGCGGAACTCTCACCCCCTTCACCTCGCGGCGTCATCGGATTAAGATAAAGAAGCAGGGTTGCC